>NZ_JBLYIF020000007.1:72889-223546 GCF_048548695.2 Pontibacter sp. JAM-7
GCAATATAGCTCAGTTGGTTAGAGCATCGCATTCATAATGCGAGGGTCGCAGGTTCGAGTCCCGCTATTGCCACCATGTTTCGGATAATGCTGGGGTATAGCCAAGCGGTAAGGCAACGGGTTTTGATCCCGTCATGCGCAGGTTCGAATCCTGCTACCCCAGCCACTTCCTGCGTGGCAATATAGCTCAGTTGGTTAGAGCATCGCATTCATAATGCGAGGGTCGCAGGTTCGAGTCCCGCTATTGCCACCATTTGCACGTGAGTCATTAGCACAGCCCGGCTACTGGGGTATCGCCAAGCGGTAAGGCACTGGATTCTGATTCCAGTATGCGGAGGTTCGAATCCTCCTACCCCAGCCAATTCTTCATACTTCAACCTATCTCCGAACTATTGAAAGACTCCATTGATGAGAACCGCCAGAGGTTCGAGTCATTGCAACGCAATGTGCGACTGACACCAATACCGGACGGCAGACACACCACATCATCGGCTTGTTACCAGACTAAACACCCCCTCAAGGCTCAGTTGTATAGGGGCTTACACACACTGAATATTGATTGCACACTGCTGCATACAGGAAGTCTGTTGCAAAGCTGGGTCAGCGTACCGAGAACAGATATACTGTAAAGAGGGCATAGCACTGTATTGAAACATATAATAATAAGATACGCTGGCGTTGCAGTAGCCCGAAAACACCCGCCAGACCAAGCTCAGGAGTTGCGTTTTCATGTTAACCGCATTGTTTGAAGCCAAACAAAAACTGGAACAATTCAGTACCAACGCTCGCCGCAGCCAACGCCTGAACAAAGATATCCAAGTACTGTTTGTTGGCATTTCAACTGAACACTCCGCCCGTATACTTAACCTGCTGCGCTCGGTAAGAATGTCTCCCCGCGGCCGTGATGTCGCCGACCTCAGCAGCCTGACAGCAGCACTGAGTGAACGCTCATGGGATCTATTGCTAATCGATGAGTCTACGGCAGAAATCAGCCTTGATGAGCTGCATAACGCCCTGCAGGAGCGAAACAGAGATATCCCGGTGATCAAGCTGGTTGACAGCATGCATCCTGATATTTTGGATACCGCACTGCAACAACAACCCGACTGCATCATTCCCCAGGATAATGACAGCCTGGCACTGCATTTAATTCAACGCGAGCTTCAGCATCTGCATAATCGCAAGCAACTCCGTAAGGCGCAGGCGGACTTAAGTGATTGCGAGGAAAACATTCGTCAGTTGATCAACGAGTCATCTCAACCCATTCTGCTTTGCCGCGAAGGGCGTATCAGTTCTACCAATGCCAGCTTACTGGATTTCTTAGGTTATCTTGAACCACAAGAGCTGGAAAACGAAAACTTCAGCAGCCTGATAAGCAAAGGCAACCGTCGTGAATTCTCTACGTTGTTGCGCAATTTTGAAAATAGCGACAGCTTTGAATACTGCATCAACCTGCCGGTAGAACGCGCCGATAAAAGCGAGCTGAACTGTCGTATAGTATTGAAAAAACTACGCCTGCAGGACCAACTTACCCTGCAAGCAACCCTGCATGCCAAAAATATTGTCACCGAAAACATCCTGCATGAAGGTATCGATTACCTGTCCGGACTCTATAACCAAAGCTATTTAAGCAAAGAACTGGGTTATGTAATCCACAAGGCTTTGGATGGCGGCCACGACTGTCATCTGCTGTATCTCTGTCTCGATAATTATCAAGCGGTAGAACAGCAACATGGCGAGGAAGCTACCGAACAGATGATTCGCACAGTGGCTCAGCTACTGCAAAAGATGATTAACCGGGTCCACCTGATCGCTCGACCGGACAACGACACATTCGCGCTGATTTTTTTCGACTCCAGTACCGACAAAGCCATGCAGTTGGCGAAAAAACTGCGTCGTGAAATTCGCCGCTGTGAAGTCGAATTTGGCGACACAACCCTCAACACCAGCTGTTCGGTCAGCGTCTCTCCGATCAATGATAATGCGCCGGGTAAAGAAGAAGCCCTGCAGCAGGCCGCAGATATGGCCCGTCAACTGAGCAGCAGCGAAAAAGGTGACGCCATTGGCTTAGTCACCCCACGGCTGGAAAAGCACAACCAGGATAATAGCAGTTTGACTGACAAACTCTGGATACTAGTGCGCGAAAACAGCCTGCAACTGATGTTTCAGCCCATTGTCGAGATGAATTCTAACCCCAGCGGGGTCGAGTACTATGAAGTTCTGTTGCGCTTTATTGATGGACGCAATAAATCGTTGTCGCCCAGTGGGCTGATGCAACGTATCAATGACCCAGAACTGAAAGTGGCTATCGACCGCTGGGTGATTGAGCAAAGTCTGACAGCGCTGAAGCACTCTGGCTCCAAAAACCAGCAACGCCTGGCCATCAGCCTGAGTCACAAAACCATGGTGCATCCGGAAACCCTGGTTTGGTTGGCGGAACGACTACGAGAACACCAGCTCAGTGCCAACAGCTTAATTTTCCAGATTAGTGAAACAGATATCGGCCTGGATATTCAGTCGATTCGACAATTCACTCAGGAACTGGCGAATATGAGCTGCCAAGTGTGTATTAAACACTTCGGTAGTGCACCAAACTCCAGAGAGATCCTAAAGCGGGTCAAGTCACACTATGTCAAACTGGATGGTTCATACATCCGAGACTTGCAGGAAAACAACAGCTTCGATACCAGCTTTAAAGACACCGTTGATAAGCTGCGAGCGCAAGAGAAAAAAGTCATCGCACCAATGGTCGAAGACACTCAAGTCATGTGCAAACTCTGGAAAGCCGGGGTCGACTTTATTCAAGGCTTCTACCTGCAACCACCAAAAACAACCATGGATTATGATTTCTTTGAACAGGGCTGACCGCTGTTATTTGTCGCCATCCAGAGTATCCCGGTCCCGGAAGCCTATCAGATAAAGAATGCCATCCAGTCCCAGAGTGCTGATGGATTGTTTGGCACTCTGCCTGACCAGCGGCTTAGCACGGAAGGCGATCCCCAACCCGGCAATAGACAGCATCGGCAGGTCATTCGCACCATCACCCACGGCAATGGTCTGCTCCAGCTGAATGCCCTCTTTTTCAGCAATACTGCGTAGCAATTCAGCCTTACGTTCACCGTTAACGATGTTGCCCTTCACTTCCCCGGTGACCTTGCCATCCTGTACATCCAACTCATTGGCATAGACATAGTCAAAGCCTAGGCGTTTTTGCAATCGCTCGGCAAAATAGGTAAAGCCTCCTGAAAGAATCGCGGTCTTAAAACCCAGTGCTTTCAGGTTAGAGACCAGTTCCTCAGCACCCTCAGTCAGCGGGAGGCGCTCTGCTATAGATTCCAGCACACTGACATCCAGACCTTTCAGTAACGCCATACGGCGACGAAAGCTCTCATTGAAGTCGATATCACCTCGCATTGCCGCTTCAGTGATTTCGGCAACCTGCTCACCCACCCCGGCCTCTTTAGCCAGCTCATCAATGACTTCCGCTTCAATCAGTGTGGAGTCCATATCAAACACAACCAGGCGGCGGTTGCGGCGATAAATATTGTCTTCCTGAAAGGCAATATCCACGTCCAGATCACTGGCAGCCTTAAGAAATTCGGCCCTCAGGGCTGCGGTATCTTTCGGTGCTCCCCGTACTGAAAATTCAACACAGGCCTTGGTCTGACTTGGCCCCTCATCAAGACTGATACGCCCTGACAAGCGACTGATATTATCTATATTCAAACCATGGCTTGCAGCGATACGAGTAACCGTAGCAATATGATGCGCGCTCAGTTTGCGGGACAACAAAGTAATGATATGGCGGGACTTGCCCTGACCTTCAACCCAGTGGCTGTAACTGTCGACCTCAATTGGCTGAAAGCGGATATTCATATTCAGCTCGTGGGCTTTGAACAGCACATCCCTGAGCATAGGTGAGGACTCTGCCTGGCGAGTCACCTCAACCAGAATACCTAATGAAAGGGTGTTATGAATTACCGCCTGCCCGATATCAAGGATGTTCAAGTGATACTCCGCCAGAATACTGGTCATGGCAGAAGTGACACCGGGTTTATCTTCACCGGAAATTGTAAGCAGAATAATCTCTTTCATCTGGGATTCCCGCAGGCAAGTAACGGCGGCGATTATAACAAAGCCAACCCCTATCAGCATGTTAATTCCTGATAGTGATTTTCGAGGGGTATGCAATCAATGCTTAAGCGTATGAGAATGTAACTGGTGATCGATAGTTTACTGAATTTTGCCACTACACCCAGCACCCTACTGGTCATTGTGGCGCTGGTCTGCTTGCTGGAGTCCCTGGCTTTTATTGGCATAGTGGTACCCGGTATCGCCATATTACTGGCACTGACGTCAGCAGCGGGGCACCAAATGGTGAGCCTCAACCTGCTGCTGCTGGCTGGATTCCTGGGGGCAGCCACCGGAGATATCTTCAGTTATTTCTGTGGCCGCTATGCTGCACCAACCATTCTGCGATTCCGACTGGTTCAACAACATCCAAACTGGGTGGGGAACAGCCAGCAGTACTTTCAGCGTTATGGTGTCGTGAGTGTGGTGCTGGGGCGTTTTATCGGCCCGATCCGGCCTGTGATGCCGTTTGTCGCCGGCATGTGCCGTATGCCCCCGACCCTGTTTGTTGGTGTCAATCTGCTCTCGGCCCTGCTCTGGTCGCCGATTTACCTTCTACCTGGTTATATGCTCGGCTATGGCAGTAACCTGTTACCACCATACTGGCTTGATCTCACCCTATTACTGTTACCGTTTTTCATCGGCCTGCTGTTATTACCCCCTATCCACAGAGCACTACAACCTGACGGTGCAGTGGCAAGAGCTACCCACAGGATACCGATAGCGCAGGAACAACTTGGGGCCTGGTTTATGTTGATTTCCAGCCTGCTGTTGTTTCTTGCCTGCGCTTTCCTACAGCTCAACCCCTTGCTGCAACAATGGCAGCAGACAGTCATCTCTCTAACACAGCTGATACCTGACTGGAGCGTCGACATCATGCTCTGGCTAACAGGTTTAGCAGACCCAGAATTCGTCATTGGAGCGACCCTGATTGTATGCCTTAACCTGCTACCTCGAAGCCCCGGCAACGCCATCTGGTTTCTACTGATCCTGCTACTGCTCTTTGCTGCTGATCAAGCACTGAATATCATGTTTACCATAGAAACACCCCAGCCCGGTGTCGCAGATACTGACAATTTTTCCGGCACACGTATCTCGCTTATTGGCGGCCTGTGCGTCATGTTGGCCGTCATTTTTACGACCGGAATACCAGCACAACACCGACGCTGGATCTATTTGTGCTGTTTATTTATCACATTAGCGATTGCCCTGAGCCAGATATTACTGGGCCAAAATCGCCCCATAGACGACCTCGCCGGCCTCAGTCTGGGCCTGTCCGCAGCCGCCTGCTATCGCCTGGCCTTTTCCCAGGTATCAGCCCCACCCGGCTGGAAAGCCCTGCTGTTTGTCTGTGTCATCATTTATGGCCTACTCTATACAGTTTTAACCGGCTAGCCAACGGGCGTTTGAAAACTGTTACTGCTTTACTTACAGCTTTCATAATACAAACGTACAGCCATGCTAAACTGCGAAACTGCCACTGTGTCAAATAAAGGAAGGATCCAATGACCTGTTTCAGCCGGCAATTCGCCGCCTCCGCCATCACGCTGTTTTGCCTGTATCCACAAGCCCAGGCCGACATCAATTTCCAGAACTATTACACCATAACCACCGGCTCCTGGCCCGAAGCCGTGGTGATTGCCGATTTAAACAATGACGGCAGACAGGACGTGGCGTTGACCACCTCCTATTATTTTGACGAAGCCAATGACTATACGCTGAAGCTATTTTATCAGGACGAAGCCGGTGAGCTGGCACCCCAGATCACCCTTCCCCTGAATGCAGGCTATACCTACCGCCCGGACTCTCTGGCCACCGGAGACTTTAACGGCGACGGCCTGGCCGACCTCTGTGTGGGTGTGGAAGGCACCTCCATCGAGATTTTCCTGCAGTCAGAAACCGGAGAGATGGTGCTAGATTCTAGTATTAGTACCCCCTACTCCTACCATTTAAAAGCGGCCGACCTCAATGCTGACGGACTGGATGATATTGTGGGGAGCTATAGAACAGAAACCGCCCTGTTTTATCAGAACAACGGCACCATTACGCCAAGCCCTTATGTATTGGCCACCGGCAATGACAACTATTCCGACATGGCCTTGGGAGACATCAATAACGATGGCAACAACGACATTGTTCTGATGAGCGGATCCGGCTATGCCTATGACAACCTGACGGTCATCCGAGGGAACAGTGATGGCAGCTTTCAACCGGAAACCCATCACGACTTGGGCGGGAATGAGCTGACCAAAGGAGTAACCATAGGTGATCTGGACAATGATGGCCGTAACGATATCGCCGTTTCCTTTGGCGGTAATCAGCCCACTGCCAAAATCGGTATCTTTTATCAGGACAATAAAGGTGGCCTGGAATCAGCTACCGTACTGAACAGTTATGATGTTCCGGAAACTATCCTTGTTGCCGATATGGACCTGGATAATAAAGATGACCTTCTGGTGCTGCATGGTGGCTGGTACCGCTTAGGGGTCTATGCCCAAACCAATGGCGGCAGACTGCTGGACGAACAGCTTTTCAGTCAACCCTATGCCAGCCACTACAACCGCCAGGGCATGGCTGTTGGAGACATCAACGGCGATGGCTTGCCCGACGTAGCGGTGGCCAACTACAACTACGGTCTGGTGGTAATGAACGGCCAGAACCCTGCACTCGGTGAGCCTCCCGTAGCCATCGCCGGTGACGATCAGATGGTAGCGATGAACAGCACAGTATATCTGGATGGCAGCGACTCTTACGATTCGGACGGCACCTTACTCGACTACAACTGGACACAAACCGCTGGAGAATCGGTCAGTTTCACCCCCGTCGCCCCCGGCGTGGAAAGCTTTACCGCGCCCGCTGTACCGGCGGGTAGCACACTTGAACTGGAATTCAGATTGACGGTTACCGATGATACCGGCCAGAAACACAGCGACAGTGTGCTGATCGCAGTCAGCAACTTACCCCCTGTTGCCGAAGCCGGAGCAGACCGCTCAGGCCACAGCGGTGGTTATTATTACCTGTTCAGTTCAGACTCCTATGACAGCGACGGCACTATTACCGACTATCAATGGGAACAACTGTCCGGCACTCCTGTCACTTTAAATGAGGACCCCGAACCGGGTGTTGCAGGCTTTTCAGCACCCGAGCTCTCTCCCGACACCAGCACCAGCCTGGTTTTCCGGCTTACTGTCACTGACGATTCAGGTCTGAGCGACAGCGACAACATGGTGTTCCATATCAGCAACCTGACGCCGGTTGCCGAGGCCGGCGCTGATCAGGCGGTGGACCAAAGCCTGCAGGTTTATCTGGACGGCAGCGCCTCCTACGATAATGACACCGCCATCATTTCTTATCACTGGCAGCAGTTATCAGGCACTGCTGTGAGCCTGGACAGCCCGGATAATGCCAGCACCAGCTTTACTTCACCACCCATGGGCGGTGACCTGGTATTTCAGTTAACCGTGACTGATGAAAATGGCCTGACCGACAGCGATACGATCACCATCAGCGTGAGCGACAACCAGGCTCCCTTGGCCGCTGCAGGCAGTGACCAAACCCTCTCGCAGAACAGTCTGGCAATACTGGACGGCAGCCTCAGTCAGGACCCCGATGGCGACAGCATCAGCTACCTATGGCAACAGATCCAAGGCCCATTGGTCAGCCTGAGCGACAGCAGTAGTTCACAGCCAACGTTCACCACGCCGATCCTTGCAGCTGGCGAAGCCGCCACCCTTACTTTCTCCCTGACAGTGACCGATGAACACGGCCTGAGCAGCAGCGACACGGTGACAGTCTTCCTGCAGGCGAATCAAGCGCCTGCTGCCAACGCTGGGACCAACCAAACGGTTAAACAGGGATCAACGGTATTACTGGATGCCAGTGATTCAATGGATAGCGATGGTTCCATCGTCAGCTATCAATGGCTGCAAACCTCTAGCAGTACGGTGATCTTAAGCGCCGATAACCAGTCCAGAGTGACCTTCAGCGCACCAAGACTGAAAGGCAAAGCGAAAAGCAAGGTATTGGTGTTCCAGCTCACTGTCACTGACGACCTGGGCCTGACCAGTACGGATGAAATTTCCATCCTGGTGACCAAAAACTGAAATCAGGCTGATGGGGTGGCTGTTGTGTATTAGCAACGGCCAACCACCTAGCTGTTATTGCCTGGGTTTGGAGCGTTTGCTGCTATTTCGCTGCTTGGCTTTCTTGCTTTTTCCCGGTGCAGGTGTGGTGTACTGCATCTGTTCCAGCTCGGCCGGCGACAGCTCTTTTTTACGCGTAGCTTTGCCCGAAACCTTTTTCAGGTTTTTTTCCTTTTGGGTAGTTTGCTGCTGACCCAGCTGATCAGCCTTTTTTTTTTCGCGGGTTGAGTAGCGCTTCCCGTTGCGAACCCGGTTTAGCGCGCGCCGAACCAGATTCTTTTTTACCGTTTGTCCGTTTGCTGCGGTTTTGGGTTGCACCACCCTGCTTCTTAGTGCCTTTTTCCGCCCCCGTCAGCTTGCCCTCGGCCAACATCTGGCGGGTACTTTTCTTTCTGACGGCAGTCACTTCAACCAGATCAAAATCGATTTTTCGATCATCCAGATCGACGCGCAGCACTTTTACCTTGAGACGATCACCAAGCTTGTATACCTTGCGGGTACGCTCACCCACCAAACGCTGCTTCGCCTGATCAAAGACATAATAGTCTCCTGGCAGCGCAGAAATATGCACCAAGCCCTCAACATACAGCTCATCCAGCTCAACAAACACACCAAAGCCAGTGACCGCAGCAATCACCCCATTAAACTCATCGCCAACGTGGTCTTGCATATATTCACATTTCAGCCAAGACACCACATCCCGGGTCGCATCATCCGAGCGCCGCTCAGTCATAGAGCAGTGTTCACCCAATTGCAGCATCTGCTCCATGCTGTAATTACAATGGAAGGCAGAATTGGCAACAAAACCATCAGGCTGCAGCAAACCCGCATCCTGCACGCCGCTGTGCAAGGCACTGCGAATCAAGCGATGCACTATCAGGTCTGGGTAGCGCCGGATGGGAGACGTAAAATGAGTATACGCGGGATAAGCCAGGCCAAAGTGGCCTTGATTATCCGGCGAGTAAACCGCCTGCTGCATTGAGCGCAGCATCATGGTCTGAATTAAGTGCTGGTCAGGTCGATCATGAATATGTTCTGCCAGCTCCTGATAATGTAACGGCTCCGGTTTTTCCCCACCTGGCAGGTTAAGCCCCAGCTCACCCAGGTAAGCCCGCAGATTCTCCAGCTTTTGCGCTTTCGGTCCTTCATGCACACGATACAGCGCGGGTTTTTTCAGCTTACTGAGAAAACGCGCAGTCGCCACGTTTGCACACAGCATACATTCTTCAATCAGCTTGTGAGCATCATTCCGCTGAACCGGGATAATCTGTTCAATCTTGCGCTGTTCACTAAACAGCATCCGGGTTTCTGTGGTTTCAAAATCAATAGCACCGCGGGCCTCACGCGCACCGCGTAAGGCAAAGTACAGGTTGTACAGATCTTCCAGATGCGGCACCAGCGGCGCGTACTCCTGACGCAAACGCTGACCCTCATCACTGTCCGGGTCCATCAACATTTCGCCGACTTTGTTGTAGGTCAGACGAGCATGGGAACTGATCACGGCTTCATAAAACTGGTAACCGGACAGATTGCCTGAGGCGCTCACGGTCATTTCACATACCATCGCCAGACGATCTACCTGCGGGTTGAGCGAACAGAGGCCGTTAGACAGCAGCTCCGGCAACATGGGGACAACATATTCGGGGAAGTAAGTTGAGTTAGCACGGTTCATGGCTTCATGATCCAGTGCACTGCCGGGTCTTACATACCAGGACACATCAGCAATGGCGACCCATAAACGCCAGCCACCACCGCGTTTTGCCTCGGCATAAACCGCATCATCAAAGTCCTTGGCATCTTCACCATCAATGGTCACCAGGGGAAGCTGGCGCAGATCGACCCGATTCTGTTTGGCTGTTTCTTCGACTTCAGCACTGAGTTCGCCAATCTCCTGGCGTACTTCATCGGGCCATTCATTCGGGATACCGTAATTGTGTATAGCCACGGTGATTTCCATCCCCGGGGCCATATGATCACCCAGAACTTCCACCACCTTGGCTTGCGGCATCTGACGCTTACCCGGCTGCAGCATCAGTTCTGCTACCACTAACTGACCATCTTTATAGCTAAGCGACTGCTCCGGATCTGGTGCGATAATGATCTGCTGGGTAATCCGCTGGTTTTCCGGACGCAGGTAACCAAACCCGTTTTCACCCTGAAACCGACCGACCAGTTTGCGGGTATTACGCTCCATCACTTCGATAATCTTGCCTTCGCGACGGCCCTTGGGATCGACATTGATCTCCTGCACCATCACACGGTCACCATCAAACACCTGACGCATCTGACGTGGACTCAGCTTCAGGTCGTTACCGCCTTCATCCGGCTTAACAAAACCAAAACCATCCCGGTGACCAATCACCCGTCCCTTAATCAGGGACATCTTGTCCACCAAGCCAAACTCGTTATTACGATTACTGATCAGCTGTCCATCACGGCACATGGCACGCAGGCGATAGGAGACAGCTTCTTGACTGGCTTCTGCGTGCACCCCCATTTCGTGGCACAGCTGGCCATGGCTAATCGGCTTCCCCCAATCCTGCATAAAGCGCAGGATATACTCCCGACTGGGTACCGGATTATCATACTTTTCAGCTTCTGTTGAAGCATGGGGATCATTTTGCAGCCAATCTTTACTCATAATGTGCGGGGATTCCTTCGCGCGCGCGATGGACGAAGGCTTTTGCCCTCGCCCTTTTTGATTCAGTAACTTATCAATTGATGATAAGCCAATACTAGGGCAAGGGGTAATTTAATTGCCGTCTTTAACTTGAGAGGCGGCTGAACAGCATCACCGCAATATAGCCCAGGGTATAAGCCACCAGCAGCCAATGGACAAAACGCAGATAGGTAATAAAGGTCAATTGCTGTAGTTTACTCAGCGCAATCACACCGGCCGCCGACCCTATCACCAGTATAGAACCACCCACACCCACAGCATAGGTCAAACCCAGCCAGTCAGCCGTGGTCATTTCAATGCCTGATTTCAGAATCGCCGCGGTCAGTGGCACGTTATCCACCAGTGCTGACAGAATGCCGACGATAAAGTTGGCCATATACACCGGCATTAAGCTATAGAGTTGGGGCAGATAATCCAGTACCGATAGCTCTTTGAGCATACCGACCAGCAGCAAAACCCCGAGGAAAAACAGCAGGGTATCGAATTCTATTTCCCGCACATACTCCAACACATTAGGCTTTTTCTCACTGCGATAGATAAAACGGTGCACCATAAACATCAGCGACAAGCCAAACAGGAATGTCAGTACCGGTGGTACCGAGAACGCCACACTCATAAACAGAGTGCTCAGAATGGTCAGCAAAAACAGCAGGGCAATAAATTTATCCCCTGTAGCAATCGGGCGCTTAAACTTAGGCAGCTGAACCTCTTCATTGGCACCCCACATCAGCAACAGCGCCAATACCATAACCCCCGACACTGCAGGAATAACCAGCAAGAATAGATCTGTAATGCTGACTTTACCCGCCAGGAAGATCATCAGTGTGGTGACATCACCGGTGATCAAGGACACACCACCTGAGTTGACTGCAAACACAATCAAAGTGGCAAATTTAAGCACTGTTTTCTGATCAAGCTGCAACGAAGACAGCAATGACAGCATAATCAGAGATGCGGTGATGTTATCTGCCAACGAAGAGAACAGCAGCGCCAGCAACGACATCAAAATCATTAATTTGCGCAGGGTCAGGCGGCCCGGCAGCAGACGATAGACCAGCTGGGTAATCAGGCCCTGCTGGTTGAGATAAGCCACGAAGGTCATGGCTGCCATCAGAAACAACCACAGCGTCGCAATGTCGAGCAGATTTTCATTCAGCCCTTCCTGAATATGCTCAACGCTGTGTTCCGGGAAGACAAACGCCAGGATCCAAACCAGAGTGCCAATAAACAGCGTAGACTTGGCTTTATTAAGATGAATCACATCCTCAAGCACAATCAAGACAAATGCCAGCACTATCAGGCCGAGCAGTATCGTATGCATTGGCAACTCCTAAGCGGAACCGAAAAAAAAGACGCGTAATTATCAGGGTTTCTTGAAAGGCGGTCGAGGGCAGAGCGTTAACAAGAGGCTAAATAACGAGGCGGATCTGGCCAATCCGGCACTTTAGAACCATATCGACAAACTAGAATTCTGATGGGTACTTAGGGGAAAAGTTAAAGGCTGGCAACGCCAGCCTTTATCCATGTCATCAGGGCAGTTCATCCACCGTTTCTTCTTTCTCTTCCGGCGGCATCAGGTCTTCTTTACAGATGCCCATCATCAGCATCACGTTAGCCGCCACATAGATGGAAGAATATGTACCCACCAGCACACCCACCAATAATGCCGTAGCAAAACCGTGGATCATTTCACCACCGAATACGAACAACGCCACCAGCACCAGTATGGTTGTCAAAGAGGTGACCAGGGTACGACCCAGGGTCTGTGACAGCGAGGTGTTCATGATCTCGGTTGGCGACCCCTTGCGCATAATACGGAAGTTTTCGCGTATACGGTCCGCCACAACGATGGTGTCGTTAAGCGAGTAACCGATTACCGCCAGCACTGCAGCCAGCACGGTCAGATCGAAATCTACCTGCAGTACCGAGAAGAAGCCGAGCACAATCAATACGTCATGCACCAGTGCTGCTACGGCACCAACGGAAAACTTGATCTGGAAACGTAATGCAACGTATACCATGATCATAAACAGGGCCAGCAGCATGCCAAGCCCACCCTGCTCCCGCAGCTCTTCACCCACCTGAGCACCAACGAACTCATTACGACGCAGTTCAAGGCTTTGCTCCTGCCCCTCCTGCAACGTAGCAAGCACTTTATCACCCAGTTTCGGATCATGATCCTGACCCAGCCGAATCAGGATATCTGTCGGGGTACCAAAGGTCTGCACCACGGCATCGTTATAGCCCACCTGCTTAAGCTGATCACGAATCTGATTCAGATCCGGGGCCTGCTCATAACCGATCTCCACCAGACTACCGCCGGTGAAATCCAGACCAAACTTAAGACCATTAATGGCCAGAGACGCAATAGAGATAACCAGCAGCAAACCTGATAGCGCTGTTGCCGCCTTGCGGAACCCCATGAAGTTGTAAATCTTAGACATAGACATCAGCAGTTCCTCAGATTGACAGCTTCTTGATCTGACGACCGCCATACACCAGATTCACCAGTGAACGGGTCACCAGAATCGCGGTGAACATAGACGTCAGAATACCCACCGACAGGGTGATAGCAAAACCTTTCACCGGGCCAGTTCCCATGGCAAACAGAATCACTGCCGCTATCAAGGTGGTGACGTTAGCGTCGAGAATTGTGGTAAAGGCACGACCAAAGCCTGCATGAATCGCCGACTGCGGTGGCAGGCCGTTTTTCAACTCTTCCCGTATACGCGAGAAGATCAGTACGTTGGCATCCACCGCCATACCCACTGTCAGCACGATCCCGGCAATACCCGGCAACGTCAGGGTAGCGGACAGCATAGACATCACGGCTACCAGCAGTACCAGGTTAAGTGTTAGCGCGATGTTCGCCATCAGACCAAATACCCGGTAGTAGACGAACATGAATACCAATACCAAAGCAAAACCTATCTGCACAGACAGTACGCCGGTTGCGATATTTTGCGCCCCCAGGCTTGGACCAACCGTGCGCTCTTCTACAAAGTAGATCGGCGCTGCCAGGGCACCGGCGCGCAACAGCAGTGCCAGTTCAGATGACTCTCCCGCACCGTCCAGGCCGGTAATACGGAATTGACTGCCCAGCACTGACTGAATCGTCGCCAGCGAGATAATGCCTTTTTCCTGATAGCGGATCTTTTCCGCGACCTGCTCACCATCCACTTTTTTATAAACAGTGCGCTCTTTATCTTCGACAAACAACACCGCCATCCGGCGCTGAACCGCGCCTTTCGTGGTGCGCGCCATCAGATCACCACCCTTGGAATCCAGGGTAATATTGACCTGTGGCTGGCCATTTTCATCGAAGGAGGCCTGGGCATTGGCCACATTGTCACCTTTGATGATGATATCTTTTTCCAGCGTGGCCCGACGCTCAGGGTCGCTACGGAAGCTATGCAGTTCACTACGGGCCGAGCTGGTGCCCGACTTGGCTTCCAGTCGGAACTCCAGAGTCGCAGTTTTACCAATAATACGTTTTGCCGCAGCAGTATCCTGAATACCCGGTAACTGAACCACAATCCGGTTGCGACCCTGACGCTGTACCAGCGGCTCAGCTACACCCAGCTCATTAACACGGTTACGCAGGGTGGTCAGATTCTGTTTAATGGCATAGGTTTCGATATCCCGGATCGCCTGCTCAGACAGGGCAACCGTGACATAAAAGCTCTCGTCACGGTCTGCGGCGCTAACCAGAAAGCTCGGATACTCTTTAGCCAGCACATCTAACGCTTCTTCCCTTACTGAAGCATCGCCGAACTTCACCCACATGGTGCTGCTTTCAATGTCCAGGGTACGATAACGCAGCTTCTCTTCGCGCAACTTGCCTTTGATCTCAGAAGCGTAGTTTTCCAGTTTCTGATCAACCGCTTTAGGCAGATCAACTTCCAGCAAGAAGTGAACACCACCGCGCAGGTCCAGACCAAGTTTCATAGGCCCGGCACCAATAGAGGTTAACCAGTCGGGTGTGGTAGGTGCCAGATTAAGCGCGACCACATAATCATCGCCAACTACCTGATGCATAGAAGCTTTCGCCGCCAGTTGCGCATCACTGTCAACAAAGCGGATCAAGCCACTGCCGTTTTCCAGCTCGGAAGATTTCACCACAATACCCTGCTGGGCCAGCGTCTGGCTGATCCGCTCCATCAAAGCAGCATCAACCTCATGCACTTCACGGGTGCCTGTGATTTGAATGGCGTAATCTTCAGGATAGATGTTTGGCGCAGCGTATAGCCCACCAATCAACAGCACCGTAATGATGAGCAAATTTTTCCATAAGGGGTATTTATTGAGCATGACCGCCGGTCCCTGTCAGAAACGAAAAACGCCACTGAGAAACCCAGTGGCGTTACTTTTTAGGCTTAGATGCTTTTCAGCGTGCCTTTAGGTACCGCGGCAGAGACGTGGGTTTTCTGGAACGTCAACTGAGTGCCTTCACACACTTCCAGAACCACATAGTCATCACTCAGGTTTACTACCTTGCCTAGCAAACCACCGGCAGTAATCACTTCGTCACCCTTGTTCAGGCCGGCCAGCAGATTTTTATGCTCTTTGGCACGTTTTGCCTGTGGGCGCCACATGAAGAAATAAAAGATCAGACCAAAACCAACAAGGAAAAGCAGGTTAAACATGCCTGTATCGGGCGCTGAAGCTGCGCCTTCAGCGAAGGCGGGAGAAATAAAGAAGCTCATGGCTACTCCTGAAAGAAAGTAAAAATCTGATTGTTATATGGCGTCAATTGCCGGGGTTTCAAGCCCCCGCCGCTGATAAAAGTCATCGACAAAGGCGCTCAATGTACCCTGTTCAATTGCCTGACGCAAACCGGCCATAAGCTCCTGATAATAATGAAGGTTATGGATGGTATTGAGTTGTGCGCCGAGAATTTCCTTGCACTTGTCCAGGTGGTGTAAATAACTACGAGTGAAGTTTTGACAGGTATAACAGCCGCACTCCGGGTCCAGTGATGCAGGGTCGGTTTTATGCACAGAGTTCCGGATTTTCACCACCCCGTTACGGGTAAACAAAAAACCATTACGGGCATTGCGGGTGGGTATAACACAGTCAAACATATCCACACCGCGGCGTACCGCTTCGACAATATCTTCCGGCTTACCTACCCCCATCAGATAACGAGGTTTATCCTGCGGCATTTGCCCAGTCAGGTGGTCCAGCACCTTTATCATCTCATCCTTGGGTTCACCCACAGACAGGCCGCCAATGGCATAGCCATCAAAACCAATCTTGCTCAACCCTGTCATGGACTCATTACGCAATGCCGGATACATGCCGCCCTGCACGATACCAAACAGCGCTGAAGGATTATCACCATGTGCCACTTTAGAGCGCTCGGCCCAACGCAGCGACAGCCGCATGGAATCAGCGGCTTCCTGCTCCGTCGCCGGATAAGGGGTACACTCATCAAAGATCATGACAATGTCAGACCCCAGTTCTCGCTGCACCTCCATCGAACGCTCAGGGCTGAGAAATACCTTACTGCCATCCACCGGAGACTGGAACGATACCCCCTCTTCAGTGATCTTACGCATCTTGCCCAGACTGAAGACCTGAAACCCACCAGAATCTGTCAGGATCGGTCCCTGCCATTGCATAAAATTATGCAGGTCACCGTGCTGCTGCACGATCTCGGTTCCCGGACGCAACATCAGATGGAAGGTGTTACCAAGAATAATCTGAGCACCTGTGGCTTCAATATCCCGGGGCAACATGCCTTTTACCGTGCCGTAGGTGCCCACCGGCATAAATGCCGGGGTTGCCACGCTACCACGCGGAAAATCCAGACGACCACGCCGGGCTTTACCATCTGAGGCCAGTTGTTCAAATTGCATAAAACAGGTTCTGCTCATCGGGAACTCTCATTGCGATAACAACCCGGCACGGCATCGTTGCGGGTCATAAACATGGCATCGCCATAACTAAAAAATCGATACCGCTCGGCCACGGCAGCCTCATACGCGGCCTTAACCGGCTGCATGCCAGCAAAAGCACTGACCAGCATCAGCAGAGTGGACTGAGGCAGGTGGAAATTGGTTACCAGAGCATCAACGCTGCGAAATTGGTAACCGGGATAAATAAAGATATCGGTATCACCGAAATAGGCTTCGATCTGACCACTCTGACTTGCGGTTTCCAGGCAGCGAACACTGGTTGTGCCCACTGCGATCACCCGCTTACCCGCCGCCTGTGTTGCGCGTACCTGCTCGCAAACGGCCTCGCTCACTTCAATATACTCCGCATGCATGCGGTGCTCATCGATAGCATCAACCTTTACCGGTTGAAACGTGCCAGCACCAACATGCAGGGTAACAAATGCCCGCTGCACACCTCGGGCATCCAGTTCAGCCAGCATGGCTTGATCAAAGTGCAAACCCGCTGTGGGGGCTGCCACGGCACCCGGCTTCCGGTTATAAACTGTCTGATACCGCTCGCGATCAGACAACTGATCTTCTCGCTTGATATACGGCGGTAGTGGCATATGGCCATGATTTTCCAGCAGACTCACTAGGTTATCACTGCCAGCGAAACGCAACTCAAACAGATTATCATGACGGGCAACCACCTCCGCCTGAATGCCGCCTTCGAGTATCAATTCGGTACCCGGTTTCGGTGAACGACTGGCGCGAATATGCGCCAGAGCCCGATGTTCGTCCAGCACCCGTTCCACCAGCATCTCGATCTTGCCTCCGCTGGTTTTTTGGCCAAACAGACGTGCCGGGATCACGCGGGTATCATTAAAAATCATCAGGTCACCCGGCTCGATCTGGTGTAACAGATCCGTAAACTGGCCGTGGGTGATACCGCCGGATGGGCCATCAAGACATAACAGACGACTGGCACTGCGCTGCTCCAGCGGGAAACTGGCAATTAGCTCTTCAGGCAAGTCAAAATTAAAATCAGCCACCTGCATGGGTAGTCACACTCAAGCTCATAATCAGGGCGCGCATTGTACCGCATGGACAGAACTTTTTCAGTTGCAGCAGATGCAAAATGGGGAGGTTACAGAAAGAGCGAAAAGGCCGGACTCTAAAACTCCATGGCATTTGGCAAGAGCCCGGCAGAAACATTACAGATTAATGGTCGTGGGGGTCCTGATAGCGCAACTGACCACGAATCGCACCACCCGGATATTCCAGGTTATGCACATTGATGTAGTAATCTTCGGGGTTTTCCAGAATGGTCTGCACAATACCTGCAGGCCCCTCAAACTTACCTGGTTCGCCTTCAGTCAGACAATCAGCGGCATTGCCATCTTCAGGACCGGCAAGAAACGCAATAGGCGGACCGTTCTCGCCGCGTTGGCCAAAGTGAATGTGTGCCGCCATGCCTTCAGCAACCGGCACGGTCTGAATCTTATCCACGGTTAGTACATAACAGAGTGTTAGCGGATCACCATCTATGCCAAACACATAAGCTTCACCACGCCCATTGGGGTCACCTGCTATACGGTTGTCAGCTGCATCATTATTGACCTCTTCACCGCCCCACAAATCAGTGGTCAGAACCGTGTTGGTATGACCTGCATGAGCAATTGAAGCCATAGCTAGCATTAGTGCTGCCGCACCGACATCCCTCCGGCAGCTGAGTTTAAATCCTTTAAACATCATGATTTTATCCTCATTGTTTTGATTTAGTACTTAGACACTCCTCTACAACACATGTCTAAAAACTGCCTACGCAGCCAACAGAGAGATAGATCATGTTGCGCCTGTTACATTTTTTTTAACTTTATCTGTACGGATAGATTGACGCAGCTCGCAAGGTTTCTATAATACGCAGCTCACACCGTGCCAGCGTGGTGAAATTGGTAGACACAGGGGATTCAAAATTCTCAAGCGATTTTGTATCCCAAGGGAAAATAGTAAAATCTAAGCAGTGCCAGAGTGGTGAAATTGGTAGACACAGGAGATTCAAAATCTCCCGCCAGCAATGGTGTGCCGGTTCGAGTCCGGCCTCTGGTACCATCCCCCCCTTACATAAACGCAACGGATTATTTTATACCCCACAACCTAGATAGAAATTCTGGGATACAACTGGGATACAAATCTGAGTAATGTGAAGAAATCTAAAGCATGCCTTCTAATAAACATTTCAAGCTACACCACACCTATTACCAAAGCTAAAGACTATAGCTTTCTACCCTCTCGAAATATCTCAGTATGTCCATGAGCAATTGACCAGCTTCTTTAGGTTCTACTAACCTTACATCCGTGACCCCGCTCAACAGGGTCAGAACCTGCCAAACTGGGGAAAAACCAACAACCCTTTAGGGACACCCTCCCCTCTACTAGCCGGCAAAAAGGTGAAATGCTGGCACTGGCCATTTTACCGTATCTCTCCCGACACCGCCTAAAGAGATTTCAGTCCTTTCGATGAGTCTGCCGAAACCCTTAGGGCGTGTCCCGGGAGCTCATTGCGCACCAATGATACTATCGTGCCCTCGAAAAACAGCAGGAACAGCTTTAAATGCGCGAACAACTGGAGCGATATCAGGTCTGGATTTATCTGGTTGCCATCCTGGTCGGCATGGCCATCGGCTGGATGTCACCAGAGCAGACCCGTCATTGGGAAGTGTTGCTTTGGCCGGCCCTAGGTGTTCTTCTGTATACCACTTTCACTCAGGTACCACTGATACATCTCAGGTCGGCATTTCGTGATCGCCGCTTTCTGGCCGCTTTGCTGACGGGCAATTTTATCCTGATACCGGTGGTCGTTGGTCTTCTGTTGTGGCTGTTACCGGATGATCCCGCTATTCGTCTCGGCGTACTGCTGGTACTGCTGGTGCCCTGTACGGACTGGTTTATCAGTTTTACCCATCTTGGCGGTGGGGACGGCGCCCGGGCCATCGCGGCTGCGCCGATCCTGCTGATTGTCCAGCTCATTATGCTACCCGTTTATATCTGGCTTTTCATGGGCAATATCGCCATTGAGCTGGCGATCGCCAGCCATTTGCTGCCAGCTTTCTTCGGATTGATTGTCACCCCACTGATCCTGGCCTGGATTACCGAACGGTTGACGGAAAAACACCCACGCGCGCAAACACTGGTGGACTGGCTTGGGTGGCTGCCCGTGCCGTTGCTGGCATTGGTGGTGTTTCTAATTGCCGGCTCCCAAGTCAGCCTGGTGATCGACAATGGCGCCCTGCTGTGGTCGGCGCTTGTGGTTTTTGTGCTTTACCTGGTTGCCGCCGCCATTATCGGCAAGGGGCTCAGTGAGCTATTCGGGTTCACGCCCACTATCGGCCGCACCCTCACCTTCAGCTTTGGTACCCGCAACTCCTTCGTCATGCTGCCGCTGGCGCTGTCACTGCCGGAGCCCTGGCGTGTCGCCATCGTTGTCATTGTGTTCCAGTCCCTGGTCGAGTTGTTCGGCATGGTGGCGTATCTGCGCTGGCTGCCGCGCCTGATCAGGCATTCCGACTGAGCCGGGAACGCAGCCTTACCCGGCGCAACAGGACAATTGAGTCACGTCCTTTGTAAAAGTCTGGGCGCAGAGTTTGAGCCCTTCCACCATGGTCAGGTAGGGAAACAGCTCTTCAGCCAATTCCTGCACGGTCATATTGGCCCGCATCGCCATGACCGCCGTCTGGATCAGCTCTCCAGCTTCGGCGGCAACCGCCTGCACGCCCAGCAGCCGCCCCGAGTCGCGATCGGCCACCATCTTGATAAAGCCGGCGGTGTCGAAATTCACCAAGGCGCGCGGCACACTGGCCAGATCGAGCACGCGGGTATCAACCTGCAACCCCTGCGTGGTCGCCCGTTCTTCCGTCAAGCCAACAGTCGCCACCTGCGGATCGGTAAAAATCACCGCAGGCATGGCACTGAGATCGAGCATGGCCTCGCCACCGGTCATGTTGACCCCGGCCCGGCTGCCTCCGGCGGCGGCCACATAGACGAACTGCGGTTGGTCGGTGCAATCGCCCGCTGCATAGATGCCTGGCACGTTGGTTTGCATTCGCCCATCCACCTGAATCGCGCCACGCACTGTCTTCACGCCAATCTGTTCCAGACCCAACCGTTCAGTATTGGGTGTGCGTCCAGTGGCGATCAACAACTGCTCTGCTCGCAGTTCACCCGCGCTGGTGTCCAGTATGAACTCGCCATCGGCGTAATCGACCCCGCTGGCCTGGGTCCGCAGCAATACCCGAATGCCTTCCTGCTCAAATGCCTTCCGAATGGCATCGCCTACAGCCGGATCGTCACGGGAAAGCAGTCGGCTACGCGCCAGGATGGTTACCTGACTGCCCAGCCGCGCAAAGGCCTGGGCAAGCTCCAATGCCACCGCTGATCCCCCGATCACCAACAGGCAGTTCGGGATGACGGGAAGCGACAAGGCGGAGGTGGAAGTCAGATACGGCGTATCGGCCAACCCCCGAATGGGTGTGATCGCCGGCCGCGCACCCGTGCCGATAAAGGCCCGATCAAATTCGATCCGCCGCACTTCGCCCTCCGGGGTGGTCACGGCGAGCGAATTGGCCGCCACGAATTGCGCTGTTCCCTGGATCAGGGTAATGGCCGGATTGTCACGTAGAATACGGGCATATTTAGCCTCGCGCAGCGCTTCTACCAATCCTTGCTGTTGTTCCAGCAGTCTGGCACGATCTACGAGCGGTGCCCGGGCGCCGAGCCCATCGTCAAAGGGGCTATTGCTTCGAAGGTGAGCGATATGCGCCGCTCGGATTAGGGTCTTCGACGGTATGCATCCGGTATTCACGCAGGTGCCACCAATGGTGTCTCGCTCGATCACGGTTATCCGGGCGCCGCGTTCCGTCGCTTTCAATGCCGCGGCCATGGCGGCACCGCCGGTACCGATAACAGCAATGTGTATTGCTTGCGCTTCACTCATCAAAATTTCCTATCCGAAAATTACCCTACAATCTCATTACTTCTGATCCGTCGAGCCTTGTTTGAGGGTGGATGGATAACCGGCGTTGGCCGTGGCTTCAATCAACGTTGCGACGGAGGTTTGCGTGTCCTCGAAGGTGACCCTGGCTTCGCGCCGCTCGAAGCTGACATCGACCTGCCTGACACCCTCGACCCGGTTGAGCGCGGTCTTGACGGTGATCGGACAGGCGGCGCAGGTCATACCGGGCACATCCAGCGTGACGGTCTGCTCCGCACCCCAGAGGGGTAAACTGAACAGGGCAAACAGTGAACTCACAAGTAAGGACTTTTTCATGTTGCGGACCTCTCAGTAAAACAGGGGTAGGACATAGGGGAACACCGCGGCGATGGCGATCAACAACGCTACGAACCAGAAGGCGGCTTTGTAAGCGCCATGCACCCTGGGTGCAGCGCACACATCGCCGGGTTCACAAGCCCTGGCCGGCCGGTATATCTGGCGCCAGGCCAACACCATGGCCACCAGGGCGGCGCCCAGAAACCAGGGACGGTAGGGTTCCAATGCGGTTAAATTGCCGATCCAGGCGCCGGAAAACCCCAGCACCACCAACACCAGCGGTCCCAGGCAACAGGCAGAGGCCAGCAAGGCTGCGACACCCCCGGCAAGCAACGAACCGCGTCCTGAATTGGATGCAGGCATGGACAAATCTCCTGTTGTTTCATTCACCACTGTGGCAAGCTTATCTCCGTAGTTGACTACGGAGTCAAGCATCGTGTCCGGTTCTAAATCCACCTCCATGACCATCGGCAGTCTGGCCAAGGCCGCAGAGATAAACGTCGAAACCATTCGCTACTACCAACGGCTGGGGCTGATGACGGAGCCAAAAAAGCCCTTAGGCGGGATTCGCCGCTACGACGACGTCGCGCTGGCACGGCTTCGATTCATCCGCAGGGCACGATGGCTGGGATTCAGTCTGGAGGAAATCGGAGAACTGCTGAAACTCGAAGACGGCACCCATTGCGACGAGGCCAAAGCACTGGGCGAGCGCAAGCTGGGCAACGTGCGAGACAAGATCCGCAGCCTTCAGCAAATTGAAGGCGTGCTCGACCAACTCGTCGAGGAATGTTGTACGCAGAAGGACAATGTCACCTGCCCGCTGATCGGTTCCCTCCACGAGGGGTTTGATACAGCTACCAAATGATGGAACACATGACAAAAAGATCGTCGCAACTAGTCGGATGCGATGTACAAGGTCCAAACCAAAAAAAACGAGACCAGCCTTTGGGCAACCTACCCCCCCAGCTGGCGAAACTCTATTTCGGACAATGGCCTGAGTTGATCGAACCTTGACTTATGTTAGACTTCGGATCTCCTTCTAACCGAGTCGCTAGATAACCGAATGGCAAAAAACTGGACGCTAATACTGTTTGCGGTATTGATGGTAGTGCAATCACTATCCATCGCCGCTGATGTATTGCCCATCCATTCGGATCACCAACCCCATGAGTTGGCGGATATGTCCGGGGGCGACGGTTCAACCCAAGCGACAGACCCGTCACCGGGATCAGACCACAACACGCCGCCCAGCCATTGCCACTCCTGTCATTGCCATGGCTCTCATATGCTGCTGTCCATGCAGCTGCCCACGCTGCCGACTGCCTCATCCAACCAGGTCACGCTAACCTATACCGTCGATCACCCCTCTCCCCCCATCGCTGCGATCCTCCGTCCGCCCATAGCCTAACCTCACTTTCCGGTCCTCGACCGGCGCCAGGATTTTTCTAAAATCTTTACGTGAGGTAATTCATGTTCATGCTATTCCGTTTGTCCCCGGATTCGGGCCGAAGCCTGATGATCCGGACAACACGCCTGCTAATTTGCGGCGCGCTGGTAAGCTTATCTGGGCTTATCCAGGCCGCTGACCGCGACCCGGCAACACTGACCCTACCCGAGGCCTTCGCACGGGTCCTCAGTGATAACCCCGAATTGGCGATGTATCCCTACGATATTCGCGCGGCCGAGGCGCGGGTTCTCCAGGCCGGGTTCCGACCCAACCCACAGGTCTCTCTCGACGTCGAGAATATCGCCGGTAACGGCGAGTTCTCGGGCACCGACGCCATGGAAACCACCCTGGCGCTTAGCCAGGTCATTGAGATGGGCGGCAAGCGCCCTCTGCGCCGGGATGTCGGCCAGTGGCGTCGCCAAACCGTCGAGCGCGATTACGAACTGGCCCGCCTCGACGCACTGTCGGCGGCGGCCAGCCGCTACCTGGAAGTGGCGCAAACCCAGCGCCTGCTGGCCTTTGCCCGGCAAGTCGTGGACTTTACCAGCACCGCAGAAAAGGTCGCCCAAAGACGGTTTGACGCAGGCAGCGCCAGTCGGGCGGAACTGAGCCGCGCCCGCACGGACTTGATGCAGGCCAAGCTGGCGGTGAGCAATCTCACCGTGCGCCTGGGCAATGCTAAGCGGCGCCTCGCGAGTCTGTGGGGGGAAACCTCGGCGGATTTTGGTGATGTAGAGGCCGAACTCTTCGCGCTAGCGCCGACGCCTGAGTTTGCCAGCGTCCAGCGCCAGCTAGAACAGGCGCCGCAGCTGCAACGGTTTATGACCCTGGAAAGACTGCGTAAGGCCGAACTGGACCTGGCCATTGCCCGGGGCCGACAGGACATCGAAGTCGGCGCGGGTATCAGGCGGGTCGAAGGCACCGGCGATACGGGTGTGGTTTTTTCGTTTTCCATGCCTCTTGGCGTCTCTAACCGCAACCAGGGCGACATCAGGGCCGCGCGGGAGGATCTGGCGAAACTGGATCTCGAAGAGAAAGCCACCCGGGTGAAGGTTTTTACGGAACTGCGCAATGCCTTCGCCCAACTGGAACAGGCTCGCGAGCGGGTTACCCTGTTACGTGAGCAGATACTGCCCGAGGCACAGCAGGCACTGGCGCTGATTCAGGAAGGCTACGGCGACGGGCGTTTTTCCTATCTGGAACTGGTGGAAGCCCGGCGCCAGTTGCTGTCCTTCGAAACCGAGGCGGTTGCCGCCGCCACCGATTTTCACCAAACCCTTATCACCCTGGAGACCTTGACCGGCCAGCCGCTTACCGGGGAGCGCCTATCACTCTACCCCACCGACGGGGCCAATGATTTCCGGTCCAATCTGCGTCTGCCCACACTGGACAGCATCGATGATGAAGGGTCTCTTTCGCCACAGGATGAATCACAATGAACAAGTTACTGAATTATTTAATGAGCGGCTTGCTGCTTGCTGCCATGGCATCTCAAAGCGCAATCGCCGCCCCATCGGATCAAGCCGCTCACACCGAAGAAGGGGCTCAGCACGCAGATGAAAAGCACCACTCGGAAGAGGAACATGCCGGGGAAGATCACGCTGAAGATGAAGGCGACCATGCCGAAGAAGCCGGTCATGAAGGCCATGAAGACGAAGAGCCCGAGCTGACTTTTAGCGCCGACCTGCTACGGGACTTTGGTGGTGAAATCGCCACTGCTGAAGCCGGTGTGATTCGCCAACAGGTCTCGCTGCCCGGCGAGGTGAAACTCAACGAGGAGGCCGTGGCCCATATCACGCCCCGCTTTGCGGCAAAGATCGTCGAGGTACAGGCAAAAACCGGTGACCGGGTCAAGGCCGGCGATGTGCTCGCCGTGGCCGAGAGTTCCGAGACACTGTCCCGCTTTCAGCTGAAATCCCTGATCGACGGCGTGGTTATCAAACGCCACGTCACCCTGGGAGAACACCTGGCGCCCGACGATACCGCTTTTGTCGTCGCGAACCTGTCCACCCTGTGGGTGGATATTGCCCTCTATCCCAAGCAGGTGCCGCTGGTAAAAACCGGACAGCCGGTGCGAATCACCACCAGCCATGGCCCCGCACCCGTGGAGACCAGCCTGGACTATGTGGCGCCGCTGGTAGACGAGGCCACCCGCACAGGCCTGGCGCGGGTCTTCCTGGCCAATCCTGACAATGACTGGAAGCCGGGGATGTTCATTGAAGGCCAAATTACTCTGGGTGAATTTCCCGCCGCGGTCGTGGCACCCAGGACCGCCGTTATCGACCTGGAGGGCCAACCCACAATATTCGTTCAGCACGACGGCAGCTGGGAACCCCGTCCGGCCAAGCTCGGTCGCGGTGACAGCGACGCGGTGGAGATATTGGCGGGCCTCGACGCGGGTGAACGCTATGTGGCCAAAGGCGGATTCGTGCTCAAGGCCCAGCTGCAAAAAAGCGAATTCGAATCCGGTCACAACCACTAATCGCGGGAGCACAGTATGCAAACTCTTATTCGTTTTGCGCTGGAGAACCGACTGTTAGTGGTCGTGATCTCTCTGGCGATGCTTATCGGCGGTTACTTCGCCTATCGCACCCTGCCGGTTGACGCCTACCCGGATATTTCACCGGCGTTGGTGCAGGTCTTTGTGGAAACCGAAGGCCTGGCGCCGGAGGAGGTGGAGAAATACGTCACCTACCCCATCGAAAGCGCCATGAATGGCCTACCGCAACTGGATCACGTGCGGTCGATCTCCAACTTCGGCTTGTCGGTGGTCAATATCTACTTCGAGGATGGCACCGATATTTACTTTGCCCGCCAGCTGGTGGGGGAACGACTACAGGTGGCCCGGGAGGCTATTCCCGACGGTTTCGGCGAACCGGTGATGGGCCCCATCACGACAGGACTCGGCCAGATTCTGTTCTACGTGCTGGAGGATACCAGCGGGCAATACAGCAACACCGAGCTGCGGGAAATTCAGGACTGGATCGTCAAGTTCAACCTACAGACGGTAAAAGGCGTTACGGAAGTCCTCTCCATCGGCGGTGAGGTCAAGCAGTTCCAGGTGCGTATCGACCCCGACGCACTGATCCGCTACGACGTATCGCTGCCCGACATCAAGGAGCGCATCGAGGCCAACAATGCCAACGCCGGGGCGCAGTTCATCGTCAAAAACGATGAGGAGTACATCGTCCGCTCCGTGGGTCTGGCCACGGATCTTGAAGCCCTGCGCAATATCGTGGTGAAAACCATCGACGGCACACCCGTTTACCTGCACCAGCTGGGCGAGCTGGACATCGGCGGCGAAATCCGCCGCGGCCTCACCACCAAGGACGGCGAAGGTGAAGTGGTCGTGGGCATGGTATTGAAGCTGATCGGCAGCAATACCTCCCAGGTGATCGGCGCCGTTAAGCAGGAACTAGCCACCATCAATGCCAACCTGCCCGAAGGCGTCGAGGTGCAGCCCTATTACGACCAGGCGACATTGGTCAAGGCAGCGGTGAGCACGGTGATCAACGCCCTGTTGCAGGGGATTATTCTGGTGGCCCTGGTGCTGTTGGCTTTTATGGGCGGCCTGCGGCCCAGCCTGGTGGTGGCGCTGTCGATTCCGTTCTCCGTCGGCTTCACCTTCCTCGCCATGAAATTCTTCGATATCTCCGCCAACCTGATGTCGCTGGGCGGGATTGCCATCGCCATCGGCATGATGGTGGATGGCGCGGTGGTCGTGGTGGAGAACATCGACCGGATGTTGCGGGAATCCTCCCCGGACGAATCACGCCTGCACCTGGTGGCGCGGGCCTGTCAGTCAGTGGCGCGCCCGATTCTGTTTGCCATCAGCATTATCATCATTGTGTTCCTGCCGCTGTTCACCTTGCAGGGGGTGGAAGGGGCGACCTTCCGGCCACTGGCCTATACCGTAGCCGTGGCCATGCTTGGCTCGCTGTTCTTTGCCCTGATTGTGGCACCGGTGGCCTCCTCCCTGTTGATGAAGCGGCCGGACGCAGACCCCGACAAACCCCGCAAGGACATTGTCAGTTTACTGCTGAAAGGCTACCAACCTCTGGTTCAGGCCATAGTCGCGCGCCGCTGGATTGCCGTGACCCTGGCGGCAGTGGTTCTGCTCATTGGCGTTGCCGTCGCGCCGCGGCTGGGCTCGGAGTTTGTGCCGCGTTTCAATGAAGGGGATCTGCTGATCCGCGCCACCATGGCGCCGTCCATCTCGCTGGAAAAAGCCGAGACGACCATTGGCGTATTCGAGCGGCAATTGATGGCAGCGTTTCCGGAGGTCACCCAAGTGGTGTCGCGCATTGGTCGGGGTGAAGTCGGCGCCCATGCCGATCCGGTGAATAACGCGGAGATTTTCGTCGCCCTTAAGCCCCAGGATCAATGGCAGAGCGCGGAGACGCTGGATGGCTTGTATGCGGCCATGAGTGAAAAATTCGCGGATTTCCCCGGCGCGCAATTCAACTTCACCCAACCGATCGCCGCCGCCGTGGATGAATTGCTCACCGGTACCAAGGCCGAACTGGCCGCCAAGCTGTTTGGCGATGACCTGGATGTGCTGGTGGAGAAAGCACAGGCTATAGAAAAGGTGATGCGCACCGTGCAGGGCGCCCAGGACGTGCAGCGCGACCAAATCGGCGGTACGCCGCAGCTGCGCATTTCGTTGAACCGGGAGGCCATTGCCCGTTACGGCCTCAATGTCAGCGATGTGCAACGCACCCTGAGCGTGGCCGTGGGCGGCAGCGAGGCCGGACAGGTGTTCGAGGGCATCCGCCGCTTTGATATCTATGTGCGCCTTGAAGAACCCGCGCGCAACCGGGCCGATGTCATCGGGCAGCTCATTATCAAGAACGCCGCCGGGCAGCGCATTCCCCTGGAGGAACTGGCTGCCATCGAGGAGGTGGTGGGGCCGCGCCAGATCACCCGGGAAAACAATCAGCGCTTTATCACCATCCAGACCAACGTTCGCGACCGGGACATCGGTTCCTTCGTGGCCGAGGCCGATGCCGCCATTGCACAGCAAGTGGATTTGCCGCCGGGCTATTTTCTCAAATGGGGCGGGCAGTTCGAACTTCAACAACAGGCCAACAAGCGCCTGATGATCGTGGTGCCAATTACCCTGGCGCTGGTGTTCCTGATGCTGTTCGTCAACTTCGGATCACTGCGCAACGCCCTGCTGATCATGCTCAATATTCCATTGGCGCTGGTGGGCGGCATTGTCGCCCTGTGGCTAAGTGGCCAGAGCCTCTCGGTGCCGGCCTCGGTGGGATTTATCGCCCTGTTTGGCATCGCTCTGGAAAATGGTCTGGTGCTGGTGAGTTACCTGAATGAACTGGTCAAGGACGGGGTGTCCATTGCCGAGGCCAGTGTCCGGGCGGCTTGTGCAAGGCTGCGTGCGGTAATCATGACCGCCGTCACCACCGCACTGGGGCTGTTCCCGCTGTTGTTCGCCACCGGCACCGGCAGCGAGGTGCAGCGGCCACTGGCCACCGTTGTGGTCGGCGGCCTGGTCACCGCCACCATACTGACCCTATTGGTTATACCCGCACTGTATCACTGGTTTGCTGACAAGCCCGCTGATATGAGCGAATCCCATTAACCTGGAGTGACTGTCATGCAAGAGATCAAAGCCTATATCAAACACCGCAAACTGGAAGCCGTGACCCTGGCCCTGCACCGCGTGCAGGGCGTCACCGGCATGAGCGTCGCCCACGTTGTCGGCTTTGGCCGCAGCAAAGTCAATACCAGCGCTGCCAACCCAATCGAGGGCGCGGGGGATTTTGTCAAGCACGTGAAAGTGGAAATCGTCTGTCACGATCAGTACGTGGACGAGGTCGTACGGGTACTGAAAAGCGAGGCGCATACCGGACTGCGCGGCGATGGTCGTATTTTTATCAGCGATGTCAATCGTGCAATCCGGATTGAAGACGGTGCCGAGGACGATACGGTTGTCTGAGAAAAAAACCCGCCCTCTTCAGGCGAGCGGGGGTTCCATTTCAGCTTTCGCTCCCTCTGCGCCTGATGATTCATCTCCAACAGGAGCTGTGGCTCATGACCTTGTACAGTCAGTTCAAGCCGTTTTGGATGGCTTTACTGTGCAGGGTTATGACGACAGGACAAGATT
Source organism: Pontibacter sp. JAM-7 (assembly GCF_048548695.2). Lineage (NCBI taxonomy): Bacteria > Pseudomonadati > Bacteroidota > Cytophagia > Cytophagales > Hymenobacteraceae > Pontibacter > Pontibacter sp. JAM-7. The sequence goes on from NZ_JBLYIF020000007.1 coordinate 102,622, forward strand.
ATGAGTGATCCACCCAAGCAACGAAAAGATGACCCGAAGGAAGCTCCACACTTTCGAACACATCGTATCCACGCCATCAACAGTGACTGGTATTTTTTAACCCGTGAAGGTCAAAATATCGGGCCATTCCCGAACAAAAAAGCGGCCGAAGACAGCCTTGCGGAATTCCTGAAAACTGTCAAAAAGGATGAGTAGCCAATGGCCCAAAATCCACAAAGTCGCCAAGGCACAGGCGACCAGGCACAGAGTAAGCCGAATACAGCAGATGCTTTTTTATACATAGACACCAAACGTGGTTAACCAAATGAGCCACGACCATGTGCATATGGCCCCCGAGATCAAGGATAAACGCGTTGCCATCGCCATCTGGGCGAACGGGATCCTGACCCTGGCTCAGATTGGGGGCGGTATCTTTGCCGGCAGTCTCGCCCTTATCGCCGACGCTTTACATAACTTCTCTGACATGGCATCACTCGTCATCGCGTTCTTAGCGCAAAAAATTGCGCGCCGCCCGGCTGACGCAAGGATGACCTTTGGCTACGGACGCATTGAAATCGTTGCAGCCCTCATCAATTACACTACCTTGATCATTATCGGGTTCTACCTGATTTACGAAGGTGGCATGCGGATAATCGATCCTCCAGAGGTAAAGGGCTGGTGGGTCGTCGGGCTTGGAGGTATCGCTCTGGCCGTGGACGCCTTGACAGCGTTGCTTACCTATTCGATGCAGAAAGACAGCATCAATATCCGCGCACTGTTTCTTCACAATCTGTCGGATGCACTGGCGTCGGTCGCCGTGGTCATTGGCGGAACCCTTATTTTACTCTTCGACATGCGCTGGGTTGATCCTGCCATCACCATCGGCATCGCGGGCTACATTCTCTACCTGGGTCTGACAGAAATCGGCGGTACCATCAGAACACTCATGTTGGGTAGCCCGGTGGACATCGATACCGATGCCGTCATTGTTGCCCTGTCCAACATCGAAGGCGTTATCGACCTTCACCATGTGCATTTTTGGCAGATGGGCGAACACGATGCCTCGCTGGAGGCTCATGTGATTATCGAGGAAAGTGCATGGGATCAGCTTGAGAATATCAAGTACAGGATAAAACAGGCTCTGGCGCAGGAATTCAACATACGTCATTCGACACTGGAATTCGAACACCCGGACCACATGCACAAGAATGCCCACACCTATGGGCACGGTTGACAGAAAATTCTCCATAAGCATCGGCGAGAGCGGCGACTATTTTAATAGGCCGCCCAGGCGCGGAATTTTGCCGACATGAATCCGAGCAGCGAGAAAGGACCAGAGACTAATAGCGCAGTTGCAGAATACGCCGGGCGCCATTCAGCACAATCAGCCCGATGATCAGACCAATGACCAGGTCGGGATAACGGGAGCCCGTCCAGGCGACCAATACACCGGCGACGATAACCCCCACATTGGCGATGACATCATTAGCGGAAAAGATCCAACTTGCTTTCATGTGTGCACCGCCGTGCCGGTTTTTTGCGATAAGCACCAGACACCAGACGTTGGCCGCCAGGGCCACAAGACCAAAACCCATCATTAACGCGGATACAGGTTCGCTGCCGAAGACAAATCGCCGCCCGACTTCAGCCAGGACTCCCAGCGCCAGAATCAACTGCAGCCAACCGGAAAAATGCGCCGCGCGCAGCTTCATCCGCACACTGTGTCCAACGGCATACAGTGCCACGCCGTAGACGGCGGCATCAGCAAACATGTCCAAAGAATCCGCGATCAAGCCAGTGGATTGCGCCAGCCAGCCTACTGTCAGTTCAACCACGAACATAACGCCGTTGATGGCCAGCAACCACTTCAGTATACCGGCTTCGACCTGGGCGGTTGCCTCTTCCTTCTCCCTGGCCAGGACTAAATCCTCTTCCCCCACCGGGGTGGTTTTTTCGAGCGTGGCACCCAGCCCCAGGGAGCGCATCCTCTCCTCGATGGCAGCCCCATTGTCGCCATGGAATACCCGCACCTTCCGATTCGGTGTATCGAACTCCAGTAAAACCCGGGGCTCAATACTGTCCAAGGCCATGCGGATCATCCCCTCTTCCGACGGGCAGTCCATTTTTGGTACCCGGTAGTCACTGACATAGCCATGTTGAAAAGCCGTATCAGTATTCGCTATCCCAGAGGCGGGGACATTGGCAACCTTCGCGCTCTGGCAGCCGTCATTGCACGGGTCAGACATTGAAAAAGCCCTTGAGGATGTACAGACGGTCACTATAAACTCTATAACAACTATAGAGTCAATCGGAATATTGAGAGATGATAAAAATCGGCGAACTGTCGAAAGTGACTGGCTGCTCCGTGCAAACCATCCGGCATTATGAAAAGGAACAATTGATTGCCTCCGCAGAACGCAGTGAAGGTAATTTTCGCCTGTACGATGAAGTTGCCGTTGAGCAATTATTGTTTATCAAGCACTGCCGCAGCCTGGATCTCAGTTTGCCGGAGATCCGGCAATTATTGGGATTAAGCCGTTCCCCCGGCGCACAATGTGGTGACGTGAATCGGATGATGGATAGGCATATCGAGCAGGTAGAGGCGCGTATCCAGGAGCTCACCAAGCTGAACGAGCAACTGAGAATGCTGCGCCGCAGCTGTTCAAACCTTCGGACAGTGGAGCAGTGCGGCATATTGCGGAATTTGTCGGCTACTCCGGTTTCGAGCGGCTGACACCCGGTTCCAAAAACTCTCCTGAACGTTCTGCAACAGGGGCATTTTTCCGCTGCCTTCTCGCCAGCCCCAGAAAGACTAGGAAAACCACCAGTACCGACAATTGCGCCATGATCCCCTGCCAGGTGGATTTGACGCCGACCCAATCGAATTCAAAACTGACAGGCAATGGGGTAATACCGATAAGATCCGCTTCCTGAAGTGCCGACATCGCCTTACCCATGAGGATAAACGCCAGGGCCAGCAACAGGTAGGTGGTGACGGAAAAGAATCTGGCAATGGGTAATTTCACTGAGTAACGCACCAGCAACCAGGCCAATACGGCCAAGAAAGCAGTACCGGCTACAAAGCCGCTGAATACGGATGAATATTGAGCGGCTGCAGCCTGGGTCAGCAGCGCCTGATAAAACAAGACCGTTTCAAAGACTTCACGATAAACCGCAATAAATGCCAGCAGCGCAAGACCCCACAGGGTACCCGCAGTCAGGTGGGAGTTGATGTGCTGCTGGATATAGGCCTGCCACTGGGCAGCATGGGTTTTACTGTGCATCCAGATGCCGACATAGAGCAACACGACCGCCGCCAAAAGGGCAGCAACCCCTTCCATGACTTCGCGGCTGGCGCCGCTGATACTCACCAGGGACTGCGCGGCAGCCCAGGTCGCAACACCGGCCACCAATGCCGTTACCCAACCCAAATGCACATACCGAAGTCCATCACGCCGACCGGTTCGCACCAGCACAGTCACCAGGGCAATCACCACGAGCAGGGCTTCGAGCCCCTCCCGCAACAGAATAACCAAGCTGGCACTGAACAGGGTCGCATCGGACAAGGTAGATTCCGAAAGCAATCGATCCGCATCATCCAACCTTGCCAGCGTCCGGCTCACAGCGCTTTCCATCTCACCCGGGGACTGTGCCTGCTTCAATAATTGCCTTATCGCCATCATATCGGCTTCGAGCGTCTGGCGAAGTGCTTTATCCTGCGCATCCAGGCTGTTTTCGACCAATTCAAAGCCATCCAGATAAGCACTGACCGCCAGTGCTTGTGCTGTCTGATAATCGCCGCGCTGGTGCGCCTCTTGTGCTAGCAGCAGTTGGTCGCGGGTGATTTTCAGAGGATTGGTCGTTTCCTGGAATAACAGTTCTGGCTTTGCGCGCAACCGTTCGATCGCCTGCTGCGTCATCTCCGGATGTTCAGCAGCGAGTTGCACCGGCGTGTGGTTAACCATCTGTGACAAGGTGACGCTGGGTGCCTCGCCTGTAACTTCAGAGCCGGATTGAAATGCCAATCCGCCGACATGGAACGCCAGCGACCAGCGTTCCTCTTCCGTCAGTTGGGTAAATGCCGGCATTGCGGTATCGTCTATGCCATTGGAGATGGCGTCGTACAGGCCCAGAAGTGACCGGTTCAAGGCTCGCTCTTTACTGGTGAAATCGGTTGGAGCGGGCTCCAGCTGTTCGGCCATCACACCATCGCCCCCACCAGCTGCGCCATGGCAAGAAGCGCATTGGCTCTCATACAACCCTTTGACAGTAGCTTTGGACAACAGGCGATCCGGTAAGGACGACTGAGGCATCAGTGCCAACAACGTACCCCGCAGGCTGCCGCTCATTTGCCGAATTGTTTCAATAGCCTGTTTGTTCTGGATGGCTTCCTGTAAAGCCTTGGCCTGATCTGTCAGGTCGCCAGCGTCGGCTGATTTATCCTGAATCTCAGAAATATTCGTCACAATGAGCTGGGAGAACTCCAGCATTTCCTGATATTCACCGTCATTGACCACATGGCCATCTTTGACGGCTTCCACGTAATCCACAGCAATGTATTCGGCCAGCTGTGCCAATTGACGCATCTGAGCCCAGCCGTCATCACTCATCTCGGCCTGACTAGTCGCTGGAAGCAAACACGATAAGCCCAGCAGCAGTACTGAGACATTCAAAACAAATTGCTTCGGGCTTATAAAACGGTATATCCAGTGCGCCTGCATTAACGAGATCTCTACTTGGCTTGTTGCTAATGATAATTAATCTCAATTCTAATGCCTATGGTAGCTATAGAGTCAAGTGTGTGACTGGTTTGTTGGCATTCCTGACAACACGGCTCCTGTCGGCACACGGGATATCCTTCTGCCTCCATTGAGCTGCTCTCATAACCAGTCGTACCCGCAGTCCGGGGCCGTGCAGAATGGCATTACGGTGCGTATCTTCTGTCGGAGCAACCTCACGCATCGCACTCCTCTTGCGTTTGTACATTGGACTGGTTGAGATACACCAGCATGATCATCCTGATCTTCACGGCGACCCCGGACAATGCGATTCTCTAGCAGGCTGTTGATTTTCTATCAGCTTCAAGCGCCAATAGCATTTGGAACTGAATTTTCGGGGCTAAATCGAACTTTTTGGCATTTTTTTGAGCATTTCTAGGCCAATCTCAGGGTGTTTTCCGTCATTTAGACGGACTACCCCTGTAACGTCCTCATGCGGGTCAGGTTCCAGCCAATCATGGTCATCATGAACACGCTGTTTACCTTCTCCAAACCACGGCATTTCACCTGCCGGATCAAGCCCACCGTCTTGCCCCAACCAAAAGGCTCTTCGACTCGTTTCCTGTTTCGCTGGCTAACGTGATAGCCGTCATGTCGACTGGTTCGACCATCTATCGCCGAACCGCCTGGCCGATTATCATTCCTGGCTACATGCGGGGTGACTTTCAGTCCGCGACAGCGTTTAACGAAGTCTGCGGTGTCATAGTTCTTGTCAGCTCCCACCGTGCGCTTTTTCCTGCCAGGCAGTGTCGTCAGTAAATCCAGTGCGATGTCCCGTTCCGCTGTGCCCGTTGCCTCACTGGCTGCGGCTTTCACAATCAAGCCGTGGCGATTCTCCATCACCGTGTGTCCCATATACGAGAGTCGTGCTTCTTTGCCGGGACCCTTCCTGGCCATGCGAGCATCCCCGTCTGTTTTTGATTCATGGGTCGCATTGCTGCGCTTTTCCCCGTGAAAATTCGCTTCCCGGTTTCGACCGCCTCCCGACGGTGGCTGGTCATCATCCTTACGACGGTAACTCTTTTGTGGCGCCCAGGCCTGGATCAAGGTGCCGTCGACACTGAAGTGTTCATCCGACAACAAGTCTCGCTTTCTCGCCAGCGCCACCACTTCCTCAAATAGCTCACCGACAACATTGTGCTCCAGCAATCGATCCCGGTTGATACTGAACACCGAGTGATTCCAAACAGTATCGTCTATCGTCAATCCGACAAACCAGCGATACAGAAGATTGTAGTTAATCTGTTCTACCAACTGCCGCTCACTGCGGATACTGTAAAGCACCTGAAGCAACTGTGCCCGGATCAAACGCTCTGGAGGAATGGACTCTCTACCTGTTTCGGCATAAATGCTACTGAACAGCCAGTTCAACTCTTTCATCGCCTCATCAAGCATTGCCTTGATGGGGCGTAGCGGATGATCTTTAGGGACGAATGACTCCAATTGAATCGTCGTAAAAAGAGCTTCTTGAAAAATATCTACTCCGCGCACTGAACCAATATCCTCAATGGTTTATCGTTGGCTCTATTGTATCTAACCCAGCAAGCCCGGGGGAGAAAATCAACAGCCTGCTAGGCGCCAACAGATTATCGATTTCTTACAAAGTGGATCCTAGCTCTTGGGCTCATTTCATGAAGAAGACCCGCTTCAGAGTGGCTTTTGGGTTGGTGCGGTATCCTTAAGCTGGCTTTAGCGGCTGTTCGATAAGCCCGAGGCGTTCGTAATAACGAATAGTTTCGACACTGACCCGAGCTGCTTGTGCCAGTTTACCGATGGTCAATTGACTCATCACTTTCTCCCGTAGCACTCACCTCTACATCAGCCATGCTGGGTAAACTGATCGTGAAGCGCGTGACGCCGCGTTCGGAGATCACCGCGATGTTTCCTTCATGGGCCTCGACTATGGACTTGACGATAGCCAGCCCCAAACCAGCGCCTTCGCTTTGACGTTGTCGGGAGGGATCGATCCGGTAAAAGCGGTCGAAAATCCTGGGCAAATGCTCGGCTGGAATTGCCGGCCCCGGATTCTGTACGCTGAGTAACGCCCTACTCTCGCCCGATGAATCCAGCCGGATCAGTACACTTGCCCCCACTGGTGTGTGGCGTAGGGCATTGGACAGCAGGTTGGATAACGCGCGCCTCAGCATGGCGCGGTCACCCTGTATGATCGGCGCCTTTCCCTCCAATACCAATTCGATGTGTTTTTCCTCCGCCAGCGCCTCGAAAAAATCGAACAGCTCGCGCACTTCACGAGCCAGATCCAGCGGTTCCCAGACAGGCTTGAGCAGGCCGTGTTCGCTCTGGGCCAGCCAGAGCATGTCATTAACCATTTTGGTCAGGCGCTCCTGTTCTTCCAGGTTTGAATATAACAGTTCGCGATATTCTTCCAGGCTTCTGGACTTACCCAAACCCACCTGGGTCTGGGTGATCAGGTTGGTTAGCGGTGTGCGCAATTCATGGGCGATATCAGCAGAGAAATGAGAAAGTCGAACAAAACTGTCCTCCAATCGCCCAATCATATGGTTGAACGAATCAACCAGCGTTTTCAGCTCCCCCGGCACGGTATCGGGATCAAGACGCACATGCAGCCGATCAGCCTGGACATTACCCATAGACTCACTGAGAGTACGTATTGGGGCATGCCCCTGATGCACGCCATACCAGGCCGCCAGGAGAGTGATGGCCCCTGCCGCCACCATGATCATCCACAAACTGCGACGAAAATTTTCCAGAAAGTGGATGTGGGAATCCATATCGATGACAGCAATGATGCGATAGTCCTGACCACCGATACGAGCTTGGGTGGCAGTGCCACGGTAGGTTTTGCCATCAGATCGCCAGGTGTAAAGATTGTCTACCTGGATGCGGGCCACAGGGGCATAGGTGTTCGCCTGTGGCAAAGATCCGGTGTCCACGGAACTATAGACCAAACGTCCAGCATCCTCCCAAACCTGAAAATAGACGCCATGATGACCAGAAACAGCTCGCGCAAGGGTGTGCTCCCGTGTCGATTCCTGATCCTTCGCCGTTTGCAGGGCCTTCTCAACAGCACGAGTAATCACCACCAATTCGTCGGCATCCTGTTCAGCAAAATGGCGCTCCACCTCCTTTTGCACCAAATGGCCGATCATCAGCAAGCTCAAACCGATAGCGACCGCGACAAACAACATCACACGGCTATTGAGTGACAGTGGTCGTCTCCGGGCGAGGCTAACTTTCGTCATGGTCGTCTTCAACCTCCAGCTTGTAACCCATACCGCGCACGGTGTGAATCAGCTTGGGCTCAAAATCGTCATCGATTTTTGCTCTTAGGCGCCGTATGGCCACATCAATCACATTGGTGTCGGAATCGAAGTTCATGTCCCATACCTGGGAGGCGATCAAGGAGCGCGGTAATACTTCACCCTGCCGCCGGACCAACAGTTCCAGCAGGCAAAACTCCTTGTGGCTGAGATTGATCCTGCGACCGGCGCGCGTGGCCCGGTGCCGCGGCAAATCCAGGGTGAGGTCGGCGACTCTGATCTGATCCGTCATCACCGGCACCGCACTGCGGCGCAACAGAGTGCGCACCCGGGCCAGCAGTTCCGCAAAAGCGAAGGGCTTGACCAGGTAATCATCAGCCCCCAATTCAAGGCCTTTAACGCGGTCATCCACGCTGTCGCGGGCGGTCAGGAACAGCACTGGTGTCTGACGGCCAGCCTCGCGCAACGACTGCACGATTCGCCAGCCGTCAACATCCGGCAGCATGACGTCCAGCACCAGCAAATCAAAGGTCTCGGTCATCGCCAAATGATGGCCGTCGAGGCCATTGCGCACCAGCGTGACCAGAAAGCCCGCCTCGGTCAGTCCCTGCTGTAAATAATCGCCGGTCTTGATTTCGTCTTCGACCACCAATAGCCGCATCGTTGCACTGCTCCGTATGTTCAGAATGGGTTTGGAAACAGCCTAAACCTGGCTAACCCACAAGAAGATGACGACTAGATTACAACTTTGTCATTTTGAAGTCATGCGGGTGACAGGCTCGGCTCGCTAGTATGCGGAGTCAGAACGTGGAACAACCATCACTTATTCGAAAAGAGATTGACTCATGACCCATGGTTTCCCCCGACCCAAGCAGCCCTGGCAGCTTAGTCGCCGCCGCTTCGTGCAGGGCCTGGCAGCCGGTGGCGTGCTGGCCGCCACACCGTCCTGGTTGCAGGCCGCCGCAAAAGGCGCGACCGCGCTGGGCTCGGCACCGGTACTCAGCGGCCGTGAAATCGACCTGGTAATCGCCGCAACACCTGTCAATTTTACCGGTGTCACACGTATGGCTACCACCATCAACGGCTCCATTCCGGCACCGACGCTACGGCTGCGCGAGGGCGATGACGTCACCATCCGCGTCACCAACCGATTACCTGTTTCTACCTCTATTCACTGGCACGGCATCTTGCTGCCCTATCAAATGGATGGTGTGCCGGGGATCAGCTACCCAGGCATCGCACCGGGAGAAACCTTTGTTTACCGCTTTACCCTCCGCCAGAGCGGCACCTATTGGTACCACAGTCACTCCGGCTTTCAGGAGATGACCGGGATGTACGGCGCCCTGATCATTGAGCCGCGGGCAGGCGAAAGACACCGTGCCGACCAGGATTATGTGGTGCAGCTGTCCGACTGGACCGACGAAGATCCAATGCATACCTTCAGCAAGCTGAAAGTACAAAGCGATGTCTACAACTTCAATCAGCCCACCTTTTTCGATTTCACAGCCGATGTTTCAAAGATGGGCTTACAGGCAGCCCTGGAAAAGCGCCAGATGTGGAACCAGATGCGGATGAACCCGACCGATCTGGCGGACCTGTCGGCGGCCACCCTCACCTTCCTAATGAATGGCACCACCCCGGCGGGCAATTGGAGCGGGTTGTTCCAGCGCGGTGATCGCGTACGGCTTCGTTTTATTAATGCCGCCAGCAACAGCTTTTACGATATCCGCATTCCGGGTTTGAAGCTAACGGTGATCCAAGCGGATGGTCAGGATGTTGAACCTGTCACTGTGGATGAATTCCGTTTCGGCCCCGGCGAAACCTACGATGTCATGGTCGAACCGCGGGACGATGCTTACACCATCTTTGCCCAGAGCATGGAACGCAGCGGCTATGCCCGCGGCACCCTGACCGTGCGGCAAGGCTTAACCGCTCCAGTACCAGATCCTGACCCGGTTGAGTGGTTGACCATGGCTGACATGATGGGGGCTATGAGTCATGGCACTGGTCACGAAGGCATGAATCATAGCGGTATGGATCAGGGGTCCATGAGTATGGGTGCCATGGATCACAGCACCATGGATCATTCCCAGATGCACGGCGGCATGGCCATGGATCACAGTATGCACGGCGTGCAGCGGGCTTCTGATAACCCTCTTGCCAAACCCTCATCCACCATACGCCACGCCCGAACCGAATACGGCGCTTCGGTGGATATGCGAGTGGACATGCCACGCACCAATCTCGACGATCCGGGTATTGGCTTGCGCAACTTAAGCCAGCGTGGGTTGCGCCCACAGGGCCACCGAGTGCTGACGCTGGCCGACCTAAAATCCATCGATGGTGTGCTGGATGACCGCCGCCCGCCCGCGAGGGAGCTGGAACTACACCTTACCGGCAATATGGAACGCTATAGCTGGTCTTTCGACGGACTCGAATTCGGTAAAAGCACACCGGTCTCCCTGCGCCACAATGAACGCGTTAGAATTATTCTGCAAAACGACACCATGATGACCCACCCAATGCATTTACACGGCATGTGGAGCGAACTGGAAACCGATCAGGGCGAATTGCGGGTTCGGCGCCATACCATTCCCGTGCAACCAGCGCAGCGCATCAGTTACCTGACCACACCCCATGATCTGGGCCGCTGGGCCTGGCATTGCCATTTGCTGTTTCATATGGACGCGGGCATGTTCCGCGAGGTGGTGGTGTCATGAGTCTGAATGCCGCGAAATTTCTTACAACACTAGTTTTTACTGTCGCTGCACTTCAAGTGAATACGGTACTGGCACAAATGGATCACGGCCCTGAACATCAAGACATGGGACAAATGCAGGGCGGAAGCGCTCCTGCCGATGCCCGCGATCCCCACGCTTATTCCGACGGTTACACCTTGACCGAAGGCCCCTATGCACAGCCGGGGCCACGGCAACTGAAACTGGCGGACGAACACACCTTCTGGTCCGTTCTGGGTGATCGCCTGGAATATCACGAAGACAGCGAGAGCACGGTTTACGATGTCCAGGCTTGGTATGGCACCACCTACAACCGCTTTGTCATCAAAGCGGAGGGTGATATTACAGGCGGCACACTGGAGGAGAGTTCAACTGACCTGTTGTGGGGCCATGCGCTTAATGCCTATTTCGACACCCAACTCGGTGTTCGACTTGACCAATATGACGAAGGTAAGGATCGCCAGTGGCTGGCAATTGGTATGCAAGGTCTGGCGCCCTACTGGTTTGAGCTGGATGTGACTGCATATGTTAGCGACGACGGTCGGACCGCACTCTCTGCCGAAGCCGAGTACGAGTTGCTGCTGACACAGCGGCTCATTTTACAACCACGTGCGGAACTCAATCTGTATGGCAAGGATGATTCTGATAATGGTTTGGGGTCAGGCCTCTCGGATCTCGCCTTGGGCTTGCGCCTGCGTTACGAATTCAGCCGTCAATTTGCGCCCTACATCGGTGTGGAATGGACAGACACCTATGGCGACACAGCCGATTACCGCCGCGCGGCTGGCGACGATACCTCAGATACCCAATTCGTCGCCGGACTGCGATTCTGGTTTTAACAATCGCCAAGTTGATATAGAAACTTTTCAAACACCTATGAGGAACACCTTTATGAATATGAAAACACTAGCCACTGTCATCGTGTTCTCCACACTGGGCATCGCTTTCTCTGCACAGGCCCATGATCCTAAAGAACATATGAAAGACGCTGAAAAGCCGGATTGTGCAGCCATGACAAATATGGATCACAGCAAGATGGATATGAATGATCCTGTGATGCAAGCCATGATGAAACAATGCATGAATGACATGCATCATAACGACTCTGAAAAGGATCAAGCGCAGGCTGATCATCAGGACAAAGAAAAAAGCTCAGGCGAGCAACATTCAGAACACCAACACTGATCAACCCAAGGAGTTTTCATGTCGGCGCTCACCACCTTTATCAAAAGTCTGGTCATTACCGCTGTCATCGCGCTGGTGGGCGGCGGGCTGTTTCTCTATTCAGGTCTCTACCCCATGGGCGCCGATGTACCACACAATCGGCTGACCTACTGGCTGCTGGAAACCTTGCGTGAACGTTCAGTTGCACGCGCTGCCAGTGACATTAAGCTTCCTGGCGACCTAAATGCACCGGAGCGGTTACTGGCGGGTGGCGCCGACTACAATGATATGTGCGCGGGATGCCATTTGAAACCGGGCAAAACCGAAAGTGATTTCACCCTGGGGTTATATCCCACACCACCCAACCTAACTCTAGCGGGTGATGAACATGGACACGATCATACCGGTAACACCGAAAATGACGACGAGGCCAGTAAACGACAATTCTGGATTATCAAACATGGCATCAAGGCCTCGGGCATGCCAGCCTGGGGAGCCGGGCACGACGATGAACGCATCTGGAACATGGTAGCGTTCCTGAAGCGGTTGCCGGAACTGTCTCCCGACCAATACCAGATACTCACCGCACGTGGGCAAGACTCGGAAGGGCATGGTCACTGATATGGCACCTCATAATCCATCGGCTTACTGCAAGCGGTTGTAAATAGCCGCCAGCAACCACCCGGCGATACCCGCTGACACTGACCAAGCCACCAGTCCCACAACAACGCCAGTGAATGTCAAATGCCAACCCATCTCATTCAGTTGCATATGCACCATTTCCCCAGACATGGATAACATCATGGCGGGCATTAACATCACCAACAGGCTGCAAGCCAGCCACAGTATCGCCGCGGTAATCGCGCTGGCTATCCCGAATTTGAACGCATTAAGTGTCATGACTATTCCTCCGTTTATGGTGGTGTATCTGTAATAAATTAGTGTCTCTACATATCCCCGAACCGGTTGGCAGACTGCACCATACGCATCATTTCGTGTTCCTCCAGCGACCGGAGTGATTCCATCAACTCCTTGGCAGAGGGGATATCCGCCCTTGAGGCGAGATAGCGATACAGCTCAATCACCTGCTGATGCTGATCGACAATCACCTCCATGATTTGCGCGGCATCAAGCTCGGCAAAAGGCGCGTCGCAATGTGCATGTCGGACGATAGGATGCTTTGCCACATATTCCATACACCAGGTGTTCAGCGCATGTTCATCGCCCGAGGTTTCGAAGCCATTGACAACTTTTGTGAGACTTTTTTCGTGATCGGACAGGTAAGCAAGAATCATCCGGGCCCGTTCATCCGTATTCTTGTCTGCGCAATGGGATAAGCACTGACTGAGATGTTGGTGAAATTCCCGGGTCCAGTGCAGCACATCTTTTAAGGTTTCAATTTGCATAATTTTTTCTCAGTTGTGGATTGACTCATCGATTAGAGTCTCAAAAAGTCACTATAGCTGCGCATACACACCACCAGTTCCTGGTGGGTGTCGATGCCCATATAGATCGCTTTAAGTGTGCTAACTTGATCCATTACCATTCTCCAAACAACAAAAGTTAACCACTAGGGTCCCGTTCTGTGCCTGGCAGGCTTCCTCCACATGATTTTTAATGATGATGTTCATGCGCCTGACTTTGGGACACAGCTTGCTTTCGTTTTTCAGATCCAAGGAATAGTTGCTCTCCGATCGCGATTAGCATCATTGTGACAACGGCCACACCCAACACAAATGGATCTGAATTCAACTTCACCCAAAGGAACCCGCTTAGTGCAAGCGAATCTAATATAATCGCGGTAACGGGGACCCAGCTTTTGGCTTTAACATCGTCCAACAAGTAGCGCAGAACACCCCAGTGAATGGCGATATCCATCACCAGATAGAATATGATGCCAAGTGCTGCTATACGGGAAAGATCAAAGAACGCGGTGAGCACAAGTCCAAGAACCACGGTGTACACCAATGTATGTTTCTGAATGCTGCCCGGCATACCGAAATGGCTATGGGGCACCAACTTCATTTCCGTTAGCATCGCCAGCATTCTGGAGACCGCAAAAATACTGGCAAGAATCCCTCCCGCCGTCGCCAGCATGGCAATCGCAACGGTGAACCACACGCCGTACTCACCGAGTGCAGGTCGAGCGGCCGCAGCCAGGGAATAATCTCGAGTTTGAATAATCTCACTAAGCGAGAGATTGCTGGCCACCGCAAAACCAACCAATGTATAGATAACGACACAGGCAGCAATCGAAATAACAATGGCGCGACCAACATTGCGGTGTGGATCGATCACCTCGGAACCACTATTGGTAATGGTGGTAAAGCCTTTGAATGCCAGAATCCCCAGCGCTGTGGCGCCGAGGAAATTACTAGCTGAACCGGTCTCGCTTACATGTTCAAAGTCCACTGCCAGGCTATCAGCTAACCAGATGCCGACGAGACCAAAGATTAGAATTCCACCAATTTTCAGTAGGCCGATAAACCCTGCAACCCCTTGAATCAGCCGATTTCCCAACAGGTTCACAATGAACGCCGCCAGGATTAGGGAGACGCCGAGTATAGGTGTCATTTGTCCTGATGGGTCACCGCCAAATAATTGCATGGTGTAAGAACCGAACGTACGCGCTAGAAAACTCTGCGCGATGACCATCGAAAAATACATAAGTAGTGCATTAAACGCAGTGGGCAACCGGTCGCCATAAGCCTTATGCAGATACATGCCAATCCCCCCTGCTGATGGGAAGGCATTGGATATTTTGATGTATGAGTAAGCGCTGAAACCAACGATGATTGCGGCCGCGAGGAATGCCAATGGGAATAATGCACCAGTCATCTCTGCCATTTGCCCGGTTAGCGCAAATATTCCTGCGCCGATCATCACCCCAGTCCCGAGCATCACCGTACCTGACAGAGAGAGGCTACCCTCGTCATAATGTGTCGAACGATCGTCTTTTTCCTCCATTCATGACCCCTTAATATAATGGTCAGCCCTCTTCCTGGGCATTCGTTGCAAGGTATACAGGATGCTTAAAACTGCATTTCTCAACAGACTGCTAGTCATATCGACAGGTTCCAACGTCAATTGGCCCCTCACCAGATTAATTTCCGAGACACCTAATCGATGTTCTTTGTTGCTCATTTTCTCTTTCATCTAATGAGGCGGCATCTTGTTGCAGCAGTGCGCCTCATGTTTAGCGTTATCCCCGATATTCTCATCGGTCTGCCGTTGCCAACTCAGCCTGGTTCGGGACCACCAGCTGTCTTTTATTGCCGCACCATGCTTTTCGACAATGGCGATCATTTCATCGATATTGTGGTGAGAAGCGTCGTAGGCAATTTTGAGCAAGTTGCCATTTTTGTTCAGCCACACACCATCCATACAGGGCAGTTCATCAAGTTCCTCAACAATCGCTTTGGCATTGCTTTCATTGATCCCGCACACGCTCAAGGTATGTCTGGTTAAAAAACCTGGATTGATACCATGCCGATGCTCACTCATAATATTTTTCCTCCAACAGACAAGTTGAGCAAACAACCCATCTACTTTTTGTGTTTATGGACGGGTGTTTTTTTGGACTCAGATTCATGATCCATCATTTGGCCCATCATCATCTGCATCATGCCCATTCGCTCTTCCATCATGTCCATACGTTTCATCATCGCCATGCCGTCCATTTTTGATGACTCACCTTTGTTCATGTCCATTCCCATGCCATCACCCATCATCTGCATGCCATCCTGCATGGCTTGCATATGTTCCTGCATTAATTGATGGCGTTTTTCCGGATCGGTTTCGGTTTTGATTTTTGCCATCATGTCGTGCATCTTTTGCATGTGCTCATGCATTGCCATCATTTGCTCATGGTCCATCATCATTCCGCCCATCGGCTGGTCTTTACTGTCGCCATGTTCGTGCCCTTTTTCCGCAAAGACGGGCGAAGAAATCGCAGCGGCTATTACCACAGTGGAGATTAGTTTTTTCATCGAATTATCCTCATCAGGTTGAAACAGTTTTATCGACGTTAAATTTCGGAATCCAGCCAGGCGTGGCTTCCATATAGCGGCGATATTCATCACCGAATTCATCCAGTGCCATCCGCTCCTCACGCTTAGCGAGTCGCACATAAACCACTACCAATATCAGAAACATGATTACGGTAAGGATCGTCGGCCACTGCAACAGGAAGCCAAACATAATCAGGATAAAAGCAACGTACTGCGGGTGACGGCAGCGGGCGTACCAGCCGGTGGTCGCCAGCGACCGGGTCTGCTGTGCCTTGTGCAGTACATTCCACGCTGAGGCAAGCAGGAAGAAGCCCAAAATGATCAGGACATTACTGGCGATATGCAGCGGATCAAAATGAGGGTTGCCTTCAAAACCGAAAAGGGTATGCAGAAGATGGCCGTTCTCGTGGGACAGAAAATCCACGCCAGGATATTTTTCCGCCAACCAACCGGAGAGGAAATAAATGGTTAAGGGAAAGCCATACATCTCGGTAAACAGTGCAATGATAAACGCCGAGAAAGCGCCAAAGCTTCGCCAATCGGTTTTGGTTTGCGGCTTGGTAAAGCTGAAGGCAAAGAAGATAAATATCGCCGAATTGAGTATCACCAGCGTCCAGAGGCCGTAAGCAGATTCACCGTGCATAGCTTTTCACCTGTTAATATTCTGTTAGTGATGATGCTCATTTTCTTTGCGACCATCTTCCAGCCCACGCTGATAGGCAGCCTTGTCGGATTCATCCTCGTGCTGGCCATGTCCACCATGCCCCCCGTGCATAAACAAATGCATAAACGGACAGGCTAAGAGAATCAAGAAAGGCAAAAACTGCCAGACGTGTTGCCGATGCTCGATCAATAGGAAATAGCTTGCCGCTGCAATTAAACCCAGGGCGGCCAGGCCTTTGGGGGTCAACCAGAATGATGATTTTTTGGTTGCCATGTCACACCTCACCTGTGTAATTGAAAATCGTTGTCTGTTGCACTGCGTTTATCGTGTATCCACAGCAGATCGTTAACCGGCACAATGCAGACCAGCCCTTCGCTATCGGCATTAACATGCGCCGCATCCACAATCAGCTGCGCAATTTCCCTCGCCTGCTCAGCCTTGGCATAAATCTCCATTTGAATATGCTTGATCAAGTGGTTTTCGTTAAAACTGTCGAAGTAATAGCCCCGGCCACGAACCGGGTATAAGGTAAAGCCCTTCACTCCGTGTCGTATCAAGGTTTCTTCCACCTCTTTCAGGCGAAACTCATCAAAAATGGCCGTAACTTTATTGATGTTCATTTGCTCCTCCTGCTTATTTCACCGTGATAAGTCCACGGTACATCTGCATCTGGCAATGAAACGCGTATTCACCTGCTGCCAACGCGGGTAACTGAATGGTTTTCAATTTATTCAATGGCAGGGTGTCGCTGATTTGCAGTTCGGGGATCAGTAAAGTCTCAGAACAGGGTGATTGATCTTTGCGGATAAATTTGATTTCGACAGGTTCTCCGGTCGGCACTTTAATCCGCGAAGGAGAATAGGTGCCATTTTCAACAGTAATCACCAAATCGCTTTCCCCCAGCTCGGCTTCTTTCGGCTTGTAAAGCCAGAACCACCACACAATCAGAGCGATTAACGCCAATCCGGCTATATTGATCAGTAACATGTCGCATTTCTCCTGGTGTTGGACTTAGTGTTCCTGCGCTTTAAACAAACGCAGTCGATTGGCGTTGGTCACAACAGTGAGTGATGAAAACGCCATCGCAGCCCCGGCAATCACCGGGTTCAACAACAAACCCAAGAATGGGTACAACACGCCAGCCGCAAAAGGTACGCCGGCCACGTTGTAAATAAAGGCGCCGAATAAATTCTGTTTGATATTGCGCAAGGTCGCTTTACTCACTGCAATGGCATCGGCCAAACCATGTAACGAACCCCGCATCAGGGTGATGTCGGCACTTTCAATGGCCACATCGGTACCTGTGCCAATGGCGAAGCCGACATTGGCGATGGCCAGGGCTGGCGCGTCGTTGATGCCGTCCCCGGTCATGCCCACCACTTCGCCTTCCATCTGCAGTTCCTGCACTTTTTTGGATTTTTCTTCCGGCAGTACTTCGGCGAAAAATTCCTTGATACCGGCTTTTTCCGCCACCGCTTTGGCTGTGGCGCGGTTATCGCCGGTGAGCATCACCACCCGTATACCGTTATGTTGCAGGCGCTTGATGGCAGCGATGGAGTCTTCCTTAATCGGATCGGCTACTGCGATAATCGCTGCGAGCTTATTATCAACGGCGAAATACATCGGCGTTTTAGCCTCGGCGGCCAGCGCCTGGGCCTTTTCAACAAAATCACCCAGTTCGATAGTGCGCTCGCGCATGAGCTTTTCATTGCCGAACAACAGTGTTTTTCCGTCCACGTCAGCCTGCACACCATGGCCGGCAATGGCGTTAAAATTGGAGACCTTGCCCATTTCGATCCCCCTTTCCTGAGCACTTTCAACAATAGCCATCGCTAAAGGATGCTCGGAGCCTGATTCAAGCGTTGCTGCCAATCGCAACACCGCCTGCTCGTCATGTTCACCTGCCACCAATACATCGGTAACCTTCGGCGCGCCCAGGGTGATGGTGCCGGTTTTATCCAGAATCATCGCCGATATCTTCGACGCGGTTTGCAGGGCCTCGCCGTTACGAATCAGCACGCCCGCCTCTGCGGCCTTACCCACACCCACCATCACCGACATCGGCGTGGCCAGACCTAGCGCACAGGGACAGGCGATAATCAATACGGTGGTCGCCGATACAATCGCAAAAGCTACCGCTGGTTCCGGCCCAAAATTCAACCAAGTCAGGGCGCTCGCTACAGCGATAATCATGACCACCGGAACAAAATACGCTGAGATGACATCAGCCAAACGACCAATGGGCGGCTTGGAGTTTTGTGCGCGCTTGACCATATTGATGATTTGCGCCAGCGCCGTGTCTTTACCAACGCGGGTAGCTTTAAACAGAATTGAGCCTGACTTATTGATGGTGCCCGCCGCCACGGTATCCCCAGTGGCTTTTTCAACCGGCATCGGCTCGCCGGTGAGCATGGATTCGTCAATCGCAGTATGCCCTTCAACCACTTCACCATCGACGGGAATTTTTTCACCTGGGCGCACGCGGACCACATCGTTCAGTAGAACCTGTTCGATAGCGATATCCAGTTCTTTGTCATCGCGAATAACCCGCGCCGTTTTCGCCTGCAATCCAATCAGGCGCTTAATAGCCTCAGAGGTACGACCGCGGGCTTTCAATTCCAGGGCAAGACCGAGATCGATTAAACCAATAATCATCGCGGTCGCCTCGAAATAAACATGGCGCGCCATTTCCGGCACCAAGTGAGGAACAAACACCACCACCATCGAATACACCCACGCCGTACCTGTGCCTAAAGCAATCAAGGTATCCATATTGGCCGAGTGATTTTTAAAGGATTGCCAGGCACCGACATAAAAGTGTTTGCCGGAGAACACCATCACCCCAAGCGTCAGTAATCCAACAGCCAACCAGGCAATGCGCTCACCAGTGCTTGTTACCGTCATTTCGCCGACTACGATGCTGTAAATCATCAGCGGCACGCCCAGACTGAGGGCGATGGTCATTTCCCGCATCAGTCGTTTGTAGTAAGCCCAATCAGCTTTTTCTTTTTCCGCCAATGCATCGTCTTCATTGTCAGCAAGGCTGATTTTGGCGTTATAACCAGCGCCCTCAACGGCTTTTATCAATTGCTCGGCAGGCGCCGAACCCAACACGCTGACGGTTCGCTGAGCGAAATTCATTTCCGCGTTTTCCACACCCGGTATCGCTTTTAGGGCGGATTCGATTTTTCCCACACAGCTGGCACAACCAGCGCCTTCGATCATCAATTCCTGGCTTACTGCGCTGCCGCCATGAACATGATGGTGGTGATGCTGGCCAGTTTCCGTACCTTCATGACAGGATGGATTGCCAGATTCCGTGTTTGTTGAACTCATATCCATACTCCTGGTTTACTTGACAGCAACTAGCGAATGAGCGTTGCGGGAAAACCCACACGATCCAACGCATCGGTAAGGTTTTTTGGTTCAACCACACCAATGACTGAAGCGATGCCCGTTACCAAGTCCATCGACACTTCGCTAACCCCTGCAACGGATTTCAACGTCTGTTCGATACTTTTCACGCAACCACCGCAGCTGGCACCCTGAACCTGTAAACGATGAAGAGGAAGAGACGTATCGCTAACGCTGCGGATATCACGGGCTTCAGCAGAAACGGATGATTTGCCGACGCAGCAACAACCACCTCGGTGTAGATTCGCACTTGGCGTTTTGTGTGTATTCATAACCTATCCTCCGCAGTGAATTCTTCGATCAGATGGCAAAGCATATGGCCCGTTGGCGCCTTATCCGGCTTTTGACTCCACTCCAACACAGCCTGTTGCATGCGATCCCGCAATTTCAATGTTTCCCTGAGCTGTCGCTCGGTTTCATGCAGGCGCTGATCAATCAAGCGACGCACCGTTGGGCAAGGAGACTTTTTCTTGTCCGCATGGGCGAGAATCTCCTGAATATCCTCTACCGAAAATCCCAACTGTCGGGCACTCAGCACGAACCGTAAGCGATTAACATCTTTATCACTGTATTCCCGGTAACCATTGGCCTTGCTTTTTGTTGGATTCAAAATCTTGATCCGGGTATAAAACCGCACCGTGTCTGCTGTAACCTCCAATAGCCTGGCAACCTCAATTACCTTCATACCGCCCTCCTCTCGATCCGGTCTAGGTAGTTAGACACCATCCTAAACACCACTCGGGTTTTGGATCTTGATCTGAGTCAATCACCAGTCTTAAACCTTGGTGATACACCGAGCTTCTTCACCGAGTAATAGTAGAGGTTATACACCTGTGTCCATGGCACAGGTCAAGCCATTTTGTCTCGGGCATACCGGCTTATGTCTACAAGGATCAAGTAGTACAGCACTTAGTCCGGCCAGGCATTTCCACTGGCGATTTCCTTCACCACGATATCCCCCCGACATTGACAATTTTGACCGAGACTGGCCCGTTGACCATGCTAAGGCCGTGATCCTGACGCCCGGATGACGTTAGAATTACATTTAGGTAATGCTTATGTAATCTTCCCGGATAGAATGAAAACCGCGTCGAAGGAAGTCCAGCAGCGGCTTCATTCCGTCGCTTCATTTTCAACCCTCAAAGTTCCTTGCCTCCACAACAGGTAAATGGCAGGAAGTACCAGCAAGGTCAAAACGACTGCGCTCAACATTCCCCCAACCATAGGCGCCGCAATCCGACTCATAACTTCCGAGCCGGTACCCGTGCCGTACATAATGGGTAACAGCCCCACGATAATCGCAGCCGCCGTCATCATCACGGGTCTTACCCTTAGGCCGGCACCGTGCAACACCGCGTGGCGCAATGTTTCCTTTCGCGGTTCAACACCTTTCTGCTCACACTCTTCCAGCAACTGGCGATAAGCCTGATTGAGGTACACCAGCATGATGACGCCGATTTCTACTGCCACGCCTGCCAGTGCGATAAACCCAACGCCGACCGCAACGGAGAAGTTGTAGCCGAGCAAGTACATCAGCCAGATCGAGCCCACCATGGCTAGCGGCAAAGTCCCCATGATGATCGCGACCTCGGCAACGCTGCGAAAATTGAAATAGAGCAGCACGATGATAATGGCCAACGTCAGTGGCACCACATAGGTGAGTTTTTCTTTGGCTCTCAGCATGTATTCGTACTGCCCCGACCAGTTCAGGGAGTAGCCTGCGGGTAGCTCGACCTGATCGGCTACCACGGCCATGGCATTTTTTACGTAACTGCCAATATCCACGCCATCAATGTCAACAAAGGTCCAGCCATTAAGGCGGGCATTCTCGCTCTTGATGGCAGGCGGGCCGTCTTCAACAAAAACACGAGCGACATCCCCCAATGCAATGCGCTGGCCACTGGTTGTTACAATGGGCAACAGAGCCAATTGTTCTGGCGAATTACGATAATCCTGTGGATAACGCAGATTGACGGGGTAACGCTCCAGCCCCTCGATCGTCTGGGTTACATTCATGCCGCCGATAGCGGTGGCCACCACCTGCTGTACGTCGGCGATATTGAGGCCATAGCGCGCGGCTTTTTCTCGCTGGATATCCACTTTAATGTAACGACCGCCGGCCACCCGTTCAGAATAAACCGAGGCTGTGCCCGGTACATCTTTGAGTACTTGTTCCAGGCGCTTGCCGATCTTTTCGATTTCCTTGAGGTCGGGGCCTGCCACCTTGATGCCTACCGGGGTTTTAATACCGGTGGCCAGCATATCGATACGGGTTTTGATGGGCATCACCCAGGCATTGGTCAGTCCAGGAAACTTCACCAGGGCATCCATTTCTTTTTTGAGTGTTTCGGTGGTCATGCCATCGCGCCACTCCTCTCTCGGTTTCAATTGGATAAAGGTTTCAATCATGGTCAGGGGCGCCGGGTCAGTGGCCGTTTCTGCCCGACCGATTTTGCCGAATACGCTTTTCACTTCGGGTACCGTGGCAATCAACTTGTCGGTCTGCTGCAGGATCTCGCGCGCTTTACCTATGGACAGTCCAGGATAGGTGGTGGGCATATACATCAAATCGCCCTCATCCAGGGGGGGAATAAATTCGCTACCTATCTGGCTGACTGGCCAAAACCCGATAACCGTAATTACCAGGGCTAACACGAGCGTAGCTTTAGGGTAATTGAGCACAGTTTTAAGCGCAGGCATATACACGCCAATCAACGCGCGATTGAGTGGATTTTTGTGCTCGGGCAATACTTTGCCACGAATAAAATAGCCCATCAGCACGGGCACCAGCGTTACCGCTAATGCAGCGCTTGCGGCCATCGCATAGGTTTTGGTAAAGGCCAGCGGCGAGAACATACGGCCTTCCTGCGCCTCCAGGGTAAACACCGGCACGAAACTCACGGTAATGATCAGCAGGCTGAAAAATAGCGCCGGCCCCACCTCGGCGGCAGATTCCGCGACTACCTGCCAGCGATTTTCGTTGGTCAGTGGTGTTCGCTCCATATGCTTGTGCATGTTCTCTATCATGACGATGGCGCCGTCGATCATGGCGCCGATGGCAATGGCAATCCCGCCCAACGACATGATATTGGCGTTGAGTCCTTGCGCATGCATGACGATAAATGCGACAAGAATACCCACTGGCAAACTGACAATGGCCACCAGACTGGAGCGGATATGAAACAGGAAGACGACACACACCAGGGCCACGACGATGAACTCTTCCAGCAATTTGTGCCACAGGTTTTCCACGGCGCGCTCAATCAGGCCGGAACGATCATAGACCGTCACGATTTCCACACCCTCAGGCAACCCGGCCTTGAGTGTCTCCAGCTTGGCTTTGACGCCATCAATGGTTTTTTGCGCATTCTCGCCAAAGCGCATGACCACGATACCGCCTACTGTTTCACCTTCGCCATTGAGTTCGGCAATGCCCCGGCGCATCTGCGGCCCGATTTCGATGTCGGCCACATCCTTTAACAGCAAGGGGGTACCGTTCACGTTCAGGCCCAAAGGGATATTGGCCAGATCATCACGCCCCTGGATGTAGCCGGACGCGCGCACCATGTATTCCGCTTCGGCCATTTCCACCACCGACGCCCCGACCTCCTGGTTACCCTTCTGGATCGCCATTTGGATATGGGACAGCGGGATGTTGAAGGCCCGTAACTTATCCGGGTGAACCCTGACCTGATATTGCTTCACCATGCCACCCAGGGCGGAAACTTCCGACACGCCGGGAACCGTTTGCAGCTCGTATTTCAAGAACCAGTCCTGCAGGCTGCGCAGCTGGCTGAGATCGTGCTGACCGGTGCGGTCCACCAGCGCGTAGAGGTAGACCCAACCCACACCGGTGGCATCCGGCCCCAATTGCGGCCTGGCATTGGGCGGCAAAGTCGGCGCCACCTGCGACAGGTATTCCAGCACCCGCGATCGCGCCCAGTAAGCATCGGTATCCTCATCAAAAATCACGTAGACATAGGAGTCGCCGAAAAAGGAGTAGCCGCGTACGGTAACCGCACCCGGTACCGATAACATGGCGGTGGTCAGTGGATAGGTGACCTGATCTTCCACCACCTGCGGCGCCTGCCCCGGATAACTGGTTTTGATAATCACCTGCACGTCCGACAAATCGGGAATGGCATCTACCGGCGTGTTTTTCAGGGACCAACCGCCGATCCCCACCAGAATCAGGGTGGCCAGCAGCACAAAAAAACGGTTTTGGACAGACCAGCGGATAATACCTTCAATCATGGCTTGTCCTCCCCGTTGCGCTGGCCTTGATCCATATCCATCGCATCATGACTCATACCCTGATGCTGGCTGTTGTCCATGGATTGGCCGTCACCCTCCTTGGGCGCATCTTCGGACACCTGTTCCAGTCGATAGATCTGGCTGATAACGTAGTGGTTGTCCCCGTTCCGTTGAATCTCCACATGCAGCTTCATGCCGGGCTTAAGCCCACCCAGATTCACAGCAGGGTCCACAGTGAAATCCATCGTCATGGCCGGCCATTGCCAGACATCGATGGGGTCGTGAGCCAGCTTGAGCATTCGGTGTTCGACCATGACGCCTTCAATGCGGGCGCCGACCGATACCGATGCCAGTGTTTCAGGCTGCGTATCGTCATCCGGGCTGTGGTTCATGCGACGAAAATCCGAGGTCTTGCTGGATTCGGAATCAAGCAAAAATTGCGCGGAGGTCACAAGCCGGTCGCCCTCGTTGAGCCCCGACAGAATCTCCACCCGGTTCTCGCCAATCCGCCCCACCTCGACGGCGATGGATTTAAAGCGCCCGTCACCTTTAGCCAACACGACCCGCGATTGACTACCCGTGCGAATCAGTGCTTCACGGGGAATGAGCAACGCCTCCCGAGCGGGTTGTGTCGCTATCGTCATTTGCGCAAACATACCCGGTCGCAGGTAGCCGTCCGGGTTGTCGAATCGTACCCGCACCCGAGCTGTTCGAGTCTGGGTATTCAGAGACGGGTAGATATAGTCAACCGTGCCAGACCATGTGCGTCCTGGCAGATAATCGAGGTGCATGCGCACTGCATCGCCCTCCCGTACGCTCATGACCTGACGCTCGAACACTTCGCCAATGACCCAGATATGTTCCAGCTGCCCGATGGCCATCATTTCCATACCGGGTTTCACAAACATGCCTTCACGGACCATAAGATTGTCCAATACACCGGATTGCGGGGCCTTGATGGTGATGGTCTGACTGACCTTTGCGGATTTTTTCAGTCGGTGGATCTCCGATTCCGGCACCTGTAAAGCCGACAGCCGCTCCATGGCAGCAGTGATTAGTGTTGGGTTATTTCGCTTTAATGCCAGCAACAGTTCTTCCTGGGCATTGACCAGGGTAGGCGAATATAAGGCATAGAGCGGTTCGCCCTGAGTGACCGGATCTCCGGCGGCTTTGACATGGAGTTTTTCAATCCAACCCTCCACCCGTGGATGAATGTGAACAAGACGGTCTTCATCATATTGCACATAGCCCACGGTATTGACAGAGACGTCCAGCTGCCCCCGAGTAGCAGACGCTGTACGTACGCCAAGGTTATTGACCACATCGGGAGAGATGGTGACAGTGCCAATCTCCTGATCGCCGCCCGCGTCTTCATACACTGGTATCAGATCCATCCCCATAGGAGATTTACCCGGATTATCGCGCTGATAATTGGGGTCCATCGGCGCGACCCAGTAGAGTGGTTTTTTCTCGGCAGCTACGTCGTCACTGCCTGTGGTCTCTTTCATACGCCATAGGGCCGAGTAGTGCGCAAGGGTCGCTGTCGCAATCAACAAGGCAACGGTAATAAAAAAAGATTTATTCAATTGAATCTTCATGGGGTTAATCCTTCCGCGTGGTCACTGCTGGTGGCGGGAAACGGTTCTGAACCATTTTTGGACAAGAGGTAATTCAACTCGGCAATCATCTTCAGCCGATCAATCCTGATCGTTAAAAAGTCGATCTTGGCATTTAACTCAGCAATGCGGGCGCGCACCGCTTCGGCAAAGTCGCCGTCGTCGTTGTTGTAGGCGGCCAGGGCAGCTTCGGCCTGCTCTGACATTTGCGGCAATAACTGCTCGGCGTAGAGCGCG
Source organism: Pontibacter sp. JAM-7 (assembly GCF_048548695.2). Taxonomy (NCBI): domain Bacteria; kingdom Pseudomonadati; phylum Bacteroidota; class Cytophagia; order Cytophagales; family Hymenobacteraceae; genus Pontibacter; species Pontibacter sp. JAM-7. The sequence continues at coordinate 128,718 of NZ_JBLYIF020000007.1, forward strand.
CGACGATCATTCAGACGCTGTAGCTGGACCAAGGCCGTATCAAGTTCCGCCATCAGCTGCCGCGCCATCAGTAACTTGTCAGTTTTCAAGGCCTCGGCCCGAGAAGTGGCTGCACTGACGTCTTTATCCTGTCGCTTGCCGGTGAAAAGCGGCAGGTCAAAGGTCACACCGACAGAGAACAAATCAGCGCGGTCGCGACCCATGGGATCATCGTCCCTATAGCCGTATTGGGCGGAAAGACCCCACTCAGGTTTATATTTCTGGCGCGCTAATTCGACCCCGGTCTCCATGGCATCAATACGCTGATCAAGTGCCAGCAAGAGTGGGTGCCGATTGACCTGTTCATAGAGCCAACGATCACTATCCGGCTGACCTCCCACCGATGTCGGCTCATCACCGTACTGACTGGGCACAAGCTGCGCTAACGGCAGACGGGCGCGACCGCCGACCCACTCGGATAAACGCTGTTGGGCTGACTCCGACTGTTGCCGCAGCACCGTCAAACGATCGTCCAACCGGGTAAGCTCCAATTGGGCCCGGATAATATCCTGCTGGCGGGCACGTCCCAGTGCCGACGAATAGCTCGCTTTGGTTGCATCCACCAAATGTTCAAACAGCGAGCGATCCCGCTCAATCAATCGAATGCTCTCCTGGGCCCTGAATGCGTCCAGCCACAGCTGCGAGACAGTAGCCGCTACCTTGGCCTGGCGATTCTGCCTGAGCAATGGTTCCTGTTCCGCCAACTCCTGTTTCTGACGGCTGGACAGCGCCAGACTATCGCCGCGAGGAAACATCTGACTAACACCTACAGTGAGCTGCGTCATAGGCTCCTGGTTGATATCGAAGCTATCGGTAGGAAAGTTAGCCGCCATCAGGCTGACCTTGGGGTCTGGAAGCGTCGATGCTGAAATTGATTCGCTGGTCAAAGCGTCTTCGCGATGCCGGCTACCGTTCAGCCAGGGATCCGTGGCAATGGCATGGGCGATGGCCTCATTCAGACTCAACGTATTAGCCGGGCTCTGCGCAAATACAGGAAGTCCCACCAGCAAAAACAATAAAAATACCCATTGAATGTTCATCGTTATATGTCCTATTGCTGATAGCGACTATTCACAGATGCAAACACGTCAGCCGAACCGTCTTTTTTAAGCAGCCATACCTTGTAAGGCGTAAACCTGTCACCCATCTCCATACCAGGGCTGCCTGCCGGCATGCCAGGCACACTAAGGCCGATGGCGTCATCGGGAGGATTTTCCAGAAACTGCTGAACAAAGCGCGCAGGGATATGGCCTTCGAACACATAACCGTTACTCGTCACTGCTGTATGGCAGGACTGGAACTCAGGTGCTATGCCATAGTCATTTTTAATGCGATTCAAGTCCGACGGGTGGTGGGTTTTTGTGTCAAAACCAACATCTTCCATATGGTGAACCCATTGCTGGCAGCATTGACAGGTGCGGCTTTTATAGACATCCAACGTGGCAATCGTTGCGCTTTTAGTTGCGTGATTTTCGCTTTCGGAACAAGCGGTGAGAAATAACAGGAATACGATCAGCGCCGGAACGCGCAGATAGGTATGTAACGGCTTCATGATGACTCCCAATCAAGAGTTGCAGTGAACGCGCTCGTAGCGATGGCGCGTTTTAAACATACGTTATGGGAGTTTTTATCTCCCGCTTATCGAGTCGTCAGACGCCTGAATTTCAGGCGTACCAACCCTACTTCAGCGGGAAATGGGGGGGCGAAACAGCGAGGAAGCTGCCTGGGAGAGGAAGGAAACCGAATACGCTGTATTGAGGGTTTGAGAAAACTGGACGGAAAACGGCGACAGTGTACTCACCACCGCAACGCTTGCAGAGATGCAATCCAGCTGAGAGCAGTGATCCTGGCTGCAACAATCAGCGGCATCAGCCGTAAGGGCATTATTGATCTGGATATTGTTTGCCTTGGTATGGCTTCCATGATCCATTGCCCCCGTCATTACTGGAACATCGGATTCGTGACTCATCTTGTGGTAGGGCAATTTCGCAACAGCGAACGACTGGCTGGTAAAAGCCAGTAACGCGAAGATCGCCATGTAAAATCTGAATCTGCTAAGCCACATAATCTGCAAATGGTTATATTAACCTTAGGAAAGATACCTTATTCTCTCGAAAGTTCAAACATAACGCCCTTGATGATTGACATAGATCAATCAACGGATTGTTCCATTAAGCGCCAGAACTGCAAATATTGACTTGAGGCCCACCCCGTCAGGATTGAGTGGCTGAGCTAAGTTTTTTTGTCCAACGGCGCTATACTTAAATCTGAGCTGGAGTAACCCGCAGGTGGAGTCTGCCGATGAAGACTGTCAACCGCATTGCCAATATCCTCAGAGCCAGTGCAGCTTTGCTCGTAACCGCTGTGGGCATTTTATTCAGCGCTGATGACGACGAAAGCGAAGACCGTCCCTTAGGAGATGGCTCAGACCGATTTGGGGAGCACAATTTTCGTACCGGACGTATGGACTCTGGAGCTGATCCAGATGGCTGGTATGAGGAGGACTTGTAACAGCTCCCTATTTCTTCTTCATCCCTTTTGAGACGGCCATTTTACCCAAACTGCCGCCCTGCCTTCCTGCATCATCAGCAGGCCTTGCGAGCGGGGAAGTAGCTGCAGTGATAGAGCGCCCTATATTCACCCCTGCCCACGCCATCATCCCACTCCACAGCAACGGCAGCCCCAGATAGAGGCTGGTGGTAATCATATTCAGCAGCATGCGCTTGGCGTCGTGTTCGCCGGGGTTGGCAAAGATCTGCAGGAACACATTGACGTCCGGGTACATGGAGAGAATCAGGTTTTGATCCACCCACATGGCCAGGTACCAGAGCACTGTCCAGAACTTGATGGTGAAGATGGCCATGCCACCGACCACCATCATGGCAATGGAGTAGCGGGACAAAACCACCACCAGCGGTAATAGGGCATAGATGCCCAGCAGCATAATGGCCTGTACCATGGGCAATGACTGCAACACGGCGGTCATGGTGACGGAAAACAGGGCCGATGCGGTGACCACACCACCGGTCGCCAGGCCGCCTTTGACAATATTTCCCGCGGTATTGAACAAACCCGAGCCGGAGGCATTATTGGCGATCAGTTCATTGCTCGACCAGGAGGGTGGCGCATTGGTGAGAACGGTTTTGGCGACGGCATCGTTTTGTTGTTCGCTGGCCAGGGCCGGTGCGATAGCGACCACCAGACCGGAGAAGCCGGCCGAGGTGGCATCCGCCTCGTTGATCAGCTTCTCCCGCAAGCCGATGGCCCCATCCTCCCACCACTGTTTGCAGTAAGGTTTACCCCAGGCTGGCGGTGTCGCGGGATCGTATTCCGTATCCCTGGCCGCGTTGTAAGCCCAGCCAGTAATTTGGTTGGTCGGGCGCAGGGTGTCGTAATAGCCTGCGGTATCCCGATAGACGTGTGAGCCCATCCAGTCGGGATCATCGGCACCGTAGGTGGTGAGAATGCCATTGATGGCCGCTGTGTTTGGTCGTTCAGCCTGGTATTTGGAGCGGGCCGGGATATAGCACTGGCTGAAGAAACCGCTCACCTCCTGCCTGAGTCGCGGATCGGCAATGGTGGCCAGGTGTGCTTGTTGCTCGAAGGTGCGCATATCTGCCACGGTAGGTAGACCTTCAACAATGGCGTGGTTCAGGCCGGAGCTGAGGGCGATCACGCCGTACCACCAGACGGGAACATTGACAGTTGCGGCAGAACCCGTGAAGCCGGTCGTGCCATAGGTGCTCTGTGGGGCCGCTACGGTCGCGGTTGTTGGCGTTGGGTTCAGCAAGGTCGGCGGTGGCAAATAGGACAAGGTACCGGCATTGAGTGGTGTGAGGGCAGCGGGTTGCCCGGCCAGCACGACTACCAACAGCGCAATGAACAGCTCGATCTCCATGCGCCGCAGTGAGAGGCCGCTGGCATGGCCAACCTCACCGCCCTGCGCCGGTTCGCGCCAGTTGTCGATCAGAATGCCCAGAAACGGGAGATAGACGATACCGGTACTGACCAGCACATCCCACAGAATGCCGTAGAAGGTCCAGCCAAAAAGGGAAGTAAAGAGCTCCAGATAGCTATCGACACTCATTGCCCTGCTCCAATGATCAAGCGCTAACCATCAAGGGAAGATGCGAATAAGTCCCTCAACATGAGATAATAGGGGCTCTGATGTGCAGAGGACTTTCCATGGATCACCAACTCTCTTTCGCTGATAGTGAATATCAAAACAAACGACGTAAAACTCGCAAAGAGCTATTTCTTGAGCGAATGGATACGCTAGTTCCTTGGTACATGATGTCTGACCTGATCGAGCCACATTACCCTAAAGCTGGAAACGGTCGTCGACCTTATCCACTAGAGACCATGTTACGCATTCATTGCATGCAACAGTGGTACAGTATGAGAGATCCAGCAATGGAAGATGCGCTGTATGATACGCCGCCGATGCGTTTGTTTGCTGGGCTATCTTTAGATGGCGCTATCCCGGACCACACAACCATCATGAACTTCCGTCACCTATTGGAAAAGCATGATCTGGCCCGGCAGATTTTTGAGAATGTCAGTAGCTGGCTAAGTGAAGCAGGTATCTTGGTCAATGAAGGAACGCTTTTAGATGCAACGATCATTGAAGCGCCCAGTTCGATCAAGAATAAAAGCGGCAAGCGAGATCCTGAAATGCATCAGACTCAAAAGGGGAATCAGTGGTACTTCGGCCTGAAATCTCATATCGGCGTTGATGCTAAGACAGGTCTGATACACAGCCTCACAACCACTGCTGCGCATGAGCACGACCTCAATCAAGCCGAGCACCTCTTACATGGAGAGGAAAAGTTTATTTTTGCTGACAGTGGCTATCGTGGTGCTGAGAAACGCGAAGAGCTGGAAGACGTAAAGGCTGATTGGCATATTGCTGAGATTCCGAGTAAGGTCAAAGCATTAAAGAAGCACCCACGGATCAATAAGGTTCAGTTAAAAACTGAGTACCTTAAAGCCAGTATCCGAGCCAAGGTGGAACATCCTTTCAGGATCATCAAATGTCAATTTGGTTTTACCAAAGCCTGTTATCGCGGCCTAAAGAAGAATGATGGGAAGCTAGCGATGTTGTTTGCTCTGGCTAACATCGTGCGTGTTGATCAGATGTTAAGGGCATAGGACCAATCCGTCTGAATGCTGAAAAATTAGCATTCAGACGGTGATAAATGATCAAAATTAGGACAGTTACGCTGTAAATGCGACTTAATCGACAGAATAGCTCAAAGGGAGGGGCTTGATCGTAGGTTCCTAAACTCTCCTCGATTAATACGATTCTCAATGGCTTTCAGATTCGGTTTATTGAACTTGATTCGGTTGTCAGATATAGCTCCCATAAGATCTCCTTTTGTTCATCCTCACCGGCAAAATCTGGGATGCAAATGGGATGCAAATGAAAGTAATTTTTGCATCCCAAGAGAAATCTTGAGTAACACCAGAATTGCCTACCGCAGACAGAATATAGATACAAAGCCTTTTATATCAACAACATAGAGAGCTTTAATCTACTTCGCGGAACGTTATTCAACGTCGAGAAATGAGTATAAAGAGTGAATTCAAAATCCCCCGCCTTAACGGGTGTGCCGGTTCGAGTCCGGCCGCTGGTACCAGCATTCCAAACAAAAGCCCTGCTCAGATGAGCAGGGCTTTTGTTTTTCTATCGATTCGGCAAAACCCTTACGCATCAGAAGCGAAGGCTCGACCCGCAGCACCCATAACAGCAGCGAGGCAAAGAAATGATGACCTCGTTGCGCACAAGGTTCTGAATACACTCCGCTGGAGCAGCCTACTCTATAAGACCCACCCAATATCTCAACCTAACCTGCTGACTCGCCAATTCTACTTATGCACGAAGCAGCACCTGCGGATCAAAACCGATAATCAAAGCGCCCCAGTGTCGGCCCTCTATAAACACCGGGATAGATAACTCATTGAGAATTTCTCCGGTGTCACGCACATAGGTCTGCAGCATAAAAGGTTGGGTATGGGTTGCACGACGTTGCTCTGAGCGGGTACCAAAAAAAATGCGCCGGTTACGGCTGTTAGCATTATCCTTGATAAAGTCTCCCGTCATCGGCTGCGATACTTTGGCATGGTGTGTGCCGATATAGCCATTCTTATCCACCAATACGCTATAGATAAAATCAGGATTTTGCTGCACAAAACCATCATAAAGCGGCTGCAACAGCCTATCGAATCTATCCACGTAACCGGTCATGAATTTAGCCGGTAGCTGATTTGGGTTCATACGCTGGTAGCTGGTATCAAACAGATTACAACTCAAATTCAACTGCTCTAGCTGCTGATCAACCTCCTGCTTAAACATCCGGGCTGTTTGAATAATGGCTTCAAATGCACCGTAACCGATAATAAACCGTGATAGCAGTTCTTGGCTCTCCTCAGTAGAAACCTCAAGCCCATTTGAATAGTCATTAGAGCGGCCCATCTCCTCTTTGATCTCCGCCGATAACAGGGTAATCCGCTCGACATGCTTGTGTGAATTTTTATTGGTGTAAGACAGCTCCTCGATCGCAACACTGATACTGGCAAGCTGACTATTAACCCGCTCGAAATCATCCACCATCTGATTGAACTGACCATTGGTATGCTCAATAAACTCACCCGTAGTTTCCACATACCCCATAATATTTTTAGCACTGCTATCGGTGTCGGATACCAGCGATGACATCTGCGAGATATTTTTGTCGATCTCGGTGGTCGCCTCCCCCACCTTCTGTGCCAGGCCTCTGACTTCATCAGCCACCACAGCAAAACCCCGTCCAGCATCTCCGGCACGCGCCGCTTCAATGGATGCATTCAGCGCTAACAGGTTGGTCTGATCTGAAAAATCCTGCACCATCGACAGGATCTGGGTAATGTTGTGTGAATTAGCATGTAGGCTATGCACGGTAGCCTGAAACCGTGTAACCAGATCATGAATCGCTTCGATCTGCTCCTGAACCTTGATCAGCTCAGCACGAGAGGCACGCACATCCTCCAGATTGGCGGAATTTTTTTCACTAATCTGCAAGGTGCTTTGTGCAATTTCATCGATCGCCTGAGTTGCCTCACTGCTGGACTGAAATACCTGATGAGCACTCTCCTCCTGCTCACCCGCTTTGGTATGGGCCTGACCGATAACTTTTTTCAGTCGCGCAGCAGAGAGCGCAACATTCACACTGCGTGTTCGGGTGTCTGCGATGATGCCCTTTAGCTTCTCGACAAAATCATTATAGTTTGCCGCCAGAACCGAGATCTCGTCATGGGTATATACCGGTAGAGTGGCTGAGATATCGCCATCGTTCTGTTTAATCCCACTCAGCACTTCAGTCACATCCATAACCGGCTTCATAAACAGATGGCGCATAAAGAAAATGGTTAGCACTCCGCTTATGAGCGCGAGCATCACCGTGATCAAACCAGAGAGCCATAAGTGCCTTAATGTCTCATGCAGGAGATCTGTTTGAGCAGAATTGATACCCAGACGCGAGACTGCAGCCTCTATCTCCTGCGCGTGATAATAGGCAAGGAAAAGCAGTGCAATATAAGGAGTTAAGAGAAAGAGAACATTGCCGGCAATTTTTTTGGTCAGAGAATTGAAAAAAGTTTTTTCAATATTTTTATATAAGCTCATGGCGGGTTTTCAGCATAGTTATTATTTTACAGCAAGCTAACAAATACCATGCCAAACCGTTTATAAAACTTAACCATCTGAAAAATAAGACTAATTTATAAAAAAACCAAAAAATATACTGGCCATTCCCGGTAAAAAATAGCAGCGTCGCAACAGCTTATTCGTTAACGCCACAGCTGTCGCATCAGCAGCAAACCGCACTATCTACCCTGAGCCTGCTGCCTGCCCGGCGCATGTGGAGCCTCAACTGTCAGCGTTTTGAAGACTACACCTTGAAGCAAACGCCTTCAGTCATTTCCCCGACCACCAGACCCCGGCTGGTAAGTAGCAACCCCATTCCCCCCCGCTGTTTTAACCCGCAACATTGCCTGTTCGGCATGTTCCAGCAAGGTTGCGCTATCAACACCATCCCGAGGATAAAATACCAACCCGATACTGGCACTTAGGGGTAGTGGGAGCGTTTCCAGTTCACTGATTGCGGCGATCTGCTGCAGTAACTGTTGACCGATCAACTCTGCTGTTTTTGCATCGGCCAGGTCGCTTAAGAGCAGTGCGAATTGGTCATCCGCCAGGCGAGCAACAGTATCCGCCTGGGGAAAGTTAATCAGGCTGGCGGCCAACTGCTCAAGCACCCGATCGCCCACAGCATCACCTAACTGTTGATTCAGTTGATCAAAGTTATCCAAGTCGACAAACAATACCGCAGCCAGACCATCATCACGCTGACAATGCTGCAAGGTTAATTGTATCCGCGCCATGAGTAATAACCGATCTGGCAAACCGGTAAGGGGATCATGATGCAGAGGCTGATCCCGGTTACTCTCTGTGCGGTCAGCCTTCGCCATACGAAAGAACACCAATTTAACCAAGAGGGTAACCACAACCAGCAGCAACAAACCGACCAACAACAACCGGGTAAACAGCGAGTCCAGTCCGTGCTGTAACTGCTGCACTTTCTCCGCTTCTAACTCTAAGGCTGGCATAGCGACAAGGTTCCACTGGCTACCTGTTATTGGCACTTCGCCGCGAATGCGTGACTGCTCCTCGGGTTGCAAACGCCAGTTACGGCGATAGGTACCGCGGGCACCCGCTTCAGTAAACTCAATCATCTGTTGATTCTGCCGGTGCAGCAGCATCACTTCGACACCATGACTGCTAAAGCGCTGCAGCGTGCCCGTAATAATCGGGGTCAGAAAGTTAGCGAAAAAGATAACCCTGCCAGCAGCACTGTCAACTGAGACCATGACATCAAAGTGCGTCAACTGTTGATTAGGGTGCAGAGATCGATAATCAGACTGGGCATCTGCGGCATACATCTGAATGGCGTATTCACAGGGCTGACCAATCAGTTTTTTGATCGGTTCCAGAATGGGTTTACCCGACGTATCAGCCAGAGTGAATGCCACCACATCGGGGTAGGCTTGTTTGAGCAATGTCAGCAGACGCTGATACACACCGCTGCCTATCGTCGGGTCTGCCAACAGCTGATTTATCTCAGCACGATTAGAGCTGACAAACAGGCCGATACTGGCCTCCAGTTCCTCAATTCTGCTTTCCAGGCCAGCGCGGGTTTTCTGTAACGCCAGATCGACTTGCTGCTGCAAATCAGCTTGCATGGCCCGGTCAGCCTGTCGCGCACTGCTGCCATACCACCAGCATGCGGCTACCACATAACCGCTGATACACAGCAAAATGATTACAGTTTTTTTAATCCAAGGCGTACGACAAAAAAATGACGTAAAAACCGACATTTAGAACCACCTGTAAAGCATATTGTATGCTGGGAAACTATGTCAGTCAGATCCGTTTGTAAACTATTTACGTGTTTTTTCTGATTCAAAATCATAGCTAAGCAATTGTTGAATATAGCTTTTCACAACCTGCGACGGCCAAAAGCCGAGCTCTCACAGGTCAGCCAGAAACATGACTGTAACTTAAAACGTAGTATTTCATCTGTTCCATTCAGCGCATTGATCTCAGGGAAGGTGAATAATTTGCGTGTTAAGACCGCACCCTATGCCGTTACCCACCACACTTACCAACTATACTGAAAGCCCCGTCAAGGGAATTACCTAAGGAACCTACGAATAAGCCCAAAACGCCTCTGGCTTTCAGAGCATTTTGAGATCAAGACAGCGCTTGCAGGCATGCTGGTTGCCTGTCGAAAATCGGTAACGCAGGAGGCACTATATGACCAGGCTTTGGATGACATTTTTTGTTCTATTTTTGACCGTGCCAGAGCTGGCGTTTGCAGCCAAACCACCGCCTAAAAACCCACCGGCTGCTGCACCTGAAATCCATTCAATCAAGGTGAGTTACAACGACTTAGAAGTCTTAGTGGCGGGCGCCAATCTCAACCCGGATTCGGCGACAGTTACGTTGGGCGGAGCCGCCGCTGATATACACGTCGACTCCACGTCCGAATTATTGATACTGCCGTTTACAACCGCAGTGTCTGCCGCAGTGAATACACCAGGCAACTACATGCTCTCCCTGACCACTGATGGTGGCAGCCTGAATCTGTCGATTTTCGTCCCCTTTGGTCTGGTCTATCTGCCTCCCGGTGATGGCCCCTGCCCCTGCGAGGGTGACTGGGATCTATACGCCGGGCAAGCACCTCCGGCAGGATACGCAGGAGAGACTCCGTACTGCATGATTGATTCTGCCGATTACGTCACCGTGCAGTTTGCTGACACGATTGGGAGTATTTACTGGGTACTGAGAACCCAGTGGGACGGTTCCACTGGTTTTTGCGAGCAGTATTTAGATGGCCCACGCCGCGCACTGATCAATGAAGATGAATACAACGCCTGTACCAGCTATCTACGTACAGGCTATGTCGATGTCTATCCTGGCACTGGCAGTGACTGCCTGTTTTAATTCAAATACTCAAATAAAAAGCCCGGTCAGTTAAGCCGGGCTTTTTATTGATCTATCAGAACTAGGTATCAGCATCCTCTTCTGCGGCAGCCTTGGCTTCAACGCCCAGTTGATCCACCCGCTGATACCCCCGCGGCAGTTTGTTGCCACGTCGGCCGCGCTCACCACGGTAGTGCTCCAGATCGGAACCCTTCAGGCGCAGGAACTGCTTGCCGGAGTGCACCAACAGGCAGTCCTCCGGCCCCAGCACTGCCTGGGCCACGACAATCTCATCGCCTGACGCCGCCCGGGCAGTTGGGATATTAATGATCTTGTTACCCTTACCCCGGGATAGCTCAGGCAGTTCTGCGACCGGGAACAACAGCAAACGTCCTTCATTAGTTGCTGTGGCAATCAGTTGACTGGTTTTATCTTCCACCGGCAACGGCGGCAGCACTTTGGCATTCTTGGGTAACGTCAGCGCAGCTTTACCGTTTTTGGTTTTACTGGTTAACTCGCCAACACAGGTAATAAAACCATAACCGGCATCCGAAGCCAGCAATAAGCTATCGCTGTCTTTACCTGCAATGGCACCTTCAATGGTCGCCCCTTTCGGCATACTGATCCGTCCGGTCACCGGTTCGCCCTGGCCTCGCGCTGAGGGCAGGTTATGGGTATCCAGAGTGTAACTGCGCCCGGTGGAATCCAGCAGCAGTGTTGGCTGGTTCGCCCGTGCCTTACAAGCCAGTTTAAAGCCATCGCCTGACTTGTAGTTCAGGCCTTCAGCATCGATGTCATGCCCTTTGGCTGCGCGTACCCAACCCTGCTTGGAAACCACGACGGTAACAGGATCGGCCGTTAGCAGGTCTTTTTCGCTAAAGGCCTGAGCTTCTTCCCGCGACACAATCGGCGAACGACGCTCATCACCATATTTTTCCGCATCCTCGGTCAACTCCTGCTTAATCAGGTCACGCATGGCAGCATCAGACCCCAGAATGGCTTCGAGCTTTTTCCGCTCCTGCTCCAGCTCATCCTGCTCACCACGAATCTTGAACTCTTCAAGCTTGGCCAGATGGCGCAGTTTCAGGTCAAGAATCGCATCCGCCTGCACATCAGTCAGGTTAAAGCGCCGCATGAGCTCCTGCTTGGGATGGTCCTCATGCCGGATAATGGCAATCACCTCATCAATATTCAGATAGGCCACCATCAAGCCTTCCAGAATATGCAGGCGTTCCATCACCTTATCCAGACGATGCTGCAGGCGCTTGCGCACCACACCGGTTCGCCAACTGAGCCATTCGATCAGGATACGCTGCAGATTCTTCACCTGCGGTCGACCATCCGTGCCGATCATGTTCATGTTAACCCGGTAGGTACGTTCCAGGTCGGTCGAAGCAAACAGGTGTGCCATCAACTGTTCAATATCGACCCGATTTGAACGGGGCACAATCACTAAGCGGGTCGGGTTTTCATGGTCTGACTCATCGCGCAGATCACTTACCATTGGCAGTTTTTTCTGCTGCATTTGCGCCGCAATCTGCTCCAATATCTTGGCGCCAGACACCTGATGCGGTAACGCGGTGATGATGATGTCACCCTCTTCCCGCATATAAACAGCACGCATACGCAGTGAACCACGTCCGGTTTCATAGAGTTTTTTCAACTCAGCCCGGGGCGTGATAATTTCAGCGTCCGTTGGCATATCCGGGGCAGGAACAAACTCGCATAGTCGGTCAAGATCAGCCTCTGGGTTATCCAGCAGATGAATACAGGCGGCAGTCACCTCGCGCAGGTTATGCGGTGGAATATCGGTAGCCATACCCACCGCAATACCGGTGGTGCCATTCAGCAGCACATTCGGTAGTCGCGCTGGTAAAATGGCAGGTTCACGCATGGTGCCATCAAAGTTAGGTTCCCAATCCACCGTACCCAGACCCACTTCTGACAGCAGCACCTCAGCATAGGGCGCCAAGCGGGATTCGGTATAACGCATGGCAGCAAAGGACTTGGGATCGTCCGGTGAACCCCAGTTACCCTGCCCGTCCACCAACGGATAGCGATAGCTGAACGGCTGCGCCATCAGCACCATCGCTTCATAGCACGCCGAGTCGCCATGAGGATGAAATTTACCCAGCACATCACCCACGGTGCGTGCCGATTTTTTGTATTTAGCCGTGGCTTTCAGCCCCAGCTCCGACATTGCATACACAATTCGGCGCTGCACCGGCTTCATGCCATCGCCGATGTGCGGCAGTGCCCGGTCGAGAATGACGTACATGGAATAATCCAGATATGCCTTCTCGGTAAAATCCTTCAGCGACAGGCGTTCAGTTTCGCCTTCAAAGGTGGTTTGCATTGTCATAGGTATCCATTCACCGTTCGCTTAAACCGCTGCTAGTGCAGCGTTACAAAAACAGGGTCGCATCAATTGAAAACAGCCATTGCTGGCGTTCCCGGCCATTAAACTGGTTGGGCAGGGCACCACCAAACGGCTGTCCCTCACCCTCAAACTGGTCATAACGCAGCTCTGGCCGGATGCGCAACCAGGGTTGGGGGTACCAGGACAGGTTGGCGGTCCAGGCACTGTATTCACCACCCGGCAGCAGAAAAAACGCCCCCTGGCGGTCAAACATTTTTTCAATTCGGGTCGCCAGTTGCAGGTCCGTGCGCAGCTGATGTGTCAGGCTCAGATTCCAGCCATACCATTCACTGGTAGTCACAATTGGCAAGCCGGGCGGGTTATTGCTGTCTGCCGGCACATCGCCGCCTTCCTGCCGGCCATAGACGCTGTTCAATACCCAGCGCCAGTCACTTGTGGCACCGAACTGATGACTGACTGTCAGCGAATGAAATTGGCGAAACAGATTCCGGTTATTGCTGCTGATGGCAATAAAGGGTGCCTGATCGGTGATACCGTTTTCAGACTGTTCATTGCCCCAGATACTTTCTAGGTCAACCCAGGTTGCCATATCAGGGCTGCGCCACTGCAAACCGGTAATCAGGCTTTTATCGTCATTGTTATCCTGCAGGTTATTCCAACCCTGCACCAGACCCAACTCCAGCCCCCACAGGCCGTACTGTTGATCAACTGGCAACCGGGTCGAAACCAACCCACCAAAGTGTTTACTGGGGCCATAAAGAAACGCATAGGCATGGCTGTAAAACGGACTGGGTGGATCAATCGGCGCACCAACTTCATTACCTATGTTGGTAAACCAGGTGCCAAACTGTAATGTAGTACCACCGCCCCAGGGGGCATACGCCTTCACAAACCACTGGGGCAGAATGACAACCCGTTTTTCAGCCTCATTAATGCCCCACTCATCATCAAAACCGTAGGTGCGACTGAAGTCTTCGCCATAGCGTCCCTGGAGCAGGAAACCCCAGTCCCAGTCATCATAACGGGCACCGGGGAAAGGCCCGATACGGGGCCTGATACGGCTATTGAGGGGCTTCTCGATAATGATCTCTGCCCGGTTGAGGACAAAACCATCGTGCAAGCTGAGAAAACCGGCAGGAAAGATATTACTGCTGCCATGGTCAGCGGCAATCAGGCCACTCTGCAGCCGCGCTGCAATGTCGATATGTTGTTGCTGCCACAAATCACGGTCCACAAACAGCTGGTAGAACCAGCCTTTGGGTTGGGCAGCCTGCACCGGGGTCAGGCTACTCAACAACAGCAGTAGCAACAGTGCCGTTTTATACATCCGCTAGGTTGCCTTTGCTTTCCAGCCAGCTTTTGCGGTCCGGGGAGCGTTTTTTAGCCAGCAGCATATCCATCATTTCGTTGGTGCCATCCCCGGCATCGATGGTTAACTGCACCAGACGGCGGGTATCCGGAGACATGGTGGTTTCTCGCAGTTGCAACGGGTTCATCTCACCCAAACCTTTAAACCGCTGCACGCCAATTTTGGCATTTTTCCGTTCGGCCCGAATCCGTTCGATAATGCCATCACGCTCACCATCATCCAGCGCGTAATACACCTCTTTTGCCACATCGATCCGGTATAGCGGTGGCATTGCCACGTAAACATGGCCCGCCGCTACCAGCGGACGGAAATGACGTACAAACAGGGCGCAAAGCAAGGTTGCGATATGCAGTCCGTCGGAATCGGCATCGGCCAGGATACAGACCTTACCGTAACGCAGACCCTTCAGGTCATCAGAGCCTGGCTCAACCCCAATCGCCACCGAGATATCATGGATCTCCTGAGAACCCAGCACCTCACCGGGATCTACCTCCCAGGTATTCAAGATTTTACCGCGCAGTGGCATGATCGCCTGAAATTGACGGTCACGGGCCTGTTTGGCGGAACCACCGGCAGAGTCACCCTCCACCAGAAATAGCTCAGACTGCATGGTATCGGCACCGGAACAATCCGCCAGCTTACCAGGCAGCGCCGGTCCGGATGTGACCTTTTTCCGCACCACTTTGCGACTAGAGCGCAACCGCCGCTGGGCGTTGCTGATCACCACTTCGGCCAGTTTTTCTCCCTCCTCAACGTGGCGGTTAAGCCACAGGGAGAAGGCGTCTTTCATTGCGCCGGTGATAAAAGCGGCAATCTGGCGGGAGGAGAGGCGCTCCTTGGTCTGGCCAGCAAACTGTGGATCACGCATCTTGGCCGATAGGATATAACAGCAGCGCTCCCAGATATCATCACCGGTGAGTTTCACGCCCCGGGGCAGCAGATTACGGAATTCACAAAACTCCCGCATCGCTTCCAGCAAACCGGTACGCAGACCATTAACATGGGTGCCGCCCTGCGCGGTAGGGATCAGATTGACATAGCTTTCACAGGTCATCTCGCCACCTTCCGGCAGCCACTGTACCGCCCATTCCACCGCATCCTCTTCACCCTGCAGTGACCCGGTGAAAGGCTCTGCCGGGACAGTCTCATAAACCTGGGTGGTACCTTTGAGATAGTCCACCAGACCATCTTCGTAGTACCACTCCTCTTTCTCCCGCGCGCTGCCGCTCAGGTCGGTAAAGGTCATCTTGAGTCCGGGACAGAGCACCGCCTTTGCGCGCAGATTATGTTTCAGGCGACTGACACTGAATTTGGGACTGTCAAAGTAGCTCGCATCGGGCAGGAAACGCAGGGTGGTACCGGTATTACGTTTACCGCAGGTATCAACCACCTCCAGTTCGGATACTTTTTCACCGTCCGCAAAGCCGATGCGATACACCTGACCATCGCGCCGCACCTGCACTTCCAGCAGTTTGGACAGTGCATTGACCACGGAGACACCTACCCCGTGCAACCCCCCGGAATAGGTGTAGTTATCATTATTGAATTTACCACCGGCATGCAGCTTGGTCAGAATCAACTCAACCCCGCTAACCCCCTGTTCAGGATGGATATCCACCGGCATGCCGCGCCCATCATCACTGACACTCAGGGAATTGTCCTTATTCAGGATCACATCGATCTGGCGCGCATGGCCTGCCAGTGCCTCATCCACCGAGTTATCAATCACTTCCTGAGCCAGATGGTTAGGACGGTCGGTTTCGGTGTACATACCGGGACGGCGCCGGACAGGCTCCAGTCCGCTGAGAACTTCAATGGCTTCCGCGTTGTATTGCTTGGACATCTAGTGCGGTTCCTGTGAACGAGAAACATTAATGGGAGTGGCCGGTGGCAGCTCAATGTAACCTTGGGCAAAAGCAAGTATCGCCGGGATCAACTGATCGAACTGTGCAAAGCCATGACTGCCACCCGGCTGAATAAATTGGGGAGAATCGGCAAACATCGCCACTGCTTCGCGGTAATCCAACGTTTCATCACCGGTCTGGGTCAGCAGCAGATAGCGGGAAGGGTCTGCGATCTGTTCGCACCTCAGTTGCAGCAACTGTAACAGGTGCCCTTCGGTCAATTGATAGACCTCGCCAGAATACAGATTCTGGTTTTCCCCCAGGTATGCCGGCAGCAGCTCATGTGGCCTAACCGCCGGATTGATCAGCACAGTCCTCACATGAGGGTAGTGCTCGGTCAACCAGGTACTGTAATAACCGCCTAGGGAGCTACCCAGCAGAATCACCGGCCGGTGCCAATGTTGTTCTATCAGCGCCTGCAGTTGATGCATCGCTTCCCTGGGCCAGTGTGATAGTCCGGGAATTGCCACCTGATCTTCACAACCTGACTGTTGCATATAGTGCAAAAACAATTGCGCCTTCATCGACTGGGGCGAACTGTTAAAACCATGTACGTAGATAAAAAATGGTGCGGTCATAACTCTCCTCTGGCTAGGAAAGTTATCGGGAAGCGTCGCTCAAGTCCAGCATGGCAGTGCATGACAAGCAAGATTATGACACACGGCTTATTCAACCGTAGGCAAATGGGTGACACTGACGTCTATGCTACCATCCGGCCAGAGACGATAACGGCTGAAGGCTGGCGCGGCCAGGTAGGTATCAGGCTCATCCTCAGGCTCCTCGGTACCGGCACGATACTGCGGTGCTGTCGCCGGAGAACAGTACAGTGCAACATCGCCCCGCCGCTCGTCCCGACGATGGTGCAGATGACCAAACACCACCGCTCTGACCTGCTGTGAAGCCTCGATACACTGCCAGAAGGCATCGGGATTGCCGAGTGAGATCCGGTCCTGCCAGGCACTCTGCACCGGCATCGGATTATGATGCAACACCACCAGACAGTGTTTGTCATTTGCATCCTGTAACTGCTGCTGCAAAAACAGTAGTTCAGCCGCTGCCAGGGACCCGCCACCCAGACCATTGGGTGCTGCCGTACTGTCCAGCAGAATCACCCGCCAATGGGGAAATTCCAGCCATTTGCGATTCAGTGCTGGGAATGCCGCCATGGCATCGGGCAGGTCATGATTGCCGGGGATCCAGCAGCTGGGAAATGGTAGCTTTGCTACCGCATCCACTAAACGACGGTAGGCACTAGGAGCATGGTGAGTCAGGTCACCCGTGAGCAGCAACAGGTCAGCATCACTGTCGGCTACCGCTGCCAACGCCAGCTGAAACCGCTGTTCCGCATCCTGGCCTCGGCGGAGCGTGCCTGGCTGTTCCGGCAAGTGCAGGTCAGTCAGTTGTAGCAGTTCAACGGGGGCCGCTTTAGCCACTGAACACGAGCTCTGCACAATGGCCATGCTGCAGGCATTCAGTTAACCATTCACCCAGATGCTGGTTAAGCTGGGCTTTTTCATCTGGCTGGTGCATCTGTCGGTTAGGGTAAGGATAGGCACCGGACAATTGCTTGCGCTGCAGGCAGACCACTTCTGCCATTGCCGCATCATGGTACAGACGCACCACCATGCCGGGAGCCGCCAACCAGGGAATATCACTGGCAAACCGATGCCGGATCACTACCGTGGAGGTATAACGAAACCGTTCATCCACCCGGATTTCGAGTTCAGCATGATGATTCTGCCAACTGATCTGATACATGCGTACATCACGACGATCCAGATCAGGCATCAGTTTCATGATCCGGGCGTAGTTGGTTTCGCACACCGCCATCTGACGGCTCAGGTCTGGCACATATTTACGTTTCATCACTCTCCCCGGAATCCAGCGTACCCCACTGCTGGCGTAATCGCTGATGATTCAGTTGCAACCATTGCAGCGCAATGATGGCCGGTGAATTGTAGATCTTACCCTGGTGTAGCAAGTCAAAAGCGTCACTGGCAGCAAACAGATGGACACGAATATCCTCGCCCTCATGTGCCAGGCCATAATCCCCGCCTAACACACTGCTATCCACTGCCGCACAATACAGGTCAATATACTCCCGGGTAGCGCCCGAGCTGGGAACAAAGCGGATGATATGTTCGAGTTCACCCAGCGCCGCACCCGCTTCCTCTTCAGCTTCCCGTTCCGCTACCTGTTGCGGTGTTTCACCTGCCTCAACAATACCTGCAACCAGCTCCAGCATCCAAGGTCCATCCGGGTGTTCCAGCGAACCCACCCGAAACTGCTCCACCAGCACCACCCGATCAAGGCAGGCATCGTAGAGCAGCACACACACCGCATCATCACGGTAAAACAGTTCGCGCTGGATATGAATCTCACCCCCGGCGAAAGTACGGTGTTTCAGATACAGTCTCAGCATCCGAAAAAAGCCCTCGTACAGCGGTTCCTGCCGTTCGAGTGAGAAATCCGCGTTACCGTAGGTTGGCGACCAGTGTGTTACTGCCATGTTGCGACTCTGTTAACGAAAACTTCACTATAGCATGCCGCTTTTCGCTGCCGCAGATCAAGCAGTGACAGGCGAACGGGCAGCATGGGCAAACTGCCGCAGGAGCTGAATTTCATCTGCCCAGAGGGTTTCATCTATGGTTTCCAGCACCAGCGGGATGCCGCGCAAATGGTCATCCGACATGAGATAACGAAACACCTCCAATCCTATCTCACCCTGCCCCAGACTGTGGTGCCGGTCCAGCCGCGAATTCAAACCACCTTTTGAATCATTCAGATGCATACCACAGAGGTATTCAAAACCCACGCTATCCGCAAATTCAGCAAACACCTGGGCACTACTGTCGAAGGTACGCAGATCATAACCGGCGGCAAACAGGTGGCAAGTATCCAGACAAACGCCAACCCGGCTTTTATCCTCCACCTGATCAATAATCTCAGCAATCTGAGCAAAGTTATGCCCCAGATTGCTGCCCTGACCGGCGGTATTTTCTATCACCGCAGTAACGCCTTCAGTTTGTTCCAGTGCCAGATTAATCGACTCGGCAATTCGGCGCAGACACTCAGTCTCAGTAATCTCACGCAGATGACTACCAGGATGAAAATTCAGATAACACAGCCCGAGCTGAGCACAACGTTGTAACTCATCAACAAACGCCCGCCGCGACTTAGTCAACGCCTCCGCCTCAGGGTGTCCTAGATTGATCAGATAGGAGTCATGCGGTAACACCTGTTCCGGTGCGATACCGGCAGCTTCACAGTTTTGCCTGAAGGCCGCGATATTCTTGGGGTCAAGCGGCTTCGCCTCCCAGCGACGCTGGTTTTTAGTAAACAGCGCAAACGCATTAGCACCTATGGCCTGTGCATTCAGCGGTGCATTCTGCACCCCGCCACTGGCACTGACATGAGCACCAAGGTAATAGGGTTTAAGATCTGACATAGTTTCCCTCTACAACGGCTGCAGGTAATCCAGCAACAGCTGTACCGTGCGCTGCCCGCGAAATTCATTAACATCCAGCCGGTACACTACCCGTACCCGGTTGATGGCATTGTTGGGCCACAGTTCAAGATCGGTATTAAACTGAATCGCATCCAGCGCCAGGCCAGTTTTTGGCTCCATCAGCACCATTTTCAGATGCCGCTGGCCAACAATTCGCTGCTGCAATAGTGAGAACTCACCCTCGAACAATGGCTCCGGGAATTGATGCCCCCAGGGGCCGGCCTCACGCAGCAATTGCGCCAGCTCCAGATTAAGGTCGTCCGCACTGAGACGACCGTCAGTGAGCAGCATTTGCTGCAGAGCAGCCGGCTCCAGTACCTGTTCAACCTGCTCGGCAAACACCCGCTGAAACAGTGCCAGGTCCTGCGTCATTATCGTCAGGCCTGCAGCCATCGCATGACCGCCAAATTTGCACAACAGGTCCGGATATCGAGTAGCAATCGCATCCAGTCCATCGCGAATATGGAAACCTGCAATCGACCGCGCAGACCCTTTCAACTGCCCCGGATCTCCCGGTGCGAATGCAATCACCGGACGGTGTACCTGCTCCTTGATGCGGGACGCCAGTATACCGATCACTCCCTGATGCCAGTCCGCATTGTATAACGCCAAACCGTAGGGCAGTTCGCAGTCATTGAGGTGGAGTTGTTGCAGCAACTGCAACGCCTGCTGTTGCATCTCTTGCTCGATGCCCTTGCGCTCCTGATTCAAATTATCCAACAGCTGAGCTAACTCCCGGGCGCTAGTTTCATCTTCACTGAGCAGGCACTCAATGCCGATGGACATATCTTCCAGCCGACCGGCAGCATTTAACCTGGGAGCCACAGCAAATGCCAAATCAGACGCATTTAAGCGGTTAAGCTGCCGTCCGGCCAACTCAAGCAGTGCCCTAATCCCCGGTCGACAATGTCCGGCGCGAATACGCTGCAAGCCCTGATGCACCAAAACGCGGTTATTCTGCTCCAGCGGCACTACGTCAGCCACTGTACCTAATGCTACCAGGTCGAGCAGACTGGCTAGATTAGGTGCAACAATACCCTGTTGCTCAAACCAGCCCTGCTGCTGCAATGTCCGCCGCAGAGCGATCAGCAGATAAAACACCACACCCACACCGCAGGTAGATTTAGCGATAAAATCGCAGCCCGGCTGGTTTGGGTTAACAATGGCAGCGGCCTCCGGCAGCTCGGCACCCGGCAGGTGGTGGTCGGTGATAATCACATCAACCCCTGCCGCATTGGCAGCCGCCACTCCCTCGCTACTGGAGATGCCGTTATCTACGGTAATAATCAGATCCGGCGACTGCTGCAGCGCTTCAGCGACGATTTCAGGGCTGAGGCCGTAGCCATATTCAAACCGGTTCGGGACCAGATAATTCACCTGCGCCGCACCCAACTGACGCAACGCCAACAGCGTCACGGCGGTACTGGTGGCACCGTCACAATCAAAGTCACCCACTACCAGAATGGACTGCTGCTGTTGTAATGCCTGCAGGATGCGGGCAACCGCCGCATCCACCCCTTTCATGCTACTGTCCGGCAGCAACTGATTAAGCGTACGCCCCAGCGCATCCAGCTCAGTGACCCCCCGGTTAGCATAGATACGCGCCAGCACCGGGTGAGTTTGATGAAACACCGGCAGGGCGTTATCCGGCTCTGGCCGTTGCTGGATCAATACCGATTTCATCGGCCCGCCCCTCTCGGGGCCGGAAACAGCGCATCCGTATAATCCGATAAATAATACGCGAGTAAGCCGATCCACTCCCTGACAGCCACATTCAGATCATCCATATTAAGATTCAGCAGAGGCCTGATTCGATCTGCACCGGAACGGTAGTCCACCGGGTAAGGAATCACCTGCCAGCCGGCCTGGCGAAATACCCCCACCGAGCGCGGCATATGAAACGCCGAGGTTACCAACAGCCAAGGCCCCTGGGATTCATCCGCCAACAAACGGCGACTGAAAACTGCATTTTCGAATGTATTGCGTGATTCACGCTCAATTTGCACCCGGTCAGCCAATCCCAGTGTCGCTAACCACTGCGCAACTGCATCACCACCTTTGTAGGTCTGCTGTAGCATGGAACCTGAGCCGCCGGTAAAGATGACCGGGGTATCCGGATATTGCTCTAGCAGGGCTGGCAATACCATTAAGCGCTCGGCACCCTGATTAAATTGAGCCTGCTGATGCAGAAACGACTCCTCTGCATCTTCACCGCCACCCAGTACAATAATGCCCGCCAGACGCTCCGGCATTTCCGTAGGCATAGCAAAGCGCTGCTCCAAGGGACGCAACAACAAATTGCCCAGCGGATAGAAAGCCATCACACCCTGTCCCAGCACGGCCAACAATAGCAACAAGAAACCAACACGACGACGGCAGAGAAACAGTGCCAGCAGGGTCAACAACCAGAGAAAGTGGTCCGGCGACAGCACAAACCAAAGCGTTTTCGATAGATAGAAAAACAGATCCTGCATGGTTGCTCCCGGTATCCAGTGACAAAAAAGCCCGACATTAAGGTCGGGCTTTTGTTATAGCAGACTGGCTAGCTGACTCAAGCAGTATGGACGTGAGATGCCATAAACTGCTGAACCTGAGTCAGATCGTTAGCCAAGATCTCATATTTCTCTTCGCGCTCAAACAGATCTGCCATATGCGGCGGCAACTGTGGCGATTCCAACCCGGCTTTGACTACCGGATCTGGGAATTTAACCGGATGCGCTGTTGCTAAGGTCACCATGGGTACCGCGGGATCCTGGTTACACTCACGACCTGCTTTGACTCCGATAGCCGTATGAGGATCGAGCAGATACTCAGTCTCAGCAAACACCTGCTTGATCACTGCGCAGGTGGTGTCATCATCCACCGCACAGCTGTCGAACAGTTCACGCACCTGATCCCAGTTACCATCACCCAAAGACACCGGGCCAGCCTTGAAGTCATCCATCAGCTTGTTGATCGCTATTCCCTCACGCCCATAGACATCAAACAACAGCCGCTCGAAGTTAGAGCTGACCATGATATCCATAGATGGCGACAGGGTATGTACCAGTTCGCCTTTGGACATATCGTTACCGGAGATTACCCGGTGCAGGATATCATTTCGATTGGTGGCAACCACCAGCTGCTGGATCGGCAGACCCATCTGTTTCGCCAGATAACCGGCGAAAATATCACCAAAGTTACCGGTCGGAACGGAAAAAGATACCGGACGGTGCGGCCCCCCCAGGGCCAGTGAGGCGGAGAAGTAATACACAATCTGCGCCATGATGCGGGCCCAGTTAATGGAGTTCACCGCCCCCAGTTTCAGACCTTTCAGGAAGCCCTGGTCAGCAAAACTGTCTTTGACCATCTGCTGACAGTCATCAAAATTCCCCTGCAGGGCAATATTGAAAACATTGTCTTTGATCAGCGTTGTCATCTGGCGACGCTGCACCTCGGAGACCCGCTGATATGGATGCAGAATAAAGATGTCCAGATGATCACTGTGGCAGCAGCCTTCAATCGCCGCAGAACCAGTATCACCAGACGTAGCGCCCATAATAACCAGTCGCTCACCACGTTTGGTCAGAGCGTAATCCATCAACCGACCCAGCAACTGCAGGGCAAAATCCTTAAACGCCAGAGTTGGACCGTGGAACAGCTCCAGCACCCATTCATTGGTACCCAGCTCTTTCAGTGGCGCCACTGCTGTGTGATTAAAACCCGCATAGGTTTCATCCAGCATCAGCTTCAGGTCTGCATCAGGCACGCAATCGGAGACAAAGGGCTTAATAATCTTAAAGGCCAGCTCGTTATAGGGCAGGCCCGCCCAAGAAGCGATCTCTTCCTTACTAAAAGACGGCAGAGTTTCCGGCACATACAGGCCACCATCACTGGCCAGACCCGCCAGCAGAACCTCTTCGAAGTTCATCACCGGAGCCTGACCCCGGGTAGAAATATATTTCACTGAGCAACTCCTGCTTACGCGGTAAAGTGTTCTACGCGGATGCGGGTAACCTGGCCGTTGATCTCATCCAGAGCTTCAATGCGGGAGATCGCTTCATCCATTTTCCGCTCCAGTACACGCTGGGTCAGGATAATAACCGGCACCTGGTACTCTTTGGTTTCCTTCTGGATGATGGCTTCAATGTTGATACCCTCTTCACCCAGAATACTGCTGACCTTGGCCAGAACACCCGGTTTTTCAACCGCATTCATGCGCAGATAGTAAGCGCTTTCGGTTTCTGAAATTGGCAGCACCGGGACATCAGACAAGGCACTTGGCTGGAACGCAAGGTGTGGCACACGATTATCCCGATCGGCTGTCAGAGTGCGCACGACATCAATGATGTCAGAGACCACCGCAGAGGCTGTTGGTTCTGCACCAGCACCTGCGCCGTAATATAGTGTCTGACCTACTGCATCGCCATCAACCATCACCGCATTCATGACGCCGTTTACATTGGCAATCAACGCAGACCGTGGAATCAGTGTTGGATGCACCCGCAGCTCAATGCCATTTTCCGCATGACGGCTGATACCCAAGTGCTTGATGCGGTAACCCAATTCTTCAGCGTACTGCACATCTTCACGAGTAATCTTACTGATCCCTTCGGTGAAGGCTTTTTCAAACTGCAGTGGAATACCAAACGCCAGTGAAGCCAAAATGGTCAGCTTATGCGCTGCATCAATACCCTCAACGTCAAAGGTCGGATCAGCTTCTGCATAACCCAACGCCTGAGCTTCCTTCAGCACATCATTAAAATCACGACCCTTTTCGCGCATCTCGGTCATGATAAAGTTGCCGGTGCCGTTGATAATACCTGCCAACCAGTTAATCCGGTTGGAGGCCAGACCTTCACGAATCGCTTTGATGATAGGAATACCACCAGCAACCGAGGCTTCAAACGCCACCATAACGTTTTTCTTTTGCGCAGCCTCAAAGATCTCATTACCGTGCACCGCAATCAGCGCCTTATTCGCGGTTACTACGTGCTTACCGTTTTCAATCGCTGTCATCACCAGCTGGAGAGCTACATCGTAACCCCCAATCAGTTCAACCACGATATCCACTTCCGGATTGCTGGCAACTTCAAAAATGTCCGCAGTGAGCTGAGTGCCTTTGGTGTCACAGGCCGGGTTTTCATGCCGGGTACCAATCTGCTCAACAATGATCTGGCGACCAGCGCGACGCTCGATCTCTTCAGCGTTTCGTTTCAGAACATTGAATGTGCCGCCACCGACTGTTCCCAGCCCGCAGATTCCCACTTTTACCGGTTTCAACTGTGCACCTCACCTTTTCGTTGGACGATTTAATCGACGAAACAACGGGTTTTACCCGCAGCACAAAACTAAGTGGCGCATTATAACGAAAACCGTTTAACGACTCTATGCAATTAGTGACCAAGAAACACGAGGGGAGAGTTAGATGGGATTAGGTGGGCGGCGCTGCGGCCTAAGCCGCGCGCCGCCCTGGGGCTGCAACCGCCACTCCGGTCATCGACCGGGACACGGTCACGGCAACTGGTTACTGCACACCCAGAATTCGCGCCATATTAGCTGCAGGCATATAACCGGGGATCAGGGTACCGTCTTCCAGCACAGTCGCTGGCGTCCCATTGACACCCACATCCTTACCCAACAAGTACTGAGATTTGACAGGATTATCACAGCTCGCGGGAGGCAGTTTAGCACCGGATTTCACATCCGTCATGGCCGTACGACGTGCCTCACCTTCGGCACACCAGATCGAGACCATTTCGGCATAAGTCGAACTACCTTCACCCTTGCGCGGAAAAGCCAGATAACGGACTTTGACCCCCATGGCATTGAGCTTTGGCACTTCCTGATGCAGTTTACGGCAATACGGACAGTCCACATCCGTGAAGATATCAATGGTGGCTTTTACTTCGCCCTCGGGCGGAAAAATCACGGTATCCTCATCCGCCACCTTAGCCATCAGCTCGCGCCGCGCCACTTTTTGCTGCGCTTCAGTCAAGTTGACAAAGCCATCGGTTTTACTGAACTGATAAAGCTGACCAATCAGGAAGTACTCTCCTGCATCATTGGCATACAGCACATCACCAGAGGACAAAGTCACTTCGTGCAGACCAGCAATCGGAGCTTCTTTAATCGATTTAACCTCAATTCTGGCATCCACCTGCTGCAGATTTTCCGTGATCCGCTGAGCAACGTCATCATCTGCGGTGACCATCCCAGCCCACAACAGGCAGCCCAACAGGGCAACTGTCTTTTTCATATCTTCCTCATTGATCCAAAGCCGCACAGCATGTCGGCATCATGTGTAGGACTGGCAGGATAACAGCAAGTTCACTCCGGTTCAGCCCCTCGGGTGATGCAGCTGATGCAAGGCTTGCAGGCGTTGCTGAGCCACATGGGTATAAATCTGTGTCGTGGAAAGATCGCTGTGTCCCAGCAGCATCTGCACCACCCGGAGATCGGCACCATGATTAAGCAGATGAGTCGCGAAAGCATGACGCAAAACATGCGGCGACAGTGGTTTATTAATACCCGACACCAGCGCGTGATGCTTAATACGATGCCAGAAGGTCTGCCGGGTCATAAAGCTGCCGCGCCGACTGGGGAACACCGCATTCAGATTCTGTCCGGCCAACAGCAGGGGCCGGACCTCAGTCAGGTAACTTTTTAGCCAGCCAATCGCCTCTTCCCCCAATGGCACTAACCGCTCTTTGTTACCCTTCCCGGTTACACGAATCACCCCCTGATTAAGGTTCATCATATGCAACTCCAGGCCCACCAATTCACTCACCCGCATACCGGTGGCATACAGCACTTCCAGCATCACCCGGTCCCGGTATTGTACCGGGTCACCCAGTACCGGAGCGGCCAGTAACTGCTCGACATCATGTTCCGTCAGGGTTTTAGGTAAGGCCCGACCCCGCTTAGGGCTTTCTATCAGTAGAGTGGGGTCTTCTGTAATCTGCTCTTCTCGCAGCTGATAGCGATAAAAGCCGCGCAGGCATGACAGCATACGCGCAGTCGAGCTGGGTTTTATACGCTGCTTCAGCCGCCAGGCCAGGTACCGCTGGACGGCGCTGCGCTGACAACCGAGCAGGTCGACGCCCTGCTGCTGCAGCCAGAGAGCAAAAGCCTGCAAGTCCCTTCGATAAGAAGCCAAAGTGTTATCACTCAGCCCTTTCTCCATCCAGATAGCATCCAGATAGGCCTCTATCAGCGTTTGCGCGGCTGAGCCGAGTTTAGAAGAGGTATCAGCATCAGCCATGACTGCTAAAACAGCACTTCGGCCAATTCAATCTTATCCCGGGCGATAGGGTAGGTAGCGGTGCCCCTACCATCTGGTGGGCGATGCTCGATCACCACCTCGGCGCGACTTACCGAAATAATGCGCCCTTCTACCCGCCGGCCAAAATAGGTTCTAAGTACAGCATGATGACCAACATGACCACTGAGTTGATTGACCGCTACTCGCTGCAAGGTTTTCCGCTCTGGCAGCACTATCAGGGGCCTGCCAATGCCTGCCGGTCGATCAGCTGTTACCTTCGCTGGTAGAGATTCAGCAGCTTTGGCATCCACTTGGTCCGTAGCCTCAGTCTCAGCAGGCGATTGTTTAGGGGTCGCCAGCGCCGGCTGCTGTTTTTGTGAGGGGTCCCAACGCACACCCTGCAGCGATACTTGCTTGCCTGAAAATTCAACATAGGGTTTGAGAACCGCCAACAGGTCTTCAGGCTGCTGCATCAGAGATGCAGCTTGCGGCCCCATCATCATCTGCGGTCGCACCCGCGCTAACATTGAACCACCGGGGTTATTCAAGGTGTCATAAGCATCCAGTAACGACACCGGGATTTGCCAGCCCTCGTTAGCCAGACGCACCGCCAACAGGTCCCGGTAACGGGCACGGTATTCAGCAACCTCTTCATCATTCAATTGCGCACAAAAGCGATTACGGCGCAGGTTATAGCCCAGATCCTGCATCCGCAGTTCGATGCTCTCCAGCAGGGTATTGGGTGAAAACAGACCTGAAACCGTCGGCGTTTTTTCGCTACTGCCGATCGCCAAAGAAGCCTCTACTCGAGCCACACCCAAGGTTTCCGCAAACAGATCAAACCGCGCCGTCTGCACCAGTCGGTCAAGGCGATAGCTTAGCTGAACATCTGATAGTAGCTGACTGAAGCCCATTTTCCGCCACTGCGGTAGCCCCATATATTGCAGGTCACCGCAGCCAAGGGTGTCATAACTTGGCCCCGCTTCCTCCTGCACGGCAACGGCGTTCTCAGCAAGCATCCGCATAAAGTCACTTTGCAGGTTTAAATTAATGCCCGTGACAATGACAGAAAAGGCATCTGGCAACTGCTCCTTACTCAACCCCTGGGGAGCCTGCAGCAGCTGCAGCGGGTTATCGGTACGAAGCAGCATACGTTCAACCGTAATGGCGTCCTGCATGCCTACCGGGGTCAACCGCACATTGCGGATCCCGGCTTCAGATTTCAGCGGTTCAATTTCGACACTGGCATATTCCATAGTGACGAATGGCGCGATGGCATCCTGCACTGCATCTGCCGTACGGGTAATCTGCCACCACATATAGAGATAACCGGCAGCGGCGGCCAGTGCCAGCAATAACAGCACAATGACCAGAAACTTCAGGATTCGTAATGTCGCCAGCACAACCTCAGACTCCGTTTTGAGCGATCACAAACATAGATGGCATGAGAGATCCACTTAAAGACCTTAATGGAGTAGGGGGTAAAACACCAGTTTTACCCCCTACTTCCATAGCGGCTGCGGTGCCAAAAACTGCAGCCCTTTCATGCAGACAATAAAAAACGGCCCGGAGGCCGTTTTTTTCAGTATTACACAGCAAAAGCTTAACCCAGCTTTTCCTTGATACGTGCAGACTTACCACTACGCTCACGCAAGTAGTACAGTTTCGCCTGACGTACATCACCACGACGTTTCACGGTAATGCTGTCAACGGTAGGACTGAAAGTCTGGAAAGTACGTTCAACACCCACACCGTGGGAGATTTTACGTACCGTAAACGCAGAGTTCAGACCGCGGTTACGCTTACCCAGTACCACACCTTCATACGCCTGCAGGCGAGTACGGTTACCTTCAGTTACTTTTACCTGAACCACAACGGTATCGCCCGGTGCAAAATCAGGAATCTGTTTGCTCATCTGTTCAGCTTCAAGCTGCTGAATAATCAGGTTGTTGCCGCTCATAGCTTGCTCCTAATGTATTCAACCTTCGGACCCTTCGGTCTCCCGGATAAAATCTGTTAACAATGCCTGTTGCTCAGCTGTCAGCGTGAGGGAATCCAACAGGTCAGGCCGGCGTTGCCAGGTCCTGCCCAGTTGTTGTTTCAGACGCCAGCGCCTGATCACCTCATGGTTACCGCTAAGCAACACCTCAGGTACGTCCATGCCGTCAAGCTGTTCCGGGCGGGTATAGTGGGGGCAATCAAGCAGGCCATCACAAAACGAATCCTCAGCAGCCGAGTCCTGATGTCCGAGCACGCCGGGCACCAGTCGGGAAACCGCATCAATCAGGGTCATGGCCGGCAGTTCACCACCGCTCAAGACAAAGTCGCCCAGCGACCATTCCTCATCAATTTCAGTTCCCAGCAGGCGCTCATCAATGCCTTCATAGCGCCCAGCTACCAGGATAAGCCGTTTATTTTCGGCCAGCTCCTGCACGCCTTTATGGTCCAGTTTGCGTCCCTGGGGTGAAAGGTAGATCACCTTAGCTTCACCACCGGCAGCCGCTTTAGCCGCCTGGATTGCATCCCGCAGTGGCTGCACCTTCATTAACATGCCGGGGCCACCACCATAAGGCCGATCATCTACAGTGCGATGCTTATCATGGGTGAAGTCTCGAGGACTCCAGCACTGCAGCTGTATCAAACCGTTTTTCACCGCTCTGCCACTGACACCGAAGCTTGTAATTGCTTCGAACATCTCAGGGAAGAGGGTAACCACACCGAACCACACGGTTCAGAACTCCGGGTCCCAATCGACCCGCATGGTACCTGATTCCAGGTTAATTTCTTTGATCACCTGATCCGGCAACCAGGGCAGTAACCGTTGTTTACGGTCAATGCTCTGCTCGGTTCCCTTCACCACCAACACATCATTAGCACCGGTTTCCATCAGGTGACTTACCTTGCCCAGCAACTGGCCGGACTCGGTATAAACCATCAAGTTTTCCAACTGACTCCAGTAATACTCACCGGCTGCCAATTCTGGCAGCTGGCTGGCATCAACCCGGATCTCCTTGCCGCAATATTTGCTGGCCAGGGTTCGGTCATTCACACCGGTCAGTTTGGCGACCAGTCCCTTGCCATGAGGTTTGCCTGCTTCCACCGCAACCGGTTTCCACTCACCGTCAAACTCCATTAACCAGGGCCCGTAGCTGAAGATATTTTCTAACGGATCGGTATGGGAATAGACTTTTACCCAACCTTTAATTCCGTAGACCGCAGTAACACTGCCAAGTACAACTGTCGCTTCGCTGTTCTTACTGCTCATCCGGCTACCTGATCGATCAGCAATTACGCTGATGCTTTTTTAGCTTCCTTAACCAGAGTAGCTACACGCTCAGACAGCTGTGCACCTTTACCCTGCCAGTATTCAACGCGATCCAGTGCGAGGCGCAGACGCTCTTCCTGACCACGTGCAGACGGGTTAAAGAAACCGAGCCGCTCAATAAAGCGACCATCACGCGCATTACGCGAATCAGCCACCGAGATGTGATAGAAAGGACGCTTTTTGGCGCCGCCGCGAGACAAACGAATTATTACCATGCGTTAGATCCCTTTATTGAGTGGGTTTTGGTATCGCCCACAGTTTGATTAACCAACCTGCAAACCACAGATTGGGCCGTTAAAAATCAAGGGCGGCAATTCTACGTGAATTCGCCGCCCTTAGAAAGCATTTTGCCGTTTTTTTAACCACGCCAGATTTAGCGCGGAAAACCACCGCCGCCAAATCCGCCCGGACCGCCAAATCCGCCACCGCCGCCCATGCCGGGAGGCAGCATACCTTTCATGCCTTGCATCATTTTACCCATGCCCTTACCGCCGAATTTCTTCATCATTTTGGACATCTGTTTATGCTGCTTAAGCAGTCGATTGACATCCTGTACCTGGGTACCTGACCCCCTGGCGATACGTTTTTTACGCGAGCCTGAGATAATGTCCGGTTTACGACGTTCTGCCGGGGTCATGGAGTTGATAATCGCCTCCATCTGATGAATGCCTTTCTCGGCATTGGCGGCTTCCGCCGCTTGAGCCATCTGTCCCATACCGGGCAGTTTATCCAGCAGGCCGGCCATACCACCCATATTTTTCATCTGGGAGATCTGTTCGCGGAAGTCTTCCAGATCAAAGCCTTTGCCTTTTTTGATCTTGCGGGCAAATTTTTCCGCCTTTTCCTTATCTATCTTCTGCTCTGCTTCCTCGATCAGCGAGAGCACATCACCCATACCCAGAATACGGGACGCAATACGATCAGGATGGAACGGATCCAGCGCATCAACTTTCTCGCCGACACCGATAAACTTAATTGGTTTGCCGGTAATCTGACGCACGGATAAGGCCGCACCACCACGGGCATCGCCATCCGTTTTGGTCAGAATCACACCGGTCAGTGGCAGCACTTCATTAAAAGCGCGGGCAGTGTTGGCCGCATCCTGACCCGTCATGGCATCGACCACAAACAGGGTTTCGATCGGTTTTACCGCATCATGCAGACGGCGGATCTCACCCATCATGTCTTCGTCGACATGCAGTCGACCGGCCGTATCTACCAGCACTACATCATGCTGCTGGATACGGGCATGGGCGATCGCCGCATTGGCGATATCTACCGGATCCTGCTCCGCTGTGGAGGGAAAGAAGTCGACCTCGACTTCTGCCGCCAGGGTTTCTAGCTGTTTAATCGCTGCAGGACGGTATATGTCCGCAGACACCACCAGCACTTTCTTCTTTTCCCGCTCGCGCAGGTGGCGACCCAGCTTAGCAACGGACGTGGTTTTACCCGCGCCCTGCAGACCAGCCATCAACACTACGGCTGGCGGCACAGTCGCCAGATTCAACTGTTCGTTGGCCTCGCCCATCAGGCTGACCATCTCTTCGTTGACGATCTTGACGAAAACCTGACCCGGGGTCAGGCTTTTACTGACCTCCTGACCCACCGCGCGCGCTTTAACGCTGTTAATGAAGTCTTTGACCACCGGCAAAGCCACATCCGCTTCCAGCAATGCCATCCGCACTTCACGCAGGGTGCCTTTTATATTGTCTTCGGTCAGCTTGGCCTGACCCGTAACACTGCGGAGCGTTTGCGTTAATCGCTCTGTAAGGTTTTCGAACATGTCGTACCCCGGTTCCCCTTCCACCTGCTGGAACATCAATTGGCTTTATCAAGCACTTGCGGCGGTTGGGATAATTTCAAAAAAGATGTGGTAATAAAGGCGAGGATTATACCTCAGTGCCAACGCAGCTGCGAATAGCGTCACGTTATTTAATCCACCCGCGTTCTATGACACACTTAGCCTGCCTGCGAACATCCAGTATCCGCGGGCCTATCGGTGACAGGCTGTATTAAGGGATTCCAATGCTACTGTTTTCCACTTTGCTAGCAGTTTTACTTTATGGTGCCGCCTCCTTGCTGCAATATCAGGTGGTGCTCGGTAAACGTACGGCGCAACCCGCTTTACTTAAATGGCTGGCGCTGGGAGGCTTTGTCGCCCATACCCTGTCGGTCTACACAGTACTGCACCAACCGCAGGGGCTGAATCTAAGCCTGTTCAGTGCTGGCTCGCTGATCGCCTGGCTAGTCACCGGACTGGTGTTATTAAGCAGCCTGCGTCAGGCCATAGACAACCTGTTTTTAGGTGTTCTGCCGATGGCACTGATTACGGCATTACTCACCATCGTCACCGACCTACAACCCGGCAAACCCTATGCTGGCGGTCTGATTGCACATATTCTGCTGTCTATCCTGGCCTATAGCGTTTTCACCATTGCGGTGATTCAGGCAATCCTGCTCTCCAGACAGGAAGCCGCTTTAAAACACCACCACACCCGTGGATTGATTGCCTCTCTGCCCCCCCTGCAAACGATGGAACGGTTCCTGTTTGAACTGCTCTGGGCCGGATTGATCCTGCTGACTGCGTCTCTGGTGACAGGCTTTCTGTTCGAGGACAACCTGTTTGCCCAGCATCTGGTACACAAAACGGTGCTGTCGATCATGGCCTGGGGCCTGTATGCCACGCTACTCTTCGGCCGCCTGAGTTTCGGCTGGCGCAGCCACACCGCTATCCGCTGGACTCTGGGCAGTTTCGCCTTGCTGGCACTGGGTTACTTTGGCAGCAAATTTGTCACCGAGCTGATCCTGCACAGTTAATCGTTAACCTGCAGGGCCTCAGCCTTGACAGGCGAAGCAGTGATACTGACAATGCAGGGCAATCCATAATACAGGCCGACCGCTCTTGGAAGATGCATCAATAAGTACCCTACTCGGGGTTCTGGTTTTTCTTATCCTCTGTTCCGCGTTTTTTTCCAGCTCTGAAACCGGAATGATGTCGCTCAACCGCTACCGGTTGAAACATTTGGTCAACAAAAAACACCGCGGTGCACGCAAAGCCAGTAAGCTGCTATCCCGGCCCGACCGCCTGATCGGCGTGATTCTGATTGGCAACAACTTCGTCAACATTCTGGCCTCTGCCATTGCCACTGTTATTGCGGTACGTCTGTGGGGTGATGCCGGCATCGCGATTGCCACCGCCGCACTGACCGTTGTCATCCTGATTTTTGCTGAGGTTTCGCCCAAGACCATGGCCGCGCTACACCCGGAAAAGATCGCGTTCCCGGCATCCTATGTACTGATACCACTACTGAAGCTGATCTACCCACTGGTGTGGATTATCAACACCATTACCAATAACTTTTTGCGCCTGTTTGGCGTCAAGGTAACAGGTGATAATCAGCACCATCTCAGCACCGAAGAACTGCGTACGTTAGTGCATGAAGCTGGCGCACTGTTACCGCAAACCAACCAGAACATGCTGTTGGGCGTGCTAGAGCTGAATGAAGTCACTGTGAATGACATCATGGTACCTCGCAATGAAGTGCTGGGGATCGATCTGGATGAAGATATTGATACCATTATCGCCAAACTCAGCAATACCGAACATACTCGCCTGCCGGTGTACCAGAGCGAATTAAATAAGGTGGTGGGCATTCTGCATATGCGCAACCTGGCACAGGTTTTCAGCGAGGGCAGCGTCACCAAAGCAGCGATTCTGCAGGTCATTCGAGAACCCTACTTTATTCCGGAAAGCACGCCACTACAGACCCAACTACTGCACTTCCAACGTCAAAACCGGCGCATTGGTCTGGTCGTAGATGAATATGGCGACATTCAGGGCATTGTCACTCTGGAAGATATTCTAGAAGAGATTGTCGGCGAGCTGTCCAATACCAATCCTGATGAAAACCATGACGTGCACTTACAGGAAGATGGCAGCTACTTTGTCGATGGTACCGCCTACATTCGCGATGTGAACAAGCACGTAAACTGGAACCTGCCAACCGATGGCCCGAAAACCATCAACGGTATGATCACTGAAAAACTGGAATCCCTGCCCGATGCCAATGTTTGTGTTGAAATTGACCACTACCGCATTGAGACCCTGCAAATCGGCGAAAACATGATCAAAACCGCGCGGATTATTGCACTGCCTAACCCCGATGGAGATGACTGATCAAGCAAGATCAGTCATCAACCACCAGACGTTGCGTCACACTATCTAGCTTGTCCTGCATCGACTGATGACGGTCGGTGCGGGTACCTAGCCGCATAGAGGTGGTAATACGCGGCGCACCCATTTCATGCACTACCTCATGACAGCGTTTGACTGCCGCCATCACTGCGTCCCACTCGCCTTCGACATTGGTACCGTAGGCATGCAACTGATAGTTGAGTCCGGCCTGCTGAAACACCGTCTGACAAGCGGCTACATACTCACCCAGCGACACACCTACACCCAACGGCACGAGACAGATATCAACCATAACCGGCATCGATTTCATACGCTAAGATCCCCCGCTTCTCGTTTAATAACCTTACGGATCACCTGCCGTTTTTGCTCATTGCTATAAACGCCCCATTCAGCAATCTCAATCCCACTGCGCCTGCAGGCAATACAGAGGTCATGCTCATCCAGAGCGCACACACCGATACAAGGGTTAGGCACAGGCTTAAGCTGAACATCAACGGTCATATTGATTCCTGTAACTGCAAGCCACGACAGTAGCGGCGCATGTTAGCTACATAGTGATGCGCGTTTTCCAGCAAGCCGGCAACCTGCTCCTCAGTAAGCACGCGTTTTATCTTGGCCGGAGCACCCACAACCAAAGAATAATCAGGAATCACCATACCCTCCGGAACCAATGCATTAGCACCAACCAGGCAGCCTTTACCAATCTGAGCACCATTCAGCACCACCGCACCAATGCCAATCAGGGAGCCATCTCCCACGGCACAGCCATGCAGCATCGCTTGATGACCAATGGTCACATCTGCACCAATACTCAAGGTAAAACCCGGGTCGGTATGCAGCACCGCGCCGTCCTGAATATTACTGCGCTCACCAATGATAATGGGGTCGTTATCACCGCGAATCACCGCATTAAACCAAACACTACTGCAGTCATGCAGGGTCACATTACCGATCACTGTGGCGTTCTCTGCGACAAAGTGTTCTTCACCCAGCAAAGTGACGTCACATCCATCCAATGTATAAAGCACTAGCGATACCTCATGTCATGTTCAGGCCTGGGCCGCATCGGAATACCTGCGTCACAACCGATATTTAGCAACTCCACCAGCACGTAGGCCGTCAGTCCCCAGATTATATGTCCGTCAAACTCCCAGGCAGGCACATACAGAGTCTTACCGCGAAACTGCAACGCATCAGTCCGGCACCGATGATCCGCCATGAAAAATGTCAGCGGCACCCGGAAAATCTGATCAATTTCACCTGGGTTAGGAGTCAGCCGTATATCCGCTGAGACGACCCCCACCCAAGGCGTTACCTGCAAGGCATGCTTCGACATCACCTGCCCCAGCGGGCCAATAATATCCACCTGGTCTGGCGCAATACCTACCTCTTCATGTGCTTCACGCAGCGCAGTATGCAGTAGATCGATATCTTCCGGATCACGTTTACCGCCGGGGAAAGCCACTTCTCCGCTATGGGTCGAGAGCCGAACAGCACGGCGGGTGAGGATCACCTCCGGACCGGTAACATTGTCTGTCAGGGCCACCAGCACACCCGCCTGCGCCCGCTGAGCAAACAATTGCCGCGGTTCATGCTGTGCAAGGCGATGCCGAATCTGAGTTAACATGGTAGTTCCAACCGCTGATGTCTATTCTATTCTACCCTGTGCCCGGCCGGGGTAGAAAGCCAACCGAAAATCCCGGTTGAGTGTTTGCTAACAGCTGCCTAGAATGGGCTGTTGAAAATAAGGAAGCGTCATGAAGTATTGTTCCAATTGCGCTGCAGAATTACACATTGCCATCCCGGAAGGCGATAACCTGCCGCGCCACATTTGCCGCCAGTGCGACACTATTCACTACCAAAACCCGAAAATTATTGCCGGATGTCTGCCGGTATATCAAGACAAAGTACTACTGTGTCGACGCGCCATCGAACCACGCCTGGGCTTCTGGACATTGCCGGCCGGATTTATGGAAAACAATGAATCCACCCAGCAGGCCGCTTTGCGGGAAACCCGCGAAGAAGCCAATGCGGAAGTCCGCCTGCTTAGCCTTTACACCATGACCTCCATTATCCATGTCAATCAGGTACAGCTGATCTATCTCGCCGAGATGGATAAACCTGAATTCAGCACCAGCAATGAATCGCTTGAAGTAGAACTGTTTGCCGAGGACGAGATCCCCTGGGAGGAGCTGGCCTTTCATACCATCCGTAATGCGCTGCAATACTATTTTGAGGATCGCAAAACCGGCACATTCCCATTACGCCAGATCGAACTGCAGGGCACCCGCTATAATCGCCCCTAGTCACTCACTGCAGCAATAGCATCAGGCATCAACATCGCTTCTATCTGCTGCAGATATTTACCGTAGTCGGGGCTATCCTGGCGGCTGTAATTCAAGTTTTTCAACAACCCTGTCAGTTGCAGATAAAACTGCCGCGCCTGATCCTTATCCGTAAACGTCTGCTCACCCAGCAAGCAACGCTGAAGTAGCTCAAACAACGTCTTTTGCCGTGCCAGTGGTGTAGACACATCCACCGGATCAAACGCATCCTGTTGCAGATAAACCTGATCCAAACAGAGTGCTCGATGATAGGTAATATAATCCTGCAATGTCACACCTTCCTCACCGGTAACCTGCATCATCTGCTGTACTGATTCACCAGCCACCAGCAAGTGCTGCATCTGTTTCACCGCATCCACCCAATCCGCACCAAGATGGCTCTGATACCAATCGGTCATCTGCATCAGGTAGCGCGACCAACTGATCAACGGGTCTACTGCCGGATAGGCCCGCTTATATGCACGCTCGGCGCTCAAGCCAAGAAAGGTTTTTACCGTGCGCAGGGTCGACTGGGTAACAGGCTCCTCAAAATTACCCCCGGCAGGCGACACGGTACCAATCAATGTCAGGCTGCCGGTGGCACCGGTATTGGTACGAATCACCCCTGCCCGTTCATACAAGGCTCTGATGGCCGAATCCAGATAAGCCGGAAATGCCTCTTCCCCAGGTATCTCTTCCAGCCGACCAGAGGTCTCCCGCATTGCCTGTGCCCAGCGGGAGGTTGAGTCCGCAATCAACAATACGTTGTAACCCATTTGCCGGTAGTACTCGCTGATGGTAATGCCGGTATAAATTGAGGCCTCCCGTGCTGCCACCGGCATAGACGAGGTATTACAAATGATCACCGTGCGATCCATCAGGCTGCCGCCATGGGGGTCCGGTAGGTTTGGAAACTCTGTAATGGTTTCCACCACCTCCCCAGCTCGTTCGCCACAGGCAACAATCACGACAATATCAACATCCGAATAACGCGATATCAGATTCTGCAGTACCGTTTTACCGGCACCAAAAGGCCCCGGAATACAGGCACTGCCGCCCCGCGCCACCGGGAAAAACGTATCAATCAGCCGAATACTGGTCAGCAGCGGTTGCTTAGGGTACTGGCGCTCACTGCTGCCATTACGCAAGAGTGGACCACTGACCGGAATTCGTACCGGCCATTCCTGCTGCATGGTCACTTCACGCTCTTTGCCTGACTGGGTTTGCAAACGCACAACCGGGGTAGTGACAGTAAAACTGCCCTCCTGAATCCAGCTGACCCGAGCACTGCCCAGCAGACCAAACGGCACCATTATCTGATGCCGGAAGCGCCCCTCCTGAACATCGCCCAACAGATCACCCGCACGCACCTTCGCGCCAACCTTAACCCTCGGCTGAAACGCCCAGTGTTGCTGTGTATCAAGGCCGTTTAATTGCAGACCACGGGGTAGAAAAAAACCTTCCTGTGCGGCAATTTTTTCCAACGGGTTCTGCAGTCCATCATAGACCTGCCCCAGCAGCCCGGGCCCCAGCGTCACGGACAACATCGCACCGCTTTGCCGTACAGCATCACCAATCGCTACACCGCGGGTACTCTCAAACACCTGTACGTCTGCCTCACCTTGTCGTACCCGCAAAACCTCGGCTTGCAGGTAACGAGGGCGCTCACCCTCATGCCGGGCCGGGCAAAGGTAGACCACTTCGTTTTTTCGGATCGCATAAGGTTCACCCGACGCATCCCGGAGCAGTTGCACGGTGACAATATCATCTCGTACCGCCATCACCCGGGCTGTAACCTGATCATGCATAACGCGTTTCCTTCAACCACAAAGCGAGCGGTTCTGACGACGCCAATAACTGACAACTGTGCGCCTGAAAGCGCTGTAAAGCCGGTTGCACCTGATAGCTGAGCTGGCGTTCAGCCAGCCCCCAGCGCAAGACAAAACAGACCACCGCATCAAAATCAAACAAACGCTGTTGTTCACACCGCCACAGGTCTTGCCACAGGAGCCGGTTCAGGTGCCGTTCCACCTGCTCTGGTGCTGCATGATCAAACGCATGACAGAGCCCTGATACCTCTGGCCAGAGCGTTTCGAGACCAAACCGCGATTCATGCCAGTGCCGCCGGATCTGCCCTAGCCAGCGACCTGCACCCAGGAAAGCTTCACCACTGCGCTGACCCGCCGCCCGATACCGCAACGCAGCCAACAAGGTCCACAACTCAAGCAAATAATTGACCCGTGCCTGGAGTTGAAGACTGTCGATACACGCCAATTGTT
Organism: Pontibacter sp. JAM-7; assembly: GCF_048548695.2. Taxonomy (NCBI): domain Bacteria; kingdom Pseudomonadati; phylum Bacteroidota; class Cytophagia; order Cytophagales; family Hymenobacteraceae; genus Pontibacter; species Pontibacter sp. JAM-7. Next base: position 167,806 of record NZ_JBLYIF020000007.1, read on the forward strand.
GTTGCCAGTGCTGGACCAGCTGCTGTTCTGACTGCTGTTTAGCCCGACCCTGATGGGGGAAATACAGTTGCTCCACCAAAGCCAGCTGCTCACTGTCATGATGCGACAACATACTCAACCGGCGCTCCAGCGCGATTCGGGACAGTGGCAATTGCCGGCATTTATCCAACGTCGGCAGGCTGGGCAGGGCATTTATCAGCGTCACATAATCAGCCACTAGCGGATCACCCCTTCGAGCATGGCACGAAACCTGGGCTGTAGATGCTTTAACAGCAATTCACTGACAGCCGCCGGACTAAGGTCTACCTCAATATCTTCAGCCTGCAAGCGAATGCGAATACCTGCGCCAGCATGCAAATCAAAACTAATCCCGGCACGCAACTGCTCCGCCGCCAGTGACTGTACAAAGCGACTCAGCTGTCCGTCACGGTATTCCTGCGGATTGCGCCGCAACTCTTCTAAACCGATGCTGTCCGCAGGCAGCACAATCTGCAGCGCATCTGCCTCATTCAGCCCCGTATCTTCCGCGACTCGGTTAACCAACGCCAACACCAACTGGCGAATAAAAGCTTCGTTATCCATCTGCTGCGTAACCAGCCGTTCCACCTGGTCAGTAAAGCTGCGGGTTAACTGCTCCTTCACATCCAATTGCAGATCCCGGGCCGCTACTTTTAAGGCTTCTTCTCCGGCACTGCGTAACGCATCGGCTTCTGCGCGGGCATGGTGTACCAGTTGCTCGGCTTCCTGACGCGCCTGAGCCAACAACCAATCGGCCCGTCGTTCGGCCTCATCCACCAACCGAGACGCCTCTGCTTGACCCTGGCGCACCCCTTGGTCACGCAGCTTATCAATCAGTGCTTCTACGCCAGAAGCGGCATGCTCAGGTTTGCCATTTTTCATACCGGAATGCCCTCACTGAGAACCAGCGCAAAAATAAAGGCAAACACCGCAAACCCTTCAACAATTGCCGCCGGAGCCAGAGACATACCAAAAATTTCCGGCCGAATTCTGGAAACATGAATGGCTGAAGCACAACAACGCCCCTGGTAAACAGCACTGAACAACAACGCCAGCCCGCACAATAACCCGATAGCTGCCAGTCCCGGAGCATTGGTGGTGGTGAGTTCACGGTTCAGCGCAAACATCACCACTATGCCGTATATTGACTGGGACGATGGCATGGCAGAGATCCCTATGTAACGACCATGACCCGACTCTGTTTCCAGCAGTGCTCCGCAAGCAGCCTGACCCGCCAGCGCACACCCGATCATACTGCCGATGGCTCCCAACGCCATGGGGCCATACAGGCCCGCCCAGCCCAGTGCCAATATCAGGTTATCCAAGGTGAAACCTCCTGCTTTGCAAATGGCTGAAAGGCATAGCCTTCATCCGCCAGACTCCAGTTATAAAATTCAATCAGATTCAGCCGCAAGCCATGCACCACACCACTGATGACCGTCAGCACGAAATTAAGCAAATGCCCGAGCAATAGAATCAACATTTTAAAAAACACGCCAACCACTGGCAGCGCCAGAGCAACATCCTGAGCCAATTGATTAAAGGTAATCGCCAGTGACGCACTGGCCAGACCCAGCGCAAACAGCCGCATATAACTGAGCACATCACCAAATAATTTACTGATACCCGTCAGTGCCAGTACCCCATCCAACCAGCGCCGCCAGCCAAAACCGGCGCGCTGACTGGTGCAGCCCAGCACCAGTAATAAGCCCAGGACAAACCCTGCATTAACCATCAACCCAATGCCCAGCAACCAGCCCAGCAAACCACTGAGCAAAATCAGGCACCAGCCAATCGGTGCCAACGCCTGTATGGTGCGCCGTCTCACCCATGCCATCATCAGGTTAGCCAATACCAGATGTAGAACACCAAGGCAGATGGATAATCGCATCATGCTGTCAAAGTCATACAGGTCGACAACTTTCCAACCCGCTAACCAGGGAGGGGGGGCAGCACCAAAATAACTGCCCACCAGCATGCCCCAAAGCACACCTGACACCGACAGCGCCATACCCAGTGTGCGCAATCGACGCCCGGTCCGGCTGCGCTCGAAATGACGCCAGAACAACAGGATTCCCGCCGCCAACAACAACGCGTAACCCGCATCCGACATAATCAGAGCAAAAAAGGTCACAAACGAAAAAAACACCACCCGTGATGGGTCCCAACTGCGATACCCCGGTTCCTGAAAGAAGTGCACGATCTCCTCTCCAGCCGAAGTGGCAGGGTCGTTCTGCAGCAGCGTCGGTGGCTGTTCAGCCTGATCTGGCGCCGCCAGCTGCAGTACCATCCCCTGCTCCGAGGCAAACTGTTGCAACCGTTCCAGGTCACGACTAGCCAACCATCCCTGCAAGGCAAATACCTCTCCCGCATCAAGGGTCATAGCGGCGACTTCACTGCGCTGTGCTGCATCCATCGTACCGGCGACAGAACACTGCAGCAGGAAGATCCAGCAGGTCAGCCCTTGGCGCTCCGCTTCCAGTGTTTCCAGTGCGACTTCCACATCTTCCAAAGACTTGTGCAACTGACTCAGCGGCACGACTCCAGTATGGGTACGCGGCACCGGCATCGCATCGAACAGTGGCTCTTGCTCAGCAACCACAGCCACATAGCTATGACGGTTGTCCTGGTACACCTGTTGCCAGGTCAGGTCAGACTTTTGCACCTCTGCCATACGATAGTTAGGCACCAGATAGAACCAGAGTTTTTGCTGGTACAGTTCATCCGTTTCCGGCAAGCGGAAATCACCCCAGGGACGCAAGTCCTTAATCCGGTTCTGTAGAAAATCACGCTGTTCCAGCAAACTGAGCCGGTGCTGACGATTTTCATCCGCCTGCTGAGCCACCACCGGTAGATCGAAATGCCTGGCAGTAGTCACCTGCCGACGTTTATCAGGACAATCCAGCAGGTACCGCAACACCAGCTGCAAGCGTGCCGGACTGAGCTCTGTACTCTCATCTGCCACAAGTGGTCGCGGCGGTTGCAGCGGAATCATGTGCAGTAGGCCCAGTTGCTGCAACTGCTCCAGCAACACCGGTTTATCTGCACTCAGCCCGATCAGCGTCGCCTTAAGCAGTGGCGCAATGCTCATGCCAGACTCCGGTGTTTGCTCTTAGCCAGTTTAGCGCGGACCACTCCAGCCCGTTCAGCATCAGAGAGCGCTATGCGGATACGTCTGATATTGCTCTCTGTTTTGGGAATTAGCACCTTATCGAACAGATTCAAGCGTTGGGTGGTTTTCTGGATCGCCTGTTCAAGCCGCTGCAGGCTGAGCAGATCCAGTTTAATGTCTACCTCCAGCCGCACCGCCTGCTCCTGCATCTCCAGTAAGGGGTCTACCCAATGCGGCAGCATCAGGCGGGAATAGGAGGTGTATTCAAGCTCAAGTTGCTGCAACTGGGGCAACTCAACCCCAACAAGGTTACGTTTGCCGATCTCCAGCTCGCGAATCCTGATTAAACCCTCCACCGGCACATCCGTATCCGCCAGCATGAGCAACTGGCGCTCAACCTGTTGGTGCAATGCCTGCAATGCAACTTCATTCGCCTGTAAACGACGCCGGGTGTCCAGTCGAGCAGACAGTAGCTGCTTCCGTTTAAGGTCGAGTGCAGGCAGAAACTGACGGAAGGTTTGTAAGCGCTTTCCCTCCCGGTTAAGCGAGCTTTTATTCAGCGCCAGTTTAGCCATACACCGCCTCTGGTGCGGGTTGACGTGTGACTGTGGGGAAGTATTTATCCACCAGACTCTGCTTCATCAGCAACTCCTGCACATCGAAGCACTCTGCCAGGGTCTGCCAGCATAGATCCAGCGCCTGTTCCAGCGGCATGCTGATCCGGATATCCATAAACCGCTGCCGGAACAGATCACCAAACTGCAGTAAACGCAGGTCGTATTCACTGAGTTCAAATGACATTGCCTGTTTCTGGCGGGCATCCATGGCTTCAGCATAAAACCGCACCATGGTATTCATGATCTGACTATGATCCTCCCGGGTAACCTTGCCGATGACATGCTGCTTCAACCGCGACAGGGAGCCAAACGGATCGATCACCCCGTCATGCAGGTAAAACTGTCCTTCGGTGATATAACCGGTATTGTCCGGCACCGGATGGGTGACATCGTCACCCGGCATGGTGGTAACCGACAGAATGGTCACCGAACCGGCACCTTTGTAGTCACAGGCTTTTTCATAACGGCGCGCCAGCTGAGAATACAGGTCGCCGATATAACCCCGGTTGGAGGGCACATGCTCCATTGCGATCCCCACCTCTTTCAGGGCATCGGCATAAGCTGTCATATCGGTCAGCAGAACCAGCACCCGCTGCCCCTCTTCAACCGCAAAGTGTTCTGCAACCGCCAGTGCCATATCCGGTACCAACAACGCTTCCACCGTCGGATCAGAACCCTGATGCACATACATCACCGTTCTCGCCAGCACTCCGGCCTGCTCAAAAGTCTGGCGGAAAAAATGATAATCATCAAACGTCAGGCCAATGCCGCCAAACACCACCACGTCAGCATCTGCATGCGTACCTATTTTGGCAAGCAGCTCATTGTAGGGTTCCCCGGCCACGGAGAAGATAGGTATTTTCTGGCTTTCTACTAGGCAATTGAATACATCTACCATCGGCACATCGGTGCGGATCATATGGGACGCCAGTACCCGGCGCATCGGATTGACGGTCGGGCCATCAATCTCTACCCGAGGCTCATCGTTCAGGGAGGGACCCCTATCAATTGGCAGACCAGTACCGGAAAAAGCGCGCCCCAGAATATTCAACGAAAAAGCTACCTGCATCGGGTAACCCAAGAAACGTACTGCAGAGTGAGTGGATAACCCCTTAGTACCAGAAAATACCTGCAAGGAAACCCGCTCCCGATCCAGCAGCACCACTTGCGCCATGCGTGGTAACTCTTCGTCTGCACGACTTTCGATCAGTGCCAGGTCACCAAAGCTGATGGGGGAAACGCCAGAGTCCGGCAACGCCACATGAACAGTAACGATATCTCCGACTATGGCGAGAATCCTGGAATAACGCACCAATGACTGTGTCACCGACTCTCCCCTTCAGCAGACAAACAAGTTAAATATCAGCCAGTTGCCAGACATCATAGGCAACCTCTTCGTAAGGATGCACCCGCTTAAGTTCCGCCACCGCCGCCTGGATCAGGCGGTCTTCACAGACCATTTCAACCTTCCACTCGGGCAAACGCTCCAACTGCTCATGACTGCCAATATACGGATCACTACCCGGCAACGGGCGAAACTGGCCCTGACCAAGCACCTGCCAGCAACAGCTATCGTAATCGCCAATTTTGCCAACCCCCAGCTTGAACAAGCCATCTTTGACAAACTCCAAGTGTGACTCTGGCACAAAAAACGTTAGCTTATACATGCTGCCTTACCGCCTCCTCTACGGTTGCACTAATCTGTTCCACCAGTTTTGGCAGGGCTGCCGCCACGGCAGGTGATAGCTCCGCCATTGGCTGGCACTCGGCAACCTGCACAGCAAACAGTTCCATCGGCGGCAACGGCAACGACAGTTGCCGGGCCAGCTGCAATAGCGCTGGCAGACTGACATGATGGCTACTCAACGTCCCTGACTCCGGTTGTTGCAGTAGCACCGGTTGTTGATAGTGAAACAGGCTTCCTGCTGCAGCGCAACAATCGCAGGCATCCACCACCAATACCCGACGATATTGGTTGAGCTGAGTCAATAAGCCCGCACCGGGGTTATGCAGTGCCTCTATCCTAACGTCCGGCCAGCGGTAGCTGCTCAGCTGCTCAGCTACCCGCCAACCGACACTGTCATCACCATGGGCCGAACCTAAACAAAGGATGGCTATAGGTTTCATTGCCGAGCAGTCGTCAGGCGCAAGAAATGCGTCGCGCAAGAGATACAGGGATCATAATTTCGAATCACCTTTTCGCTATGTAGCCTGAGGGCATCATCGGATTGGTGCAAACCAAACCGGCTCAGTGAATGGCGCAAATCCTGCTCTATCCGCGCTTGATTCTGACTCGTAGGAGGCACAATACGTGCAACCCGAATGATACCGGCCTGGTCAATTTCATAGCGCTGCCAGAGCAGACCCCGGGGTGCTTCACTCCAGCCACAGCCAACCCCTGCCTTCACGTCAACATCCACAGCAGTGATCTCTGGTCGTTGATATTGTTGCAATATATCGATGGCATCATGCAGCGCCAGACAAATTTCAACGCCTCGGGCCAGCATGCTATGGAACATATTCTGACTGGGGAATGGATTACCCAAAGCTTGCAGCAACTGCTGTAACCGCTGTGGCAATTCTGCAGAGCCCAGATTCATCCTAGCCAGCGGCCCCACCAGGTAATCCCGTCCCTGCAGGTGACTCCATAAAGCAGTGGAATAAGGTACCTGGCTCTCGGTGAAATACTGATCATACTGCTCTGGATGGAGCTGCAAGCCAGTTGAGCTGACCAGCACTCCCGAATCAATGGCATAACCCTTAGCCCGCAACGCTACGCTGGTAAATATCTGTGATTCATCGGGAGTGACAATTGTCGCCAGCCAGTGACACATCTGTTCCGCCTGCGGCAGCATGGTTTCAAGCGTTGCCAATAAAACGTCAACATCAGCTGGGGCTGGGGCATGATGGAAACCACCAATCTTCAATCCCACTGGGTGTACCGAGCGACCACCCATCAACCGCATAATCTGATTACCGGCATCCTGAATAGCAAAACCACGCCTGACTTCATCCGGATAATCACTGGCCAGACCAATGGCACTGTCATGGCCAAAGTAATCTGGCAGTGCCAGTAAATGAATATGTAAACTGTGGCTTTGTAACCACTCACCGCAATACAACAGTCGCCGCATCTGCCTGATCCAGGGCGTAAGCGGCAGCTGGAACAGTCCTTCAATAGCATTGGCGGCACTGACCTGATAGGCCACCGGGCAAATACCACAAATACGCGCCACGATATCCGGCACCTCAGAAAAGTGACGACCTTCGAGAAACTTCTCAAAAAACCGCGGCGGCTCGTAAATTTTAAAATGCAGGCCTGCAAGCTTACCTCCATCAATTTTCAGATGAAGCGCTCCCTCACCTTCAACCCGGGCCAGCGCAGGTACATCAATCTGAATTTTACGTTCAGTCATCTGCTTCTCCCGAAATCGCAATTAACTGGAATGCAGGCTGCTGCGGATGAATCAGGTGGAACCGCCGACTAACAGCCTCCGGTGCCAAACCTAACCCGCTGAAACGCCGCGCCAACGCGTCACTACGAGGCAGTTCCGCAGGACCATAACAACCATAGCAACCACGACCAAACGCCGGGCAAAGGGCTCCACAGCCGGTACGGGTGACCGGCCCAAGACAAGGTTCACCTCGGGTCACCAACGTACAGACCACCTGTTTACGCTTACACTCGACACACAATTTTTCGCTCAGATCTGGCGGCATGACACCTTCCAGCAGCTGCCCTATCGCCGCGGTTATCTGTGCCGAGCTGATGGGACAGCCCCAGAGTTCAAAATCTACTTTGACATGCGCCCGGATCGCATCGGAACAGTCCAGACTATCGATAAATTCTGGGCTGGGATAGATCTGTCCTGGCCACAAATGGCGTTCCCCAGAGAGATTTTTGAGCGCCTGAATTCCTCCAGAAGTAGCACAAGCACCGATGGTAATCAGGTACCGGCTACGTTGACGGATCTGCTGAATGCGCTGCTGGTCATGCGCGGTGACAACACTGCCTTCAATCAGAGCCACATCGACCTGCGCTTCCTCATCCAGCAACCCGGCTTCAGCAAAGTGTTTGATCTCTACACGCTGCGCCAATGTCAGCAAATCAGGGCCCATATTCAGCAGCGCCAATTGGCAACCATCGCAGGAACTGAATTTATGCACAGCCAAACTTAAGCGAGAACGCATCAGACACCCTCCACACACAAGCGCGGGGCAATATCTGGATAACTGAAGATCGGTCCGTGATGGCAGATAAAATCAGCACCAAACTGACAATGCCCACAATGCCCAACAGCACATTGCATATTCCGCTCCAGACTCAGAAAGATCTGCCCGGGCGGCTGCCCCTGAGCGATCAGCTGGTTGGCAGCAGCCAACATCAACCCTTCTGGTCCGCAGACCATGGCCACAGCCGCTGGTAAGTCTGCTTGTAGCTGGTCCAGCAGCTCAGTGATACGCCCTTGGTGAAATGGCCAGCCCTGACCTGCCTGATCAGCAGCCAGCAATACCTGCACATCAGGTAATTGCCGCCAGCGGGCATACATATCCCCCCAGATCAGATCATTACTGTGCTTAACACCCTGCACCACACAGATGTGGCCAAATTTTTCCCGCCGCTTGAGAGCGAAATTGATGGCCGCCACTACCGGCGCACAGCCCAGGCCTCCGGTAATAATCACCAGATCACGCTGCTCGGCCTGCAACAACGGCCAGCCGGTACCAAACGGTCCGCGTAACCCCAGCTGGTCACCCGGCTGCAACTGTGCCAACCCTGCTGTCACCCGGCCGACGATGCGGATGGTATGGTCAATCAGTTGTTCATCTTCGGGGTCGGATACGATGGAGATAGGTACTTCACCGACACCAAACAGATACAGCATATTGAACTGCCCAGGCCGGAAGCGGTATTGCGTTCGAGCAGCGTCATCCAGCAATTTCAGTCGCAGGGTAAAGATAGTGGTTGACTCATGAATTACCTCCACCACCTGAGCCTGCAGCGGATACAACATCTGCGCCGCACTCATGAGGATTCCCCAGTCAAAGCACGCACTTCAGCGACAAAGTCGATCTCTGCCGGGCACCAGCTGGTACAGCGGCCACAACCCACGCAACCAGAACGCCCGTATTGGTTTTGCCAGACATCAAGCTTATGGATCATCCACTGCTGGTAGCGGGTTTTAACATCCGGTCGCACCTGCATACCGGCCAGATGGCCGTGACTTTCACCAAAACAGCTGTCCCACTCGCGCTGACGGTCACTATGCTCACCGGACAGGCTTAGCAAATCAGTTTGATGATGGCAAAAGCAGGTGGGGCAGACCATAGTACAGTTACCGCAAGCCAAACAGCGGTCGGCCACATCATCCCATTGCGGATGTGCCCTGGCGCTTTGCAGCTGATCGGGTTTGATCGCAGGCAGCTCGCGTACCTGTTGCTGTACAGCCTGCGCCGTCTGTTGCTCTGACCGGGCAATTTGATCAGTGGAAACCGTCTGCAGGGGCAGCTGCTGCATAATCGACTGCCCGGCCGGAGTGTCTGCCTGGATAAGAAACCCCTCATCCAGTTCAGATAACAAAATGTCCGCACCAGTACTCACCTCAGGTCCATCACCGGTAGAGTGGCAGAAACAGGTTTCGCTGGCATGACTGCAGTTGACGCCCAGCAACAGCAACCCCGCCCGGCGTGCCTGATAACCGGGGTCAACAAACTCACCTTCCAGAAAATGCTGGTCCTGCAAACGCAGTGCAGCCAGATCACAGGCTTTTACGCCAAGCACAGCAACCTTCTCAACCTGAGCGTCAGGAATCAGAAACTCAACACTGCCATCCGCTTGACGTCTGGCTTGCCACAACACCTCTCTGGCGGGAAACAGCAAAGGTTTCAGCGCCTGAGGCCCGTTGGCCCAGTTAAACAGGCGCTCGCTACCGGTCTGCTGCAGGCGGTAAGCGCCAGGCACCTGATAGTCCGTCCAACCCTTAGGCAGTTGATTCACGCTAGTCAGGTCGGCATAAATCAGTGCCTCATCACGCACCTGAGGCCCCACCACCCGATAGCCAGCAGCCTGTAGCTTGACCAGCAATTGCTGGAAATCCTGTCGTTTAAGAAACTTCGCACACTGAGTATCCATCTAAAGCCCCTGCGGAACGCAATTAAAAGCATGCCGCTATAAGACTAGAACAGAGTGCAGGGTAAGACGTAGGGGATAGATCAATGTTTTAGCGTATCAGCCAGAAATAAAAAAAGCCCGCAACCATCAGGGTGCGGGCTTTTTTTGTCGATGAAGCAGATTTTTCAGCGCAGTCCGAGCACATCCTGCATATCATAAAGGCCGGTGGTTTTATCCTGCAGCCAAACAGCCGCACGGACCGCACCCTTGGCAAACGTCAGACGATTGCTGGCCTTATGAGTAATCTCAATACGCTCACCCTCAGTGGCAAACAACACGGTATGATCACCCACCACATCACCCGCACGAATGGTCTCAAAACCAATTTCACCGCGCGGTCGGGCACCTATCTGACCTTCACGGCCATACACTGCACAGGTTTTCAGGTCACGTCCCAGTGCATCCGCAACGACCTCACCCATTCGCAGAGCAGTGCCGGAGGGTGAATCGACTTTATGGCGATGATGAGCTTCGATCACTTCGATATCATAATCATCGTTACCCAGCGCCCTGGCAGCAACTTCCAGCAGTTTGAAACAGAGATTGACGCCTACACTCATATTTGGCGCAAACACAATGGCCGTGTTTTCTGCCAATACGTTAAGACGCTCTTTCTGTGCATCATTCAACCCCGTGGTACCGATCACCACGTGTTTTCCCTGAGCTGCACAGTAAGCAACATTGTCCAACGTCACTTCAGGTGACGTAAAATCGATCAGAACATCAAAATCATCGACCACAGACGCCAGTGTGTCGGCCAGTTTTACACCCAGCTTACCAACCCCTGCCACTTCACCGGCATCGGCACCCACCAGGCTGCTGGATGGTTCAACAATCGCCGCGGACAGGGTAATGCCCTCGGCCATCTGGATCGCCTCGATATTTGCCTTACCCATCCGTCCGGCGGCGCCGGTTACTGCCACTCTAATCATTCTGTAATCCGTTTCTAAGATTTGCTTAGTCGTCTGAATCCAGCAGGATATTCTGATTCATATCCAGCGCCGGTTTGTCACCCTGCGGATGCCCTACCGCCTTAGCAGGCACACCAACCACGGTAGTATGGGCAGGCACACTGTCGAGTACCACACTGCCACCACCAATTTTGGCACCCGCGCCGATTTCAATATTACCGAATATTTTCGCCCCGGCAGCAATCATCACACCTTCACGAATCTTCGGATGTCGATCGCCACACTCTTTACCGGTACCACCCAGGGTAACCGATTGCAGAATGGACACATCATCCTCAATAACTGAGGTTTCACCAATAACGATGCCAGTCGCATGGTCAAACATCACGCCGCGGCCAATCCGTGCCGCCGGATGAATATCCACTTGCAGTTCACTACTCACCCGGCTCTGAATATACATCGCCATGGTTCTACGTCCCTGCTGCCACATGTAATGCGCCACACGATAGGCTTGCAAAGCATGAAAGCCTTTCAGGAACAGTAACACGGTAGAGTAATTTTCAATTGCCGGATCACGGGTTTGCACTGCAGCCAGATCACAACTGGTCGCCTGCAAAATTTCAGGTGCTTCCCGCAATACTTCCTCAATTACCAGACGCAATGTCACGGCGGGTAACGCATCATCATCCAATTTACGTGATAGAAGGTATGCCAGAGAGGAGCGCAAACTTTGATGCCCCAGAATATTGGCATGGTAAAAACCTGATAGCACAGGTTCCTGCTGAGCTTCAGACTCAGCTTCTTGGATTATCTGCCCCCAGATTTCTTCCGGAGTGAGGGAGTTGGGATACATGATGACCTCGTATAGCAACCGAGGGAGCCAGCCTGCCAGAACGGCACATACGCTCCCCTGATTGTTAAGATTAGACCTGTGTTCAGGTCATGTCTTCAAAGAACTTTTTCACCGAATCGAAAAATCCGGCTTTTTTCGGGCTGTGCTTGTTATTGCCCTGCTCCATTTCCTGCTGGAATTCACGCAGCAGCTCTTTCTGACGGGAGCTCAGATGTACCGGCGTTTCCAGTACCACCTTCACCAGCAGATCACCTGTGGCACCACCCCGTACTGGAGCAACACCTTTACCGCGCAGGCGGAACATTTTGCCAGTCTGGGTTTCTGCGGGCACTTTCAGCTTAACCCGACCATCCAGTGTTGGCACTTCCAGTTCACCACCCAACGCCGCATCAATAAAACTGATGGGCACTTCACAATACAGGTTGCGACCATCCCGTTCAAAAATCGGATGTGTCCGCACATGCACCTGCACATAGAGATCACCCGCCGGGCCACCATGAGTGCCTGCTTCACCTTCACCCGCCAGACGAATCCGATCACCGGTATCAACCCCAGCAGGAATTTTAACCGACAGGGTTTTGGTTTTTTCCTTACGCCCATGGCCGTGACAGTCGTTACACGGATCGCTGATAACCTGACCTTCACCATGACAGGTCGGACAGGTCTGCTGTACAGAGAAGAAACCCTGCTGCATGCGCACCTGACCATGGCCGCCACAGGTACCACATACTTTGGCGGAAGAACCCGGTTTAGCACCACTGCCATCACAGGTTTCGCATGCCACAAGTGAAGGCACTTTGATGGTTTTTTCGACACCACGAACCGCTTCTTCCAACGACATATCCATGGTGTAACGCAGGTCAGCCCCACGTTGCACCGAGCTGTGACGACGTCCGCCACCACCACCGCCGAAAATATCACCAAAGACATCACCGAAAATATCTGAGAAGCTGCCTTCAAAACCGCCACCCTGGCCACCCCGCATATTGGGATCAACCCCAGCATGGCCATACTGATCGTATGCCGCTTTTTTCTGCGCATCGGACAGTACTTCGTAAGCTTCATTGACCTCTTTAAAGCTATCTTCAGCAGCGGTGTCATCCGGATTACGATCCGGATGGTATTTCATTGCCATGCGTCGGAACGCTTTTTTGATCTCTGCATCAGAGGCATCCTGGGTGACACCCAGAACTTCGTAATAATCTCGTTTTGACATAACTCAGTCACATACCCAAAGCGGTTGGCCGGATATGACAACGCGGGCTAGTGCCCGCGGTGCCTGATGTCTGCCCATCACGCTGGTGACAGGCAGTCTTATTAGCGCCGGAAACCGGCACAAGACAACTTACTTTTTGTCGTCTTTTACTTCTTCAAACTCAGCATCCACGGCATCGTCTTTATCCGCACCACCGGCTTCCTGCTGCTCAGCACCCTGAGCCGCTTCTGCCTGCTGCGCCGCGTCAGCATACATCTTCTGCGCCACACCGGAGACCGCTTCGGTCAGGGCCGCTGTTTTGCTTTCAATGTCGTCTTTATCAGACTCTTTCAGCGCAGTTTCCAATGCTTCAATCGCCGCTTCGATAGTGGATTTCTCCTCATCGCTGGCTTTATCACCCGCTTCTTCCAAAGTCTTACGAGCCGAGTGCACCATCGCATCACCCTGGTTACGGGCAGTGGTCAGCTCTTCGAACTTTTTGTCTTCTTCAGCATGCGCTTCAGCATCATTAACCATCTGCTCGATATCATCATCAGACAATCCGGAAGAGGCTTTAATGACAATGGACTGTTCTTTGCCAGTCGCTTTATCTTTGGCCGACACGTTCAGAATACCATTCGCATCCAGGTCGAAGGTCACTTCAATCTGTGGCATACCACGCGGTGCTGGCGGGATATCAGCCAGGTCAAAACGACCCAGTGATTTGTTAGCCGTTGCCTGTTTACGCTCACCCTGTACCACATGAATGGTTACGGCAGATTGATTATCATCTGCGGTAGAGAAAGTCTGTGATTTCTTGGTAGGAATCGTAGTGTTTTTCTCGATCAGCGGTGTCGCCACACCACCCATTGTTTCAATACCCAGCGTCAGCGGAGTAACATCCAGCAGCAGTACGTCTTTGACGTCACCTGACAGAACCGCACCTTGAATCGCTGCACCCATAGCAACAGCTTCATCCGGATTGACGTCTTTACGTGGTTCCTTACCAAAGAAATCAGCCACTTTTTTCTGTACCAGTGGCATACGGGTCTGACCACCGACCAGAATCACTTCGTCGATTTCAGAAGCACTCAAATCAGAATCTTTCAGAGCAATACGGCAAGGTTCCAGAGAACGCTCAACCAGCTCTTCTACCAGAGATTCCAGCTTGGCACGGGTCACTTTTACATTAAGGTGCTTAGGACCACTGGCATCAGCAGTCACATATGGCAGATTAACATCAGTCTGCTGGGCAGAAGACAGTTCAACCTTCGCTTTTTCCGCCGCTTCTTTCAGACGCTGCAGTGCCAGTGGGTCGTTGTGCAGATCAATGCCGCTCTCTTTCTTGAACTCTGCTGCCAGATATTCAATCAAGCGCATGTCAAAATCTTCACCACCCAGGAAGGTATCACCATTGGTAGACAGCACTTCAAACTGGTGTTCGCCATCAACTTCCGCGATTTCGATAATAGAGATATCGAAGGTACCACCACCCAGGTCATATACCGCGATGGTTTTATCACCCTTGGACTTGTCCATACCATACGCCAGTGCCGCAGCAGTGGGCTCGTTAATGATACGTTTCACGTCCAGACCAGCGATTTTACCGGCATCTTTGGTTGCCTGACGCTGAGAGTCGTTGAAGTAAGCCGGCACAGTGATAACCGCCTCGGTGACTTTTTCACCCAGGTAATCTTCTGCGGTCTTCTTCATCTTTTTCAGCACTTCAGCAGATACCTGAGGCGCGGCCAGTTTTTTGTCTTTTACCTGTACCCAAGCATCACCGTTGTCAGCTTCGATGATCTTGTATGGCACCATTTTGATATCTTTCTGAACAACATCGTCAGTAAAGCGACGACCGATCAGGCGCTTGATGGCATACAGCGTGTTATCAGGATTAGTAACTGCCTGACGCTTTGCTGGCTGACCAACCAATGTTTCGCCATCATCTTTATACGCGATGATAGACGGCGTGGTACGGTCGCCTTCGGCGTTTTCAATAACTTTGGCACTGCCACCATCAAGGATGGCAACGCAGGAGTTGGTAGTCCCCAGGTCAATACCGATGATTTTACCCATGTGTATCTGCTCCGAATTCACTGCCCAATCAAGGCAGGTTTAAATCTGTATTTGCTTGAGTTCTATATGCGTGCTTTGCGCCGGGTTTCAAGGGGGCGCAGTAAACTTTCTCAGGCCTTGGCAACCATCACCATGGCAGGACGCACCAGGCGACCGCTCAGGGTGTAGCCTTTCTGCATCACACTCACCACTGAGTTAGGCTCAGCCCCTGGTACCTCGACCATAGACATTGCCTGATGCAGCTCTGGATCAAACGCCTGGCCTTCAGGTGAGACTTGCTCAACCTGAAATTTACCCAGGCCGGCCAATAACATAGTCAGGGTCATTTCGACCCCTTCCCGCATCGCCTGGACCGACTCATCTTCGCCAAACGTTTCCAGCGCACGCTCCAGACTATCGACGACTGGCAGCATCTCGTTGACAAACTTTTCTACGCCAAACTTGTGCGCCTTTTCCACATCCATCTCAGCGCGGCGGCGAACATTCTGAGCATCAGCCTGAATACGCAGCATCTGCTCTTTCAGGCTTTCGATTTCAGCAACGGCATCTGTTAACTCTGTTGCTAGCTGCTCAGCATCGACCTGGTTATCCTGTTCAACTGAGTCTTCACTTGCTGCAGCCGACTCAACCACCTCTTCAACCGATGGGTCAGCCGCGGCGGCTTGTGCTTCTGCGGTCGGGTTCTGTTTTTCATCTGCCATATAAAAATCTCCAGCTCCGCCTGCTAACAGGCACACTTATTCAGGCTTAAATCCGATTGCTGGCTTATATGGGGACAGCTGCACACCTTTCAACCGCTGAGGAAAATTTTCTGCTTTTTCTGCCAAAGGATTGCAACCCGCGACAATATGGCTTATACAAAACACTGTATAAATAAACAGATGTACCGTTATGCTGACGCAACTATCAATTCGCAACTTTGCCATTGTTGATTCACTGGATCTTGAGCTGGAAAACGGCATGACCGTGGTCAGCGGCGAAACCGGTGCCGGTAAGTCCATTATGCTGGATGCCTTAGCGCTGGCATTGGGTGACCGTGCCGAAAGTGGCACCGTGCGCAATGGCGCCGACCGGGCGGAGATTATCGCCGTGTTTTCCCTCAGTCAGTGTCCAGAAGCACAAGCCTGGCTTGAAGAACAGGAACTCCAGCAGGGCGATGAATGCATGCTGCGCCGGGTGATCAATCAGGATGGGCGCTCACGCTGCTACATCAATGGTCGACCATCCCCCGCGGGCAACGTCAAACAACTGGGTGAACTACTGGTCGCCATTCATGGCCAACATGAACACCAGCGGCTGCTCAAAAAAGAGTATCACCGCAGTTTATTAGATAACTACGCTGGCCTCAGCCCACTGACACAGCAGGTAAAAACCGCTTTTCAGCTCTGGCAGTCAGAAGCAAAAAAATTACGCCTACTGAGTGAACAAAACGATGAGCAACAAGCCCGGTTGCAACTGTTGCGCTACCAGGTGGAAGAGCTGGATCTGCTTAATCTTGGCGAAGGCGAACTGATCGAGTTAGAGCGGGAGCAGAAGCTGCTGGAAAATGCCGGCGATATTCTGCATAACGGCCACCAGTTATTAGAAGTGCTGACAGATCAGGAGGCAGGCAACTGCCTGCAGATGCTGCATCAGGGGCTGCAATTACTCAACAAGATGGATAACCCGCACCCAGCCCTGCAACAAACCGCCGAGATGATCAACGGTGCACTGATTCAGACCGAGGAAGCCAGCGGCGAGATCCGCCACTTTCTTGAGCAGGTTGAAGTCGACCCAGAACGCCAGCAAGAGGTGGAAGAACGTCTGGGCAGTATTTACGAGATAGCCCGTAAACACCGCATCAAACCCGAGCAACTACTATCTCATCACCAGATCCTGACAGAAGAGTTAAACGGGCTATTGGGTGGCGATGCCAGCATTGAAGCCCTGACCGCCAGCGTAGCCGAGGCCGAGGCCGCCTACCAAAAACAGGCGAAGTCGCTGAGCCAGCAACGCCAACGTACCGCTAAGCAACTAGGGGAAATGGTCGGAGAACAACTGCATTTGCTGGGCATGCCTGCGGCCCAGCTCACTGTCGCACTGCATACACTGCAACAACCGGCGGCAACCGGATTAGAAGAGATAGAATTGATGATCTCCACCAATGCAGGTCAACCCGCTAAACCATTGGCCAAAATCGCCTCCGGTGGTGAACTATCCCGCATCAGCCTGGCAATTCAGGTGATTACCGCGCAAACCTCCTCCACACCGACCTTAATTTTTGATGAGGTGGATGTGGGTATTGGCGGTGCAATTGCCGAAGTCGTTGGCCGCCTGCTACGCCAGCTAGGTGAACAGGCACAAATTCTCTGCGTCACCCACCAACCTCAGGTTGCTGCACAAGGCCACCAACATCTCTACGTCAGCAAAAAAAGTAAGCAATCACAAACTTCAACGGCCATTAAAACATTGGAACAGGATCACCGAGTAGAGGAGATCGCCCGAATGCTGGGCGGCATCGATATCACCGAAACATCCTTGCAGCATGCCCGTGAAATGCTGACCTGCCAGTAACGCTGGCAATAAAAAACCCTGCCAAGGCAGGGTTTGGAAAAACATGAGCTGGATTATTTTTTAACTTTATCACCCTGATAGACGCCGTACAGATAAATGGTACGGTCGGTCAGCGCAAATCCCATCTTGGTGGCAATCTCTTCAAGCAATTCATTCAGGCGCGGATCAGAAAACTCTTTAACGATGCCTGACTTCACACAGACGATGTGGTCATGCTCTTCATCACGAGAGAGTTCAAATACGGAATGACCACCTTCAAAGTGGTGGCGCGTCACCAGACCGGCAGCTTCAAACTGTGTCAGCACGCGGTACACCGTCGCCAGACCTACATCCTCGCCCAACTCCATCAGCATTTTATAGATAGCTTCAGCACTGAAGTGATCGCCCTCCTGGGCACGCTCAAGAATCTGATAAATCTTCACTCGCGGCAGGGTTACCTTGAGGCCGGCCTTGCGCAGTTCCTGATTTTCCAGTGGCATATTATCTTCTCTATTTATAATTCAAATACAGCAGGCCATCTATCATGCCTGCCGCAGACAACCCCTTCACACACAGCCATAATTGCATGCAATTACTACCCTACGGCTCCGGCCGGGGTTGTTCAGATGTGCTCGAGACTTTATTATCCGGATTTCAGCTCAATAGTGAAGCGGAACTCGAATGCAAACCAAACTCATTGTCCTTTTCTTCAGCCTCATCCTTGCCGGATGCTCCGGTTTTCCTGGCGTCTACAAAATTGATGTTCCCCAGGGCAATGTAGTGACCCAGGACATGGTCGACCAACTACGCCCCGGCATGACTCACAATCAGGTACGCTATGTACTCGGCTCGCCGTTAGTCACCGATACTTTTCATCAAAATCGCTGGGACTATATCTACCGCAAGAAAACCGGCAAAACCGGTGAGATTGAACAATATCGTCTGGCGGTACTCTTCAGTGAAGGCAAACTCAGCAGCCTGGCTGGCTCTTTCCGCCCGGGCGCAGGTCCAACGCTCACCGAACAGTAACAGGCAACGCGTTACGCGCTGCCCTTTTGCGCTTTTTTCTTCGCCGCACGCTTAGCGCGTGCTTCTTTAGGATCGGCGATTAAAGGACGATAGATCTCTACCCGCTGGCCCTCGGTCAGCACCGTGGTTTTCGGATCTTTCATCGCCTTACCAAAGATGCCCATCGGATCCTGATCGGGATCGATCTGCGGGAACACCTCAACAATGCCAGATTTCATAACCGCTTCATAAGCGGTCGAGCCTTCTGTCACCTGCACCCTAATAATTTTTTGCTCAGTCGGCAGCGCGTAGGCCACTTCAACAATCATGTAAGACCTCAATTGTCATAGATCTGATCAGCCCGCTGGACAAAGGCATCCACCAGCGTAGTCGCCACCTGGTTAAATACTTTACTCATCGCCATAGCGGTCAATTTTCCGGCAAAATCAAACGTCAGATTAAGGCTGACTTTACAGGCATCCTCACTCAGTGGCGAAAAATCCCAGCGGCCCTGAAATTGTGAAAACGGCCCTTCCACCAAGCTCAGCTCCATGATGCCAGGACGCTGCAAAAGGTTGCGGGTAGTAAAACTGTATTTAAGACCCGCTTTTGCCAAATGCAGGGTAGCCACCAGTTCTGTATTTGACTGGCTGACCAGCTCTGTAGCAGCACACCAAGGCAGGAAAGCAGGGTAGGCTTCTACATCATTCACCAGATCAAACATCTGCTCTGCACTGTGCAGTACCAGTGCACTGCGTTCTACCCGGGTCATGCTGTCCGTTACGCCTTACTGTAGTTTTTCATACAGATTGAGAATAAAGATAATAGCTACCGCCACCGGGGCAATATAGCGCAGCGTAATATACCACGCTTTAAACCAGACAGCGTTGCCGATAGCCAGCTCATCCTGACTATGCACCTGCTTCATGAACCAACCTGCAAAGATGGCAATAAACAGCCCTCCCAACGGGAGCATGATATTGGCAGTGGTAAAGTCAAGAAAATCAAAAATAGTGAAACCCAACAATTTAAAGTCTGACAAGACATTAAATGAACCCAGCGCCGCCACACCCAAACACCAGATAATGATCCCCAAAACCAAACAAGATGGAATGCGATGCCAGCCAAAGCGTTCCGTTAGCCAGGCAGTTGCAGGCTCAACCAAAGAGATCGCCGAGGTCCAGGCTGCCAGCCCCACCAGCAGGAAGAACAAGAAACCAAAGACCTGACCACCTGGCATCTGCCCAAACGCCACCGGCAAGGTAATGAACATCAGACCCGGCCCAGCCCCGGGGTCCAGTTGATTAGCAAACACTATGGGGAAGATCGCCAAACCTGCAACCAGAGCCACCAGAGTGTCTAGGCCACCAATCATCAGTACCGAACCGCCAATCGAGGCCTTTTTCGGCATATAGGAGCCATACGCCATGATAGCCCCCATACCCAGCGACAACGTAAAAAATGAATGCCCCAGAGCCACCAACACACTCTGCATAGTCAGTTGATCCAAATTGAAGTCAAACATGAAAGACCAGCCACGCATAAAACTACCGGTCTGCATGGAATAAATCAGCAGAACAAAAAGCAGCACAAATAGCGCTGGCATCATGAACTTGACTGCATTTTCCAGGCCCTTGCGCACCCCGCCCATGATCACCAGCATCACCATGACCACAAAAACACTGTGCCAAATCATCAGGGTATCAAAGTCTGCCAGCAAGCCTTCAAACCGCTGCACAGCGCTCTCGCTGCCAATCGCCACCAGATCCCCAGCCCCCATACTTGCCAGGTAATACAACACCCAACCGGCTACCACAGAGTAGAACGAAAAGATCATGAACCCCGCCAGCACCCCCAGCCAGCCAACCAGCGACCAGCGACCGGAGTGCCCGGATTCTGTTGCCACGTCCCGCATGGCATTAATAGGACTCTGCTGGCCACGGCGACCAATCATAACCTCAGCCATCATAATCGGAATGCCCACCAGCAAAATGCAGCACAGATAGACCAGAACAAAAGCACCCCCGCCATTTTCACCCGTGATATAGGGGAACTTCCAGATATTGCCCAACCCCACTGCGGAGCCGGTCGCAGCAAGTATAAAGATCCAGCGAGACCCCCATGATTCATGAATTCTTTTGCGATCCGGCATAGGCAAACAACTCCTGCTTCTTGCATGCATTTAGCTGAAAATATTCCACTTTTACGACAAAAAGTGCAATGCTCACGCTAATTTAGCTGCTTGCCTGCCGCGTTAAACCGACCCTGCGTCCGCCTATTTGCTTTTATTGCATCAGCAGCCTCTATATAATCGCCCGCCATGACCAAAAAGAAGAAAGCCCCCTCGGGCAACACCATCTGTCTCAACAAACGTGCACGCCACGAATACCTCATTGAGGATAAATTCGAAGCGGGCGTCGTCTTGGCTGGATGGGAGGTAAAAAGCCTGCGGGAAGGTCGCGCTCAACTGGTTGACTCCTATGTCATCCTTAAAAATGGCGAGGCCTGGTTGGTTGGTGCTCACTTCACACCGTTAAAAACCGCTTGTACTCATGTGGTTGCCGACCCGATACGGGATCGAAAACTGCTGTTGAACAAACGCGAAATTGACAACCTGATCGGTGCCACCCAAGCCAAAGGCTACACCTGTGTGGCACTGGCTCTGTATTGGAAACAGAACCGGGTCAAGTGTGAAATCGCATTGGTGAAAGGCAAGAAACTGCATGATAAACGTGCGACTGAAAAAGAGCGCGACTGGCAACGCCAGAAACAACGGGTTCTTGCCGCCAACTAAAACTTTCTTTTCCTATTCTGGTCATAACGTATGTGCTAGTCTGGCGCATCTGTGCCACTGGTGCAGACTATCTGGGGGTGACTTGGCTTCGACGCCGATTACAAAACCTTGGGTGCATGTCGTGAGTGTAGTGAATCACGTAAATCCATTACTACACAGTTATAGTTGCTAACGACGATAACTACGCTCTAGCCGCTTAAGTCGGCTTGTGCCGAACTCTTAGGTGTCTGTAACTAGGAGGTTTTCGGTATCATTCGAGACAGAATCGCCCGGATGCCTTGCCTCAGGCTGAACGGTTAAAACTAAAGAGGCTCGCCCACAGCACCCTGGCTCTCGGGTCGCGACGGGTTAACGCAATAGAGAAGCCTAAACATGTAGAGCTTAGGGCGGAGGATTGACGGACGCGGGTTCGAACCCCGCCACCTCCACCAAATTCCTTTCCTAGAAAGACCTAAGAGTACCGCAGAGCCTTGTAAATACAGGGCTCGCGGCCTACTCTTATTCCATCCTGTTCCATTCGATACCCCCACTATCCAGACCCATAAGGGGGTATATACGGGGGTATTTTACCCACTCAAAAACTGATACCCCCAAATCAGCACTGCTTTGCATAGGGCCACGTTATGCCGATGACAGCAAAAGAAGCTCAAGCAGCTACCGCCAAAGAAAAGGACTATAGGCTGCCTGACGAGAAAGGACTGTTCCTGTTCATCAAAAAGAACGGCGCTAAGTACTGGCGCATGAAATACCGCTACCACGGCAAAGAAAAGTTACTGGCCTTTGGCGTCTACCCCGAGATCAGCTTGAAGAAAGCCCGTGAGCTACGCGACAACGCCAGATCATTACTGGCTGACGGTATTGACCCATCAGCGCACAAGAAAGCTCAGAAGGCCGCCCATAAGCTCACAACAGCAAACAGCTTTGCAGCAATCGCTCTTGAGTGGTTCGACACAAAGCAGAAAGATAAGACAGAGGGTTATCAGCGCCGGGTAAAACGCACTCTGGAGAAAGACCTGTTCCCACAGCTCGGGGAGTTATCCATCAATGACATTACCGCCCCCGCACTGCTGGCAACATTGCGAGGAATTGAAAAGCGAGGCGCAGTAGAAACCGCACACCGCACCAAACAGATTGCCGGTCAGATATTCCGCTATGCCATTGCCACAGGACGGGCAGAGCGAGATCCCACCCCCGACCTGAAAGGCGCGTTACAGTCGCCTACGGTTCGACACTTCACCGCAATTACAGAACCCAAAGAGGTAGGCCGATTAATGGTGGCTATAGAGCAGTTTCAGGGAACGCCAGTAGTCTCTGCCGCCCTAAAGCTCTCAGCCCTGTTCTTCTGTCGCCCTGGTGAACTAAGGCACCTGAAGTGGAGCGACATAAACCACGATGAACTGCGTATAGAGCTGGTGGCAGAGAAAACCCAGCAGCAGCACATCATTCCCCTTTGCAAACAGGCCATAGCTATTCTGGAAGAACTCCACCGGCTCACAGGCAACGGAGAGTATATTTTCCCCTCTGCCCGTGGTCGCAGTCGCTGTATGTCTGAAAACGCCATCAGGGTGGCTCTGAGAACGATGGGCTACGACAACGACACCATGACACCCCACGGCTTTAGAGCAATGGCCCGCACCCTGCTGGATGAACAACTAAACTACCGCATTGAATGGATCGAGCAGCAGCTTGCCCATGCTGTTAAGGATGCCAACGGCAGAGCCTACAACCGCACCAAACACCTGGCGCAGCGTACCGAGATGATGCAACGCTGGGCCGACTACCTGGACCAGCTCAAGGCACAGGCTTTGGCTGGCAATGTGATAACCGCCAACTTTGGCAAGGCAGGGGTATAGCATGGCAACGGAGTTAGCAAGCGACACGCTGGGATGGAAAATCGACCGACTCGAATTTTATCTGAATCGCTGTTTTCAGGCGGAATGTTCAGGCACGGGAATAACAAGAAACCAAGCAGTAATCTTACTGGCAGAGCTTGTGGACCAAGTAACAGAAATCAAAAGCCTATATGAGAAGTCATTGAGCGAATAAAACCCGTTCTACAGCACCTAGGGTAGCTCCCGAACGCCTGTTCCCTGACAGGCTGGTGCTGTATCTCAGCAGGGAAGCATTAAGGGGATGCCATGAACATAAACCTACCTGAATTCATCAGTGCCGAGAACTTTTATGAACTGACAAAAATACACCTGACTGATGCTGAGGGAATGACGTTTTATGTAAAAGTAGATGGCTGGATACATGCCTTCCATAAACAGCATCACAAGCAAAACAACCCTTTTTGGTGTGAAGATATATATGCAGATGGGTATCTGCAGATCAACTCCATTGGACAGGAGCGCAATGTTTCAGACCCGGCTGCTCCTTATACAACCACATTTAGAACTGATTACATTGGCTGCTTTGGTAAAAACCACGGCCACATCGGAATCACCCACAGCATAATTGAAAAGCTATTCCCTGATGGCGAACCAAATCTTGAACATTTGATATTCAATTTTCACAAAAACAACATTATTTCCAGCTTTGGAAACCACAGCTATTGGTCATCAGACGGCATTCTAGGAATCTATTTTACAACAGAGGATCTTTGCCGTTTTTCAGATTCCAAGGGCATACCAAACATTAAAGAAAAAGTTAGAAAACTAAAAAAAACTAACGATATATCTGCAAAAAAGGATACGAGTGAACCCATCCTTGGTTTACACGCTAACACATCCCCACAGCTATTGGTTTTGCTGGAAACCAATAGTAAATTCTGGGAGCTATACGACCCTGAAGATCCATACACAGCACCACGTAAAGAGCAGGTTGTCCAGTGGCTGATGGATAAGGGTTACAGCAAAAGTCTGGCCGAAAAAATGGACACTATTTTGAGGGATGGCAGGAGTCACCCTGGCGGAAGACCAGAAAACCCCTAAGCCCCCTTTACCCCTTTTCAAAAAGGGGTTTTATCTGTTTCCCCTTCCAGAACACAGTAACCATTGCCCCATCAAATCCACATAGGAAACGAGGGGTACACAATGAGCACCATACGACTACGACCTGCAGAAAATTGCCTAACCAACCTCAGCGAAAGTGAAATATCCCGCAAAATTGGGCACCTAACCCATCAGCTTTACCCTGCTTCCAATATCAACATAGGAAGCGAGGAGTAACCAATGACCACCAAACGACTATTACGCCGATCTGAAGTACAGCACCTGACCGGCCTCAGCCGAAGCTGTATTTACGCCAGAATGTCCCGCGATGAATTTCCGAAACCCATCTCATTAGGTGGCCGACTGGTGGCCTGGGATTCAGAGGTGATTCAACAGTGGATCGCTGACCGCATTGCTGAGTCCACCAGCAACGACAACGCCGCATAGGAGGGCACAGCATGGATAAGATGCCAGCACCCTCCGCCACAGAGGGCACCAGCCAGAAGCGTTTGCCGAAAAAGATTGTAGCACTCAAATATCTGCTGCGCCGCTCACTGATCCAACCTGAAGCCCACGAGCTTTACGGTGAATCATGTTTGCATTCGACAATCAGCACCCTAGCTAACGATCACAATTTAGTCTTTGAGCGTGTACCGGAAAAATACGGCAGGTTTAACGCTCGCTTTACCCGCTACACCTTGCAAGAGGAAAGCCGGGTATGGGCTGAATGGCTTATAGATTATTACACCTGCTAAAGCGGCTTAACCGCCGCTCTGCTTTCGCCATGACAGAATCAACACTGTTAGCCCGTGTACTGCGTAAAGGGCACCGGGTATCTGTTAGCCAAGGTCAACTACTGATCGAGCCACAGAACGGTTCAGAGGTGCCTGACGACTGGATACAAAAAAACGCAGACCGGATTGCCCACGACATTGGAGTAGCACTGGGCATTTCTGTTTTCAGGTATCAGAGCTATAGCACCGGGCAATATGAATTCAAGAGAAAGAACGGCTGCGTAATTCACATTGCTGGTGCCAGTATTCAAATGCTGGACCTGATACACAACACAAAGGCTTTCTGTATTTTCAATGTCGAACTGACAAGAGACAGGAACACCAAACACGGAAAAGAGGGCACCCCTTTACCTGAAAAACAATTCAGGCCAAGACCGGGAAGCGACTTCGTGAAATTCTGGCAGCTATGCCCATTCAAACCGCGCAAAGATAACTGCTCATATCACAGACGCATGGGCAACCTGAAACAACTAATACTGACGGGTTGTTACAAGGAAAGTGAAAAGGTTGTCACTAGCTCTCTCAAGCCACTCAGCATTACACACGATGAGCTATTGGCAGCAGTTATGAACGATCAAACCGTGCGTAAGGCGTGTGTAACTGGTGTGTATGAAGTGAGTAAGGCGTGTGTAAGCAGCGTGTGTAAGGAATCCGCTCAAACCCAGACAACACAAGGCATACAGCCAAATTTAACTACGGGAGCAATTTGCTACGGTAATACGGTAAACAGGTTAAAGGTAAACAGAGATACATCCCTACAAGATATTGAAGATAAGGGGGCAGAATATAAAACAGTCGATCAGCAAAGCATTGAGCCACTTACTGCTGAGCTACCTGCAACTAAGAAGCGACCTGAAGAACAGACCACTGAGGAATGGCTTGCAGAATTGAATAGCTCTGCCAGCCTCTAAGCTATACTGAGTGTCTCAGGGAATGACACGCAGGCAGCGATATGGAGCAAGTAGTTCTTATTCTGATAGTTGCAGCACTGGTTCAGCGTCCAGGGTTAGCTGCGATTCTATTCTGTCTTTGGCTATGGTGGATCTTTAAGAAGACTGACCGATAGACCACCCCGGCAAGGTTCTTTCCAGCCCCCCTGACCCACTGCGAGGGCGTAGACCCGCCCCCTGTTTACACTCACCCAGAATGCAACATTGGCAATGCCATCAATGCCGGGGGACCCTGGCAAAAACCACCCCCACGGGCCGGGCTTGCAACTCCCGATTCCCGGCTAATTATCGAGGTTCTATGGGCCTCACCACCAGATGGGTGTTTTGATAAGCAGATCAGCTAGTTAAAGGTGCGGAAGGTGAGGC
Source organism: Pontibacter sp. JAM-7 (assembly GCF_048548695.2). Classification (NCBI taxonomy): domain Bacteria; kingdom Pseudomonadati; phylum Bacteroidota; class Cytophagia; order Cytophagales; family Hymenobacteraceae; genus Pontibacter; species Pontibacter sp. JAM-7. The sequence goes on from NZ_JBLYIF020000007.1 coordinate 194,140, forward strand.
AATACCGGCTCCGGGTCCTTTCCAGCTCATCCCCTGGCAGTGGGGGCGCAGAGCCACCAGCAGCAACACTATGGAATTTTCCTCTATAGGGCAGTGGTTGTGTGTTTAACGGGAGGGGGTATCAAATCCCTACAGACTGATAACCGGAACACCGCCGCCCCAGTGATTCACGCACACTGTCAAAACTGAAATATTTTTTTGGAGAACTTAAATGAGCAGACCACGAAAACCAACAGAGCTTCATGTCTTAACAGGCACTGGACGGAAGGATCGACAGACACAATCAGAACCAAAGTCTCGCCGAGAAAAGCCCACTCCTCCTGAACACTTGAACGATCAGGAAAGGGCCGTATTTGAAACCCTAGCAGATCAACTGTTCGAGGCAGGTATCATTACAAAACTGGATGGTATGGCTTTAGAGCTGCTGACCTGTGCCTATTTGGAATACCTGAGTACAACATCTGTTATTGAATCAGAAGGCCGGACCTATCGGATTAAAACCACAACTGGCGAGGAAGCCATTAAAGCTCACCCTATCATTGCGATGCGCTCAGATGCCTGGAAACGGGTTAAAAGCATGATGACTGAGTTCGGTATGACACCCGCCACTAGATCAAATGTCGCTGCTATTGACCCTGTAGAAGTTGATCCCCTTGCAGAATACCTGAACCGCAGAAAGCCTAAAGACGAGTGATCCAAGGAAGGAAAGCTCTCAACAACCATTTGGCTAAATTTAGGTCGAGGCTCGAACTACCCTTACCCGCCTACAGAGAAAGGACCCGACAACCGACGAACAGAACTGAGGGAAAAATAAAAAGCTTTTAGGTAACTCTTTATCTTCTAGTTTTATTTTCGGGAAATACTTGATGATCTCGATCCAGCCTTAGAACGTAGTACATCTCTCTGTGTCGGACCCCAAAAATACGTGCTCTCCTGCTGACCCTTATCTCTGAAACAGAAAGATCAGGCGATAACCCACTAGGAAAAGGAACTTTGTTTGGTACTTCTTTAAATTCAGTGAACCCTAACCCAGTTTTGTTTGCTCCCTTACCTGACGATCCAACCACTTGTTGCCAGGTCTGGTCTGTAAGCAGTTTAAATGTTGAAAACAGCTGTTTAACTTCATTTTTATCCCAAGTAGTAGGGCATTCTGCTTTCTCATCAAAATACTTGAAAAGAAGACGTGGGGTCAGATTATTAGCATCATACTCATCAGAAGTAACTAGATCAGCATGACGCCCAGGATTAATATTTTTGCCTCTCGATATTTTTTGGCGGGGAATTTTAGGAATTTTTTACTCACTTTCTTCCATGAGAGATTTAAAGTATGTGTCCATTGTTCTCTGCGAAATGGGTTTTGAAGATCTAGCTTCAACTGACAACCCCTCTCGAGCCTCAAGCCAAGGAGACTCTTGATGCGTCATCATTTCTAACTTTTTAGCCGAGAACTGCCCATAGACTTCCCAGACTTCATCAAGGAACTCACTGTCGCCACTAGAGACCTTAGAGAAATCAGTGACAATCTCTGAAGTCGGAATGGGGTCCCATCCATACGACTTAAAACGGGCATAAATTTCAGGAGAAACAGGGCCGTGAGCCCAAGCCTCAAAGGTAGATGAAAACAGAGTCCGGCCATGAATTGCAAGGTGCCACCCTTGGGTGTAATAGAGCAGCTTCTGCAATTTCAAGTGGGTGATATTATCACCCGACTCGACATCAGCCTTTGCTATAAAATAATCAGCCACTTCATTAATGTTCATGTTCCACCATAATCCTTGGTCGCCGTCTGTCGAGATATATCGGCCAAATCTAGCTATAAGTTTAGACTGCGCGGATTGTATCCAACATTATTCTTTAGAGCCATAGCCCGCCAACTCTAACAGATGGGTTTAAAAACCTGCTCAAACAACAGCAGATCCCACCTCCCTTCCTGTTCCAGCCAGTAGGCACCACAAGAGGCAAACGGCAGATCCGGCTGCCGGGGATAGCATGTATTTCTTTCAGGGCTTGCTGGCGAGGACCACCAGCACAATCAGGGCAGGTATCAGTCATGCCTTACTTCCTTGTTAACCAAAACACAGTTGCAGTGTAGGCTTTTCACCCTTTCCCATATCTAAGAAATATTCTTAATTTACCGGGCCAGCCTTTGCATTGCGGGGGTATTTCTGGGGGTATAAAAACAAAAAAGAAAACATAATAACTATTAATAACAAGTAGTTACATTGACTATTCAGTAGACGCCACCCCACCAAATTCATCACAAGCCAGATTTTCAATAAATAATTGAAAATCTGGCTTTTTGGATTACAAGGCATGTGAACAATTTAACTATAAGCAACAAAGCGTCGGACCTCAGTGTCCAACACTGTCTATTCTCTTAGCCTCTCTTACGCAGTCGCGCTTCTTCAATCATCCATACGGCCAACTACATAGCGCAATGCGTCTCGAATACGCTATATGACTCATGAATAGCATTGCAGAGCGCCTGACAGCTGCCGTCGAAGTTTAATTTTTTCCTATTGGGTTCAGGTAACACATCATACTGATCACCCTGCTTTATCCTCTCTATTAGCTGCTCCCAGAGTGCTCTGCTTCACTTGAGCAATCGCCTGTACAGGTGAGCGGTTTGCTATCCATGAACTGCTTAGTGATATTCAAGTGCGTTGTAGTGTACTGAGTCCATCCGGCATCACAGCGCGGTAGGTCGAACTTGAGTGCCTTCTTCTTGAAGTCAGACTTTTCTGTATAGTCGTTGATCCTATGCCGTGCTGTCTTGCAGGGCTTTTGATGCCTGACAGCGTAGCTTCTCTGTGTGTCAGCAGCATCTGCCCATGAATATGAGGGCGACCTCTACTTCCACTGACAGCGACTTCAATTTGGTAGAAGAACTGTACGGGGGACCTGTAGCGAGTTTCAGCTTCTGATGTCTTCTCTGTCATAGACACGTGGTGAAGTTTTCACAGCCAGTCCGGGCTTTATTAATGACATCGTTAATCAGGTTCAGCGTGAAGGGCACGGCGATCATATCGCCAAGTGGTACAAGATCGCTTTAGGCTTCTCTATTAATCGCTTCCATGCCGGTAATGCGAGAGAGCGCGTTAAGGACGGCCCGCAAGATAAAACAGCGAAAAGGAATAAAACGAAGGCTGAAAAGGCACAGACACAAGCTGCAAGGCTTTGGGCTATTATTGCTCCAATGAGAACGGCTGGTAAGTCCATGTGCAAATCGCTTTAACTCTCAATGACAATGGCATGAGAACATACGAGAGGTTTAAATACAGCACTATGCAAGTAAGCAGAGTTGTCGGCAGATTCGAATAAAATACAACTGTCTGGGTTTGATAGGACGGGCATATCCCCTGTCTACCTATTAAAGACGTATGCTATGCCCCGGAAAAGCGTGTCGATATATATCGGAACATCGCGGCAATAGCCCCAGAAAATTAGATCAAGCTAATGCAGCTTAAAAGTTCAATCGAGAGCTGCCTCCCAATCAATTTTCGCTAGTGATTCGTAAGATGGCCTTGCGAGATAGTATCCTTGAACCAAATTGATACCAATATCAATTACTGTTAGCAGTTCATTCTTTTTTTCTACTCCCTCAGCAATAATTTTTACGCCCAATTCACCACATGTAGTCACTATGCCTTTAACTATCGCTTGCTTGCGCTTGTCCGTATCGATGTTACTGATCAATTCCATATCAAGCTTCAAAACCTTGACATCTAATCCAGCAAGAAGATTTAATCCGGAATAACCTGCACCGAAATCATCAAGCGCCGTAATAAAACCACGTTCATTATAATCGACAAAAATATTCTGTAAGTGATCGATGTCGAGTACCTTTTCGCCTTCCGTAACTTCAAACATGATTTGATCAGCAGGAAAGTTATATTGTTCAGCTGCCTCAAGAGTAGTACGAATACACAACTCAGGCTTATAAACAGCGTTTGGCATGAAGTTAATACTAACAAGTGAAGAAATATTCAACTGCGAAGCGAGCTTGACTGCTTTAACTCTGCATGCCTGATCAAAAGCATAACGATTTTCGTCATTAACATGCTCGAAAACAACGCGTGCAGGCAAGTCGCCAAGACCCCTAACTAAAGCTTCTTGAGCGAAAACAGTCCTACTTTTAACATCAACGATCGGTTGAAAGGCCATAGTGAAGGGATAATCGAAACCTTCTCCATTAAGGCAAGCAGAACATTGCATTTTTCGGAAATTTTTAACTTGATTCATTTGATACGCCACCTACCTTGCTTAAATGCTTCTAGAAGTTTTTGCGCACGCCCTTCATCTAGATCTACGAGGCAATTATCACCTTTGAAGAAATCATTCATCCCCTCGGCTCTTGCAATTTCTTCCTTACTAAGCGCAGAATAACCCATAGTCCAGTCACTAAAAGATCGACTTTCGATAGGTTCTTCGATGACTTTAACTAGTTTTTGATGTCGTTTGTCTCTTTTGATCTTCTCATACAATTTACGCACGGCAACTTTGTCGCCTTCTAATACCTGAAAAAAACTTCCACCATCAAAAAGCAGCATGCCTGTTATATCCAATTGTGAATTCGACTGCCTTGCCGCGCTCAAAATTTCCTTTATTTTTGAATCATCCCATGCCATGTCAGACTGACTAACGTAAATGATGTGAATTAAATTACTCACGACCGAAATGACCCCTCTGTAATTAGCTGTTTACTTTGATAGTCATATTATTAACAAGGCTAAAGTAAAAGTAGCATTGAAGATAAATCATGTCATTAGATGAAGCATTTTGGTTGGCTTATGTGGATGCAGTTGGGTCACTTTTCAGCTCTTTGATAACTTGGATTTACCGCCACTTTAATCTCAAAACCATGCGTTGCATTCCTAATATCCGACTAACCAAGACTAACCTGACCCATATCAAATAAACACGAGCCCCCCATGAAAAACGCTGACCTGAAAGGTCACGTTCACCACAGATTCATATCCCATACCGATACTACCGAGCCACCAGCAAGTAGATAAGGAGAGGTGACTCTAACGCAACAGGGGTCTCTCTGTAGCTGGTATCACAGCACTGTATATAGCTTCCTTTGACGACAAGAGCCAACACAGTCCAATGATTTTAAAGACAAAACACCCCCGAATCAGCTCGCAACGCTAGCTTCAGATCGCGCTCTGTACCATACTAAATAGAAAGCGATGCAGCTGCTGACTTGATCCCAGACAAAGGGTATTTGCCATGCAACAGGTGGACGCAGGCCAGGTAATTGATCAACTAGGTATTGAGTATTTCAAGAACGCATCAACCTTAGGCGCTCTGTCTAATCTGGCACTCGAGGCTGTGCTGCGACAAGGGCAATTGCTAGAACTCAATCAAGGCGATGTGCTCTTTAAAGCAGGCGAGAAAGGCGATTCTTTTTATGTTGTCCTCAATGGCTCAATTGCTTATTACCGAAGCCTAAACAGCCACAAAGAATATCTGCGTGACTACCTGTTCGGCGCTGAGATTGGCTTTGTCAGTATGGTCGCTTTATTGCCCCGACAGGGTACGGCGGTTGCCAACAAAGAGAGCCTGGTCGTAAAGGTAACCAATGACCTGTTTTACGAGCTACATTGCGAACACCCCCTCGATTTCGGCATTCTCCTGCTAAACCTTTCCCGCGAGATGGCACGGACCATTGTCACGATGTCTGGCATGCTGGCACAAGAGAAACATGAACACTCTCAGTAACGTTTAGTCGCTTTAAGCCGCCATCCTCTCAGGCAAGATCCACCACCTGTCACTTATGTTCCACACTAAGTACATAAGCCATGATGTAGATACTGTAATTATTCATTTCGCATGATTGCTGTGACACACTGCGCCTTCAGCACAACATAAAAAGCCTTGTCTCAAAACAGATAGATCCTGTTTGCAAATACCGATAACCGCTGTAGAAGCGTTCTTGGTACGGTTATAATAGCCAGCTTCCAGCTTCATTCCCCCAGAGACAATTCATGGATGCTTTCTTCACTTCAACAATGACAGTTGCACTGGCAGAAATTGGCGATAAAACCCAACTTTTGTCTTTATTACTGGCCGCACGCTTTCGTAATAAAACCGCCATCATTGCGGGGATTTTACTGGCTACGCTGTTGAACCATGCCGTCTCTGCCTGGCTGGGTAACTGGTTAGGACAGTTCCTGCAAAGTGATTTGGGACGATGGGTTATCGGCGGTAGTTTTATTCTGCTGGCTGCCTGGTTGCTGATTCCTGATAAAGAGGATGAAACCGATAGCCGCTTCGATAGCTATGGTCCATTCGTCGTCGCAACAATCTTGTTTTTTCTTGCGGAGATTGGCGACAAAACGCAGGTCGCCACTGTCTTGTTGGGCGCGCAATTCGAATCAATATTTTGGGTAACCATGGGCACCACACTGGGCATGCTAATTGCCAATGTACCTGTCGTTTATGCGGGGGATTACCTGATGCAACGCATCCCGATGAATGCAGTGCGAGTTGCGGCAGCAGTGGTATTTGCCGGCGTAGGGATTTGGCATAGCCCGGTGTTCGGCTGAGCACTGGGCGTAGAAATTTTCAGTAATCTGAGATTAATCCAAGGTGCGAGCCGCGCGGAAGCCGATGTTATTATTGTGGCCATCTGGCCAACGAGTATAACGACAGGCTGAGCGACATAACGCCTGCGTGTACAACCAGGCGCCACCACGCAATACGCGATCCCGATCATCATTACGGTCAAGACTGGCATCAAGCTCTTCTGCACCGTTGTACTGACTGTTATAGATCGAAGCACACCATTCCCAAACATTGCCATGAGTATCGTATAGCCCCCATGGATTTGGCGGAAAGTGTCCCACCGGCAGGGTTCGCGCGGCATCACCGATATTTTCCTGCGAGCAATGCATTTTGTTCAAGTCGGGCTGACTGCCATACCAGAAGCGGGTTGAAGTACCAGCACGGCAGGCATACTCCCATTCAGCCTCAGTTGGCAGGCGATACGTGTACTCGCTGTGTTCACTCAACCATTCACAAAAATCGACGGCATCCCAGTAGCTGACATGCATCACCGGCCGTTGGCCACGCCCCCAACCACTATCGCTGGGACGGGTTCGACCAGTTTGATCACAGAAATCATCAAACTGCGCGAACGTCACCGGCGTTATCTGTAACTGGAAACCTGATATCGCAACACGCTGCTCTTTCTCTGCCTCGCCCATCATAAAGGTACCGGGAGGAATAGTGACGAAGTCTTTTTCCCTCAGCGGCAGAGTGACTTTTTCGCTTGGCGTGGCATCCAGCTGTGCCAGCTGCATATCTTGCACAGAAGTCATTTCAGGTGCTTGTGAAACAGCCACAAAAACCGCATCAATTTTACGCTGCAAATCGGCTGAGAGCTGTTCCAACTGCGCGTTGAACGTTTCTCTCAGATGATCCTGATCTTGTTTATGCTGACTTTCGACACTCGGCGATCCTGCTGGCGAAGGAGTTTTTTCAGTTTGCGGCGTCATGCCATGCATACGCTTACGCACTGCTTGCTCAATGGCATCTTCCATAGCGCGTTTTTCATTTTCCTGATGCACCATGACATTTTCCAGCTGCATCCGGATTTCTTTGCGCATCTCAGACAACAGGTCTTCTTTTAAGATATAGAGTCGCTGCTGCAGGGATTCATCAATATATTTTTCACGGCCCTCTCGCTCATGGAGCAACAACCGGGTAAGGCCACTACGCTGAGCACAGTCCTGACACATGGGCTGTTCTTCAAAACGGTACTTCAACAAATAAGTTTCACGACAACGCTGACAACGAAAGTGCGGCACATCCGCACTAAGTGCCAAACCTGAAATCCGACAATACAAACCCACAGATTGTTTATTCTGGGTATCTGTTACGTCTCGATTTCGAATTGTTTCAGATGTACGTGGGGATCCCCCATCGACAGGACAGTCGAGAGAGTCGCCTTCCGGTGGCTGGCCGTAGCCTGATTTTGAACGCTGCATGAGGAACCTAAATAAGATCTGACTGATATAAAGTTTTATACATTTATAAGACGCAGGTCAATAATTAGGCAAAAAAAGGGGCAGCGAACCTGCCCCTAAGGCATCAAAGATATTGAGCGTGAAAGCGCAAATGATCCTCAATAAAACTAGCGATGAAGAAATAGCTGTGGTCGTAGCCAGGCTGCAATCGATAAGTCAGTGGATACCCCTGCTTTGCAGCCGCGTGCCGTAAGGCTTCAGGTCGCAACTGCTCAGCCAGAAAATTATCCGCTTCACCCTGATCAACCAGCATTGGCAGCTGATGCGAAACAGCAGACAATAATCTGGCGGCATCATATTCGACCCAGGCGGTTTGATCCGTACCGAGATACGCCGTTAGTGCTTTCTGCCCCCAAGGGCAATCCGTTGGGTTGCAGATAGGGCTAAATGCAGACACCGAGGTATACATACCCGGGTTACGCAATGCCGCCACCAATGCACCATGACCACCCATGGAATGACCGGCAATGGCGCGCTGTGACGATACCGGGAAGTTAGCTTCAATCAAGCGCGGTAATTCAGACACCACATAATCATACATCTGATAATGCTGTTGCCAGGGAGCCTGAGTCGAATTGACATAAAAGCCTGCACCCAGACCCAGATCATACTGTCCTTCCGGATCATCAGGCACACCTTCGCCGCGCGGGCTAGTATCCGGACACACGATAGCAACACCCAACTCGCTGGCCACCCGTTGCGCTCCCGCTTTCTGGACAAAATTCTCATCCGTGCAGGTCAAACCAGATAACCAGTAAAGCACCGGTACCGGCGCCGTCTCAGCTTGAGGCGGCAGGTAGATCGCAAACTGCATCTGGCATTGCAGTACCTCTGAATCATGCAGGTACTGCTTCTGCCAGCCGGAAAAACTGCGATTGCTGCTTTTCAACTCCAAAGTCATATCACCTCCTGACGATCAATGGTTATCAATGATCGAAGTGAATGACGCTACGAATACTTTTGCCTTCATGCATCAAGTCAAAAGCCTCGTTGATCTCTTCAAGCTTCATGGTATGCGTAATGAAGTCATCAAGTTTGAACTCGCCTTGCATATAACGCTCAACGTATTCCGGCAGCTCAGAACGGCCTTTAACACCGCCGAAAGCAGAACCTCGCCATACGCGACCGGTCACCAACTGGAACGGACGAGTAGAGATTTCCTGACCCGCACCGGCAACACCAATAATGACAGATTCACCCCACCCCTTATGGCAACATTCCAGAGCAGAGCGCATGATGTTCACATTACCAATACACTCAAATGAATAATCTACGCCGCCGTCGGTCAGTTCAACGATCACATCCTGGATAGGGCCGTCATAATCCTGTGGATTGATACAATCAGTAGCGCCCAGCTTTTTCGCCAGCTCAAATTTGCTAGGGTTGATGTCGATCGCAATGATACGTCCGGCCTTCGCCATGGTCGCGCCAATAATCGCTGACAAGCCGATACCACCCAGACCAAAAATAGCCACTGTATCGCCCGCCTCAACTTTGGCAGTATTCATTACCGCGCCAATGCCGGTCGTGACGCCACAACCCAGTAGGCAGATCTCTTCCAGAGACGCTTCCGGGTTAACTTTAGCCAGCGAGATCTCTGGCAAAACTGTGTATTCAGAGAAAGTAGAGCAACCCATGTAGTGGTGAATTGGCTTACCATCTTTATAGAAACGGGTGGTTCCATCCGGCATCAAACCCTGGCCCTGAGTCGCACGGATTTTCTGGCACAGATTAGTTTTACCAGACAGGCAGAATTTACATTCACCACATTCTGGGGTGTACAACGGAATAACATGATCCCCCACTGCGACACTGGTAACACCTTCACCTACCGCTTCAACGATACCCGCACCTTCGTGCCCCAGGATGGCTGGAAAAATACCTTCAGGGTCGTCACCTGACAGGGTAAAAGCATCGGTATGACAAACACCGGAGGCAATGATTTTTACCAGTACTTCACCCGCCTGAGGCGGCATCACATCAACTTCTTCAACAGACAGAGGCTGACCCGGCCCCCAAGCAATCGCTGCTTTTGCTTTAATCATTACAACTCTCTCAGTTTTGGTAGTTCAAAGTACTATTGTATTTTGTTACTCAATCAGAATAATCTACCATTTTATTAAATAATATTTACTGTGTGGTAATAATCATGAATTGGGAAGGCGTTTGTGAATTTGTCGCGGTAGCTGAGACAGGTAGCTTTACTGCAGCCGCCAAACAACTGAATATCTCTACCGCGCAGGTTAGCCGACAGGTCAGCGCACTGGAAAACCGACTCTCCAGCAAACTGTTGTATCGCACCACCCGTAAAGTCAGCATCACAGAGGCCGGACAATTCTACTACCAACACTGCCGCCAGGTACTGGACGGTCTTGAGTCTGCTGAACGCTCGCTGCAGGAGTTGCAAACCACACCGCGGGGCAAGCTAAAAATCACCGCGCCCACCACCTTTGGCCAGGCGCGGATTGCGCCATTACTGCATGATTTTTTAATGCAGTACCCGGAACTGGAAGTGCAGTTATTTCTCACCAACAAGCAACTGGACCTGGTTGAGGGCGGCTTTGATCTGGCAATTCGTCTTGGCAAGTTGGAAGATTCCAGTTTAATGGCGAAACGACTGGCACCCCGAACACTCTATGTCTGCGCTTCACCCAGTTATTTTGCCAACCATCGCAAACCCTCCCACCTGTCTGAGTTAAACCAGCATAATTGCCTGTTGGGTACGCTGGACTACTGGCGCTTTCAGGAACGGGGGCACGAACGGCACATCAAGGTGCGGGGCAATATGCGCTGCAATAGTGGTGAAGCGCTGACGGACGCTGCCCTGAAAGGCCTTGGCCTAGTGCAACTGCCTGATTACTACGTTGTGCCACACCTGATTGAGGGCACACTGGTTGCGGTACTGGATCAGCACCAGCAAACCGGAGAAGGCATCTGGGCGGTATATCCCCAGAATCGACACCTTTCCACAAAGGTAAGGATGTTAGTGGACCATCTGGCGGAGAATTTACATGCCCCAGCAAACTGGCCACCCAGCCCATAACCGCAACTTAATGTAACCAGAACCACCAGATGATCAAGCCAATCAACAACAGACCAAGCAGGTTAACCAGCAGCATCAGTCCGCTCCTGTGCATCAGGCCTGATTTTAAGCAGCCGTAATCGATTCGCATTACTCACGACAGTCACGGAAGAGAGCGCCATGGCTGCACCCGCAATCACCGGACTCAACAACACACCAAACAGCGGGTACAACAGCCCTGCGGCCACCGGAATACCGGCACTGTTATAAATAAAAGCACCCCAAAGGTTCTGCCGAATATTACGTAGAGTTGCCTGGCTGATAGTAATGGCATCGGCCAGCGCCAGTAGCGATCCCCGTATCAACGTGACATCAGCACTTTCCATCGCCACATCGGTTCCGGTGCCCAAGGCAAACCCCACATCGGCCTGCGCCAGCGCCGGAGCATCATTTATCCCATCTCCGACCATACCAACAACCTCTCCATCCTGTTGCAACGCCCGAACTTTTGCCGCCTTATGCTCCGGCAACACTTCCGCCACCACCTTATCAATACCCACCGCAGCAGCTACCGAACGCGCGGTGGCATAGGTATCTCCAGTGAGCATCACGACCTTAATGCCATTGCGCTGCAGGCGTGCAACCGCCGCCGCTGAGTCTGGTTTCACCGGATCAGACACACCAAGCACCGCCACCAATGCGCCATCCACAACCAGATACAGTGGCGTGACCGCCTCAGCGGACATTGATGCTGTAATATCAGTCGCAGATTCCAGATCAACCTTATACTGACGCACCATGGCCGCATTACCCAGCGCAACCAACCTGCCATTTATGCTGCCGCATACGCCATGTCCGGCCAACGCTTTAAATTCATCCACCCCATATAATGTCAGTTGTCGCTGTTTCGCTGCCTGTATAATGGCATCCGCCAGTGGGTGCTCTGATCCCTGCTCCAGACTGGCAGATAACTGCAATATATCCTCTTCTGCCAGACTGCCGATGATCTCAATTTTGGTCAGTTTTGGTTCGCCTTGGGTGATAGTACCCGTTTTATCCAAAACCATCGTCGTCAGGCGGGCGGAAGTTTGCAGGGCTTCGCCATTACGAATTAACACCCCTGCTTCCGCTGCCTTACCAATACCCACCATCACAGACATCGGTGTTGCCAATCCCAATGCACAGGGGCAGGCAATAATCAGTACGGTAGTGGCAGAAACCATCGCCAACGCCAGCGAAGGTTGCGGCCCAAAGTTCAACCACACCAGGGCGGTAACCACAGCGATAATCATAATAGCGGGTACAAAATAACCGGCAATCACATCAGCCAGCCGGCCGATCGGCGGTTTAGAGTTCTGGGCACGCTTGACCATATCGATGATTCGCGCAAGCGCCATATCTTTGCCGACACGGGTGGCAACATATAACAAAGTACCGGACTTATTCAGCGTGCCACCAACAACATCATCGCCCCCACGTTTACTGACTGGCATAGGCTCACCCGTCAACATGGACTCATCAACTGTCGATTCCCCTTCTGCAACCTGCCCATCCACCGGGATTTTTTCACCCGGCCTCACTCTGACCTGATCGCCAAGTGCCACGGACTCAATCGGCACATCAATTTCCACACCCTCGCACAGTATCCGTGCCGTTTTCACCTGCAGACCGATTAACCGCTTGATCGCCACAGACGTTCTCCCCCGAGCACGTACCTCCAGCGCCAACCCAAGGTTAACTAAACCAATGATCATGGCAGTCGCTTCAAAATACACATGCCTGGTCAGCTCCGGCAGCCAATCAGGAAATATCACTACGACCATGGAATACAACCAGGCGGTACCAGTACCAAGTGCGATAAGCGTGTCCATGTTGGCATTTCGATTGAGCATGGACTTCCAGGCACTGAGATAGAAATGCCGACCAGACAACAGCATTACTGCCAATGTCAGGCCGCCGACACACAGCCAGGACAAGCGCTGTGCCGGGGTAGAGACGGTCATTTCTCCGATGAAAAGACCATAAATCATCAGCGGCACACCCAACGAGAGGGCAATCGCCATATCCCGTATGAGTTTTTGATAGTTCGCCTGATCAGCCTGCGCTTTTTCGGCCATCAGCTCAGTATCGGCCAGGTCACCTCTGGCACGTGCCTGATAACCGGCAGACTCCACTGCCAGAACTAACGCATCCAGAGACGCATCGCCCTCTATGGATGCACTGTGCTCAGCCAAATTCATGCTGGCTCTCCGCACACCCGGTACTGCGTTAAGTGACTTCTCAATCTTAGCCACACAGCTGGCACAGCTGGCGCCATCAATAAGCAACTCGACATTGGTCACCGCTGCCTTTTGCGACATGGCTTTCGGCGGGTTCTGAGCTTTAGATGCTGCTCCAGTATCCTGCGCATTTTTTGCGCCAGTGCAGCCATCGCCCTGTACTACCGGCCGAGCCTGATAACCCGCAGTAGCAACTGCATCCATCAAGGCCTGATTTGCCACCTGACCCACCACTCTGACTCGCCGGGACGGAAAGTCCATACTGGCAGTCTCAACACCTGACACTGCCTGCAGTGCCTGTTCGATTTTACTGACACAACTGGCACAACCGGCGCCCTCTATCAGGAACTCCCGTTGCATCGTTGTATCAGACTGCCCATCTGACATTGCTGAGCCTTCTTGCTGGCAACAAGGCGGAGTCGCTGCATCTTTAACCATGGTGACCCTCAATACTCATCAGGCGCAGCATCCACTCATAAAAATGTATGCACGCCTGTTATTGCAACATAAGGTTATGTCATCAGAACCAGAACCTGACACCGACAACCCACTGCAGGTCATTAGTTTCGTGTCCTTCATCCCGCGCCAAATCGGCTGTTTTGCCCAGCAAGCGTTCCCAATTCAGCCCGATATAAGGCGCAAATTCACGCTTAAACTCGTAGCTTAGGCGTATACCCAATTCCAGATCCGACAATCCGGAGCCAATCCCATATTGCAGATCATTTTTGCCGTAAGCGGTCAACTGCAACTCCGGCACCAATACCAGCCTCTGAGTCAGCATGAGCTCATACTCTGTCTTAAGCCGTATACCTGTCTGACCAGACTCACCGATAAAGAGTGCCGCATCCGTTTCCAGATACCATGGTGCTAAACCCTCGACGCCAACGACACCCCAGGTACGGTCTGGCTTTGGCAGGAAATCATGCCTGACACCCAACTGCAGGTCCCAGTTAGGATCGATCGCCCGACTGTAGAGCAGCTGCAGTTCGGCTGACTCAGTGACACCATCCAAACGCTCACCCCGGGTTTTTAACTTTACTTTATTCAAGTCATAACCCAGCCATGCTTCAGCCTCCCACACCAAAGGTTTGCCTTCACTGGCATCTCTAAACTCTAATTGATCAAACTTGACCATGCCCACTAGTGGGTCCGCATCGCCCATGGCATAGGCATCAACAGCTGGCAGTAACATAAACATCGATACTACATACTTAGTTATGTTCATTATGCGCTCCTTAACTCACCCGGACTTCACGAAACATACCCATCATGTGGTAGATCAGATGGCAGTGGAAAGCCCAGCGGCCACGAGCATCTGCGGTCACCCGATAACTGATGCGTGAGCCCGGCTGCACAATCACTGTATGTTTGCGCGGCAGGCGCGATTCATCCCCGGTTTCCAGATCACTCCACATCCCATGCAAGTGCATTGGGTGATTCATCATGGTGTCATTAACCAAGTTGAAACGAACCCGCTCACCAAAGGTGAGATGCAACGGATCAGCGTCAGCAAACGGCACGCCATTAATCGACCACATATACCGGCTCATGTTGCCAGTGAGGTGCAGATCAATCTCGCGCTCCGGAGGTCGCGGATCGGGGGTCGTTCCGAGATTTTTCAGATCTGCGTAAGTCAGCACCCGCCGACCATTATCACGCAAGCCAATGCCCGGATCATTCAATCGGTATTGCGGCGCTTCCGCACGCATATCAACATGAGGGCCATATTCCGCTGCCGCATGGATCACAGGCCCTGGATTATCACTGGCAAGTGTAGATGCCTTGCTGCCATGACCTGCATGGCTCATCCCGGCATGCCCTGCATGCCCTGCATGCCCTGCATGCTCCATCGGCTGATCATCAGGCATGACATGAGCGGAATGATCTATGGGCGTTTTATCGGTCATCTGATGCCCTGCGTGATCCATACCATGCATTGCATGCATGCCACCCATACCCATTTCCCCATGTCCCAACAACGGTACCGGATCGAGCTCAGGCACCTGTGCGGTCAAACCAAGGTCCGGGGTGAGTGTGCCACGGGCATAGCCGGAGCGATCGATCGATTGCGCAAATAAGGTGTAGGCCTGATCAGCACAGGGTTCAACCAACACATCATAGGTTTCTGCTACACCGATACGAAACTCATCTACCGTGACCGGCTCGACATATTGACCATCTGCTGCCACCACCGTCATTTTCAGACCGGGAATGCGCACATCAAAAAAGGTCATCGCAGAGCTATTAATAAACCTCAGTAAAACTTTTTCGCCACGCCGAAACAGCCCTTGCCAACCGTCTGCCGGAGTAACGCCATTCATCAGATAGGTATAGGTATACCCGGTGACATCGGCGATATCGGTCTGGCTCATACGCATCTCATTCCACATCTCACGCTCGCGTAACGTGGCTTTAACACCTTTTTGCTGAATGTCGCGCCAGGTATCCTGAAACGTGCGCTCATTAAAGTTGTAATAATGGCTGAGCTTTTTCAGCTTATGGTAAACAGCCATAGGGTCTTCATCTGTCCAGTCTGACAGCATCACCACGTGATCACGATCATACGCAAACGGGGCAGGCGCTTTAGGCTCAACAATCAAAGCACCATACAAGCCGGTTTGCTCCTGAAACCCGGAATGGCTGTGATACCAATAGGTGCCTGACTGGTTGAGCTTGAAACGATATTGAAACGTCTCCCCCGGCTGAATGCCATCGAACGAAAAACCCGGCACCCCATCCATTTCGGACGGCAGAATAATCCCATGCCAGTGAATTGAACTATCGACCCCCAATGTATTGGTTACCCTAATGGTAACTTCATCACCCTCCCGCAAGCGCAGCGTGGGCGCCGGTAATGAACCGTTGACTGTGGTCGCAATTCGCTCAGTGCCGGTAAAATTCACCGCTTGCTGACCGAGCGTTAACTTAAGGTCTTTGCCGGTCAGTTCAGGTACCGCTGATGCCGACGGCATTGCCCACAGTTTTGCCCCTGGCGCTGTCCATGCCGAACACACACCACCCACAGCCAAGCCGGTGACAAACTGACGACGGGTGAGCCCGTGACGACCAGTAAATAGAGTAGGCTTCATAATCAATCTCCCAACTTAATACTGCTCTGCCGACGAGTTCACCGCCTGATAAATTTCAACCTTACCGTCCTGCATTAACAGCAGGACCTGATAGGCATCAAACCGCTGATCGACCTCCATACCCGGACTACCGACAGGCATGCCCGGTACCGACAAACCGATAGCACCCTCAGGCGGCGATGCCAGGAACTGACGAATAAATTTGGCCGGCACATGGCCTTCAAACACATAACCCTCGGTAGAAACCCCGGTATGACAGGAACGGTAGGCCGGGGCGATGCCAAAATGTTGTTTCACAGCTGGCATACTCGTCGGGTGTAAACCGGTGGCCTGCAACCCTTGTTGCTCCAAGTGTTCAATCCATTTAGTACAGCAGCCACAGGTGGGGCTTTTATATACCTTCAGCTCAGCATTATCCGCTGCGGTGGCAACCACCCCATATAACAGACTCAGACACAGGCCAAATACAGCCGCACTAAAACGACGTAATCCACGTTTTTTCATAACTAACACCCAATAATTCAGCGACCATCGAGTAATCGCTTTGCAATAATAAGAGTGCTGCGCCGATCAGTTCAACGCAACGGGAATGCATCAGGCGTATAGAATGGGAGGGCGTAACAGCGGAGAGATCGCCCGGGAGCGCCAAGCCACAGCAGGCAAGATTATATGATTGATTTGTGGACCTATATCAGCAGCAAGAGTCAGAGAAGGCAGCCCGCAACTGGCGCCTGCGCAAAGCAGCATTGCACAATGTCCGGGAGAGCAGGATGACATTGATTTAGCTGGCTCAGCTGACAAGGATGCATGGTCGCAGCAGTCTAAAATGTTCTCACCTGCCTGAGACAATTGAACCGATTGATTCATCTCGGCATGACAGTTGACCATTCGCCCGGTATGGGCTTCTGCAGCATCGGCCGTGATAGCCTGAACCACAGAGGACGCCTGAAAGGTCACAGCGACAATCAGTAATAACAGCAGGTTTTGTTTCAGGCGATAAAACAACATCTATATCCTACAGAACACGAGTAGATATCTATCCAAGTATAAGCTCTGACCCCTGCATCCGGCAAAGATTCAAAGCGTATCTGATCAGCGACAGTCACCCCACTTGGAAACCTAAGGTACTGTTTTATATATGAAAAACAATGTCTCTTTTTGGAGACATATAATAATTATTTAAATATCAATAACTTAAGACCATTCTGCAAATCAAGTTCACCTCACCACCCCTGACACGAACTAACCAAGCTACGTTTCGCTTACACTGAATGAAAATTAAATTCTTATTATTTTTC
Organism: Pontibacter sp. JAM-7; assembly: GCF_048548695.2. Lineage (NCBI taxonomy): Bacteria > Pseudomonadati > Bacteroidota > Cytophagia > Cytophagales > Hymenobacteraceae > Pontibacter > Pontibacter sp. JAM-7. The sequence goes on from NZ_JBLYIF020000007.1 coordinate 211,861, forward strand.
ATGCAATTACGTAAAAAAATAAGATCTTCGGTACTGACTTTCTCTATCAACCCTCCGTTTGGCACACTCTTCGCTAAGCCTTTATTAAGTTCATTCGCAGAGTTGCCCCAACACCATTGGCAACTTATGTGGTTAATACCCTTAAGGAGGTAATCATGCGTTCTACAATGAAGTTTAAAACCACGCTGCTGACATGCACACTGGCCGCACTGGCCGCACTGGCCGCACCCCAGGCATTCGCTGATACAAAAGCTGAACTGACTGCAGAAACCTCTCCAGTAAAAATTCAACTGGAAGCCCCCTCGGTCCAGGTGGAAACCAACACGCCCGCCAACCAACTGAGAACCCAAGCCGGCGAGCTGAGACCTGACAGCAGTTGGTCAGATAAATCCGCTGCCAACAAGCAGCCAGCAGAAACCAATCCTATTTATCAGCTGACTCCCGCCCAACTGTCGTCCATGGTGGTAGTAGACAACGACGGCGATACCGTCGGCATAGTCACTGATATTGTGCGCAACATGAGCGCCGCAGAATATAAAGCGGTCATCTCCTCAGGTGGGGTCCTGGGTTTTGGCGCAAAAATCGTTGCTGTGCCATTAGAAGCGCTTACCATTGCCAACAGTGCCGTCAAATTAAACAGCTCAGCTAAAATCATCAAACAGTCCGCTGAGTTTCATGGCGAGGGCTATATTTCCCTCCCCGACGACCTGCCGCTAAGCGAATTCACTGCGATAGACTCCTTACCAACAGAGCCAACTGCAGCCGGCGGCACCAGCTAACAATACCCATGGACGAATAACCACTCATACCAGTAATAACAGGGCCCTTTGTGCTCTGTAATGAGGAGGTAATCATAATGAAACATATTTTGATATGTACTGTACTTGCACTCAGCCTTAGCATGCAGGGCTGTGGTCTGCTTGTCGGAGCGGCCGTTGGCGGCACGGCAGGCTACCTGCTGAGTGAAGAGGGCTACGACGTTCAGTCTCCCGTCACCAAAGAGTAGACTCACTCTTGGGCAGACCTTGCCTGATCGAATCTTCGGTCAGGCTTTTTTTATTTTCAGTCTTAATGAGAAATAACTATCCTGTGCTTCAGATGTAGTGTAAATAGCAGCCTTACACCCACTCAGGTTGCGCCCACATGCACTCCCTACTTCCACCTGACATCCCCCAAGGGGAAACCCCTGCGCTATTCGAACAAATTGCCCAAAAGCTAGAAAGCCAAGGTTACGCTGTACTGCCTGCCTCGCTGCCTGAAACTATCACAGATGCGCTCATGCAAGCACTGGCCATACAAGACGAATACAATTTTCGGGCAGCCTCAGTTGGGCGTGGTCCAGAGCAGACCAAGAACCCCTTTATCCGCCGGGATCGGATTTTATGGATTGAACCGCACCTGCCTGCAGTGAACACCTGGCTGGAGTGGACGGAACAACTTCGCTGTTTCTTAAACCAGCGCCTGTTTATGGGGTTATTTTCGTTTGAGAGCCACTTTGCTTATTACCAACCGGGTGACTTTTACAAAAAGCACTTCGATGCCTTTCGCGGCCAATCCAACCGAGTGCTGTCGGTGGTGACATACCTCAACCGCGGCTGGGAACCTGGTCAGGGCGGCGAGTTGATAATCTATGCAGAAGATAACCACTCAGAACTGATCAAAGTTCAGCCCGCATTTGGTACCCTAGTGCTATTTCTCAGTGAGCACTTCCCCCACGAGGTACTTCCGGCCTGCCGTGAGCGTTATAGTATTGCCGGTTGGTATCGTATCAACAGCACTAGGCTAGACCACATTGATCCACCTGCATAAGCCCCATGAAAACGGCCATGCCACTGTGCACTCATAAGCAGTAACCCGCTGGGCATTTTTTATTCAAAACTTGCTATAATCGCGCCTGGGAATTAAGGTAATTCTGACGATAGGAAAATCGAACCAGACATAACTACTTGTTAAGAAAACAGTTATGTCACATTGGCATAAACACATGGATACAGTTCTCAAACCCTTACTCACCAGTTGTCTGTTGTTCGCAGCGCTATTGGGTGCTGGCTGCACAGCATCCCAATCCACCCGTGTAATGCCTTCTGACGCCGACAGCATCGACGCAGATATTGTTGTCAGTGATAACCATACAACAGTGGGATTTGGGCCTAACCCACAGCCCGACACGAGAGAAAACCAAGCGCCTTCTGAACTCTCTGCTGACTTATTAGATCTGGAAAGCGACCTGTTAGACTTGGATCAGGGACTGCTCACCAGCCTGACAAGCACACTTGATGACACATCTGGCGGGGTGATGTCTGATCTAACCGGCACGGTTGATTTATTGCTGGGTACAGAAACTGATCAGCTGCTCGGTTCTGTGGACTCCCTGTTACAACCGATTGGCGGCACTGTAGACAATTTACTATCTGATCCATTGGCGAGCGATCTAGATAACGTGCTCGCGCCAGAAACCCCAATCCTTGAGCCTCTCACTGACAACCTTGATGGTCTGCTGGGCGGAGATGAACCTCTCCTGGAGCCCATTACCGATTCATTAGACAGCTTGCTTATAAATGACGATAGCCTGCTCGGTCTTAACCAAATCACTGAATCCGTCGACAACCTGCTCACCGGCAACAGCTCTGATACACAGCTGGTCGACTCTCTTACCGACACACTGGACACGCTAACCTTAGATGACACTCCGCTGGATTCTCTGCTTGATCCGCTGACCGACCTGCTTGACCAAGTTGATGATGGCTTGCTGGATCCACTAGTGGGCGGACTACTATAAAACGTCAGTTGGTATGTGTTAAAGTCTGGCAAGTACATAAGCACAATCGGATATAAGTTAAGCCAAAGGATCAGGCACCCCAATGAACCCCTCTAAGCGCTCATATATTATCGCTGGCATACTGCTTGGCGGTTGCTGTTTTATTGTTCCCGCTAATGCGACGGAACCGCCTTTTATTGCTGAACCCGACGGTCCAACCGAGCCGGTACCGGAATTCGAACCGGAGCAAGCTAAACTACCCCAACCGCCTGTCGCGAGTGAGGAAGTTAAGAGCCTGCCGCAATTTAATGTGCAACAAATTACATTTCAGGGCGGCAGTGTCTTCAGTGACGCTGAACTGCAAGCGATGGTTGCAGCAATTCGTGGCAAAAAGACATCTAAAGCCGAACTGGCAACCGCCTTGCAGAATATCACCCGACATTACCTTGCCAAGGGGTACCCATTATCCTTTGCTCACCTGCCACGCCAAACACTGGCCGATGGCAAGCTGGTGATCATGTTGATCGAAGGGCACATCACCCAGAGCGAAATCAAAGTTGAAGACCCAGATGTCCGCGCTCGTATCGAGCGTCTGGTTGCTAAACTGCAACAACTCAAACCCCTCACCCGCAAGGGGTACGAACGTTACGTCAGCCTGATACAAAAAACTCCGGGATATCGATTTAAAGTCAATGTACCACGGCCTGTCACCACCACCGGCGCCACCAAAATTTTGGTCGAAGCTACCGAAGTACGCAAAACCAACCGCAGTTTCAACTTAGACGGCGATCAGGATGACCTGCGAGTACAGCTGGGCCTGACGCTGAACTCGCTAACCTCCAACGCAGACCGGTTGACCGTATCCGCGCTAACACCCAGTGATAGCGTCAAAAGTTATTTAAATATTGCCTACCAGCAGGAGGTTGGCGACGAAGGTCTGCAACTGAGCGTCTCTGCCAACCACTTTGAAAGTAACAACGACGACACCTTCTATATCACCGATATCCCGGTTAATAACGAAGAAACCAAAAACCGCGACCGATTCAAACTCGGGGTAAATTACCCCATCAACCTCACCCGCACTTCCAGCTGGTGGCTGGGAGGTAATCTTCACTACCTGGACGAAACCTCTAACTATGAGTTAACGCCTGAGGGGTTCGCACCTATCTATATCGAAAAGAACCTGCGCTACTCCGCTCTGGAGTTAGTCTCGCGCTGGCAGGACCTGAATAAGATTCGTTTCTGGCAGCTTACCGGCAGCATGAAACAAGGCCTTGACCTGGGCAACAATCAAAACCAGATTACACAAAGCGGCGCTTCCCGTACCGGATCAGAAGACCTGTATTTCAATTACTATAAAATAGAAGGCATGTGGCGCCAGTCGCTTGCACCGCAGTGGCGCGTCACAGCAAAGGGCAGCCTGTTTTACTCAGATGATGTATTGCCATCATCAGAACGAATCCGCTATGGCGGCAAGCGCTTTGGCCGAGGTTATGATGATGGTCAGGCACAGGGCGATCGAGGCATGGCTGCAGAGCTTGAACTGCGTTATTTGCTCCCGATTAACGGCACTTATGCGAAACGTCTCGAGCCCTACATTGCCATGGATACTGCGCATACCGAACTGAACGATCCGAATATTGATAGTTCAATTTCATCTTATGCACTGGGATTAGAAATTACCGATACCAAGCATTACAGTATTGGTCTGGAGTACGCCAAGCCCACTGGCGACCCCCATATAGAGACCGGTGATCACAGTCCCTTCTATAATCTGAATCTGCGCTGGTCTTTCTAAACTAACCACTGACCCGAGACGACTCGGGTCAGTTTTATATCTGGACTATCGATGCTGAATTGGGTTTTAGAAAACAACGGTTTCATTCTGGAAGCCATCGTCATGGCTGCCATAATCATATATATTGGCTTGAAAGTATGATAATAACCTGACCGTCTAAGCAGTTAAGGGAAGGCCTTCTCCCTTGACCTGTGCCGCGAGATAAACAGATGAAGCCAGTACTACTATCACGCCGCGCCCACTTGCTGCTGGCAATACTCTCCCTGCCACTGCATGCATCCGCCGAAGAACCACTACCTCTGCTAACCGAAGCAGACCTGCTGATTGATATCCCTGAAGTTATTTCAGCAACACACCTGTCACAAAAGCTTACTGAAACCCCCGCTGCAATCAGTATTATCGACCGACGGATGATTGAAACTTCTGGCGCCCTCAACATCCCTGACCTGTTACGTCTAGTACCCGGCATGAATGTCTACCATATCCACAGCAACAAATTTGCTGCCAGCTACCACGGCGTCAGTGATGACTTCCCAAGACAGATGGAAGTCATGCTTAATGGCCGCTCTGTTTATATACCTCTGCTTTCAACGGTAGTCTGGGAAGCGCTGGGCATTACAGTAAATGATATTGAAAAGATTGAAGTCGTTCGCGGCTCTAACGTACCAACTCACGGCTCCAATGCGTTTCTAGGCGCCATCAATATTATTACCCGTTCCCCTATACAGAGCCAGGGCACCGAAATATCTACCACGCAGGGTGCATTATCAACCGAGACCTATAATCTCAGACATGCAACAAGCATTAACGGCATGCGCTTAGCACTCAGCGCCGGCTTTACTCAAAATGACGGTATCCACCGCTACCAAGATAGTGGATTGACCCGCCGCCTCAATATTGAGGCAGTTTTCACCCCTACGCTGGTTGATACCTTCAATGTAAGCTTAGGCATTAATAGCGGCCACGCGTACCGCGGTAATGGCAATGAAGCTAATCCGGCTGAAGCCGAGTTTGTATCCCGGGAACATGTTGCGCATTACCAGGCGGTACAGTGGCAACATATCGTTAACCCGATCCACTCCTTCCAGCTCAACTACCAGCACAATTACCTGGACATGGAAACCCCGCGCTTCAGCGATGCCGAATTACAGGCATTGCTGGAAGCTGATTTTGGGGCTCTGCCTCCTGACACTGGAGCACAATTGAATGCCTTAAACCCAACGGGTATTTTCAAAGACTCCGAAGTCGGTACCACTGAAACCCATGAGCTGGAATACCTGCATACCATAGAGCCGAGTCACGAGGTAAGCCTTGTATTAGGCATCGCTGGTCGCTATGCCCGGGCACGCAGTGGTGCTCTGATTCAACAACCCAATAACCACTGGATTGATGAAACCCGCTGGCGATTATTTGGTAATGTTGAACTCAAAACCCTACCTGACTGGGTATTCAACCTGGGCGGCATGATTGAACACAGCAGCATAGCCGGCACCGCATTTTCACCCCGTTTCGCTGCCAACTACCTGATTGATCAAAACAGCACGATACGAGCGGCAGCAACACAGGCCTACCGTATGCCTTCCCTGTTATCGGCCAACAGCAGCTACACCCTACATTTCCCCCTAGGGGTTGACGATGATATTTATACTGCTGCCAACCCTAACATTGATCCAGAAACAATCCGCTCTGCCGAAATTGGCTACTTTTCACTGTTTCCAGACATTAACAGCCAACTGGATCTGCGTATCTTCTATGAAGACATTGATGATGGTATCGGCTCTACCTTCGTGACGGCTACTGACCTGGACAACCGTTACATCATTCAGGACAACGTCTATAACTGGACCAATCAGGGGTTTGAGTTCCAGTTCAAATACGTCTCAAAAGCCAGCCATGCATCATCCGCCTTATTTAACTACAGCTATAACAACGTCAAAGGCGACCGTAACCGAGGCCTGAAAGGCGTTCAACCACTGGATGAAACCGCTCCACTTCACCTTGCCTCTATTCTATTAAGCACCAAACCAACTGTGCAGAGTTCTATCAGCCTGGCCCACTATTACCTGAATCACGCTCGCTGGCTGGAAGGCACCGATGACCGGGATGATGACATCCAATATGACCGGACTGACTTGCGGTTATCCTACGACTTCGCCGCTGACTGGAACAGCACACTCTCGATGACAGTCATTATTCAAAATCTGTTTGATAAACAATATTCAGAATTTTATCGCTACAACGAGTTTGACCGACGCACCTACCTTCAATTCAAGTTAAGCTTCTGACCGGCGTACCACACGGACTGTAAAGATGCCAAGGAACTCGAATTACCCAGCCCTAAGAAACACGAAGCCAACCTGGCTTCGCTGGCTGGTACTGTGTTCTTTATTTATCATACAGCCGGCACTCGCCCAGGTACTCATCGTCACCAGCGGGGAACAAATCACCTACCAAAAGGTAGCCTCTGCGATCACACACCAAATTGCGGAGCCTTTCACCCTGATAACCATGGATGAACTTGCTCCAATACACGGTAATGCTAAAACCTATCCCACAGTGGTGACTATAGGCTCCCAAGCTTCAGATCAGGCATTTACCCACTTATCACCTGAGCAAACCCTGATCATGGCATTTTTACCCAAACGCACTTACTTGGGGTTATTAGAAAAACACACACCACACCCACGCCAGAAGTTGAAGAACTTTACTGCTGTTTTCCTGGACCAACCGCTGGAACGACAATTTAATCTGATACGAATTATTAAACCTGATACCGCTACCCTGGCAACTGCACTGGGCGCCTATTCACAGCAAGAATTGCCAGAACTTGAGCGGCTTGGTGCGGCTCAAGGCATAAAGATCAAACAGGCTATTCTCAGTGAAAATGACAATCCAATGCAGAAACTTCAGCCATTGATTGCAGGCAGTGATGTAGTACTCACCTTGCCGGATAAGTCTCTGTTTAACCGCACAACCGCAAAGTGGATTTTATATATCTCGTTTCGGCAGGGAATACCTTTATTCGGTTTTTCAGAAAAGTATGTCAAAGCTGGCGCTATCGCTGCCGTTTATTCTAAGCCGAATGATATTGGCCGACAAACCGCAGAAGTACTTTCACAATGGCTAAGCCAAAAGCGTCTGGCAGATGCACAGTACCCGAGCTATTTCAACGTTGTGACCAACCCGGTCGCGGCCCGCTCATTGCGCATAAACATTAAGTCACCTGAAATCATTCAACAGCAGTTAAAAGGAATGGAACCATGAAGAGCTGGCGTTTAGGTATCCGCCAGCGCGTGTTACTGATCACCTTCCTGCCGCTCTTACTGGTCACCCTCATCCTGGGTGGACACTTGATCTCCTCCCGGCTTGAAGATGCCAATATTCAACGCCAGGAGAAGGGCTTAATTATGAGCCAATTACTTGCCTCTTCTGCCGAATTCGGCATGTTGACAGGTAATGCAGCAGCACTGCGCAGTCTGATCACTTCTGCCATGAAACAGGACGAAGTTGCGGATATTCTATTCCTTGATAGAGACTATAAACTGGTTCAACGGGCAGCATCGTCAGGCAACATTCCACTTGAAACCGCCAAGTTCCCGCTCATTGAAGGCAGCCTCAGCTATTTCCGCTACCCTATTACAACTACTGGATTTGACATTACCAACAACCCCGAGCTTCTGCCTGAATACAGTAGTCCGGAATTTATTGGATGGGTTATTGTTGCCTTCTCAAATAAACCGGGCCAGGTTCGCCAGCAGGAAATCATCATTCGTAGTTCAGTCCTGGTCGGCATTATTTTCCTACTGGCATTTCTGCTGGCTTCTCGCTTTGGTCGTCAAATAACCCGCCCCATACTGGATCTGAGTCGCGTTATTCAAGAACTACAACGTGGCAACCTGGAAGCCAGAGCCAACTTAAAAAGCACCGGCGAACTGAAAGAGCTGGCACATGGCATTAATAAGCTTGGACATCAGGTGTATGATTTTACCCAGAATCTTGAGGGGCAGGTCGATCGCGCCACGCAGCGCTTGCGCTCTACCCTTGTGCATCTTGAGAAACAAAATCAAGCCCTCGATACCGCACGGCAAAGGGCCGACGATGCCAACGCGGCCAAAGACGAATTCCTGGCAAGAATGAGTCATGAGCTACGAACTCCTCTTACCTCAGTCTTGGGTTTTGCCCGGCTACTCGACCGAACTCCATTGAAAATGGAACAAAAAGAATACACCCGGATTATTAACCTAACATCCACCCTGCTGCTGTCGATCATTGATGACATCCTCGATTATTCGAAGCTAGAATCGAATGCCATTGAGCTAGAGCAACTGCCGTTCAACATCGAGAGCTGTATTCTGGATGTATTTGAAATGCAGACCGTACTTGCACACGATAAAGGCCTGGAACTGGTTCCCATCCTCCAGCCTGACACACCCCGCATCCTGCATGGTGATTCAGTACGTATTAAACAGGTACTCAGCAACCTGATCAGCAATGCCGTAAAATTTACCGCCGAGGGACATATTGCCGTGTATGTCAGCGCGACCCCTCTAGGCGAACAGCAAATACAACTGCGCATCATCGTACGAGATACCGGCTCTGGCATCCCAGAAGAACGGGTATCGCACCTGTTCCAGGCATTTAACCAAGCTGATACTTCAATTAGCCGGCGCTACGGTGGCTCCGGACTTGGTTTGGTGATTGCTAAGCAGCTCACCGAATTAATGGGCGGAACGATAGCACTCAGCAGCGAAGAAAACCAAGGCACCACCGTAACATTAGAGATACCGTTCAAGGTCAGCCCGGTGCAATCTATCGTCACTCCACTGCAGGTTCCACACTTAATTATCTACGACCACTGCAGCGAAGTACGTACCGCACTGAAGTACTTGCTAGAAACGTTTATTAAGAAAATCCATGTCGCTAAATCGCTGGAAGAGATGTCCAAGCTTGCAGAAAGCTTGCCTAACAGCTCTATATTGTGGGGACTACCCGCCGGCGACCTAAGCGAATCAACCATTTTGCAGCTGGGTGAAATGCTACAATATGCCACTCATCCGGTAATCATTCTGTCCAGCCAACCTATGGCCGTGGATTTACCAAGAAAAGTGATCCAGCTAAGAAAGCCTGTGCGAACTCAGTTGCTGCTAAACGCACTATCCCCTGACGCACAACAAACGCAGGAACAAGACGCGTCGAATCTACAATTCAGTGGCTCACCACGCATTCTCATCACTGAAGACAACAACTTTAACCGATTACTCATATGCCGCATTTTAGAAAAAGCCGGCGCCAAGGTTTATGAGGCTATCAACGGCGAGGAAGCTGTCGATAAAAGCTTAAGGCTGAGTCCAGATTTGATTCTCATGGATGTGCATATGCCCAAAATGGATGGCATTGAAGCAACACGCCAAATTCGCATGCGCAGCCAAAAGAAACTACCTATCGTGGCATTAACCGCAAACATTATAAGCAGTGAACACCAAAAGTTACTCGATGCAGGCGTCAACCAAGTATTACTTAAACCTATCAATGATCATGAGTTGTTTCAGACCATCGAAGAGCTGCTTTTCCCGGCATCAACTAATAACAGCAGCCATGAAAAAAACGCACAAAACGGGACAAAACTAGAACAATATGGCATCAGTCACAGTGACTTAACTCATGAACTACAGCAACAACTCGACAGCCTGCGAACACAATTTGATCAACATGATTTTGCCGGGATGAGAGAGTGCAGCCACCAAATCGTTGGCTTAGCCGGGCTCTACCAACTACCAGAACTGGAAAATGCCGGCAATGAATTGCATGAGGCGATTCTTGGACAACAACTGCGTACTATTTGGAAAAAACTCTGGCACATGACGCGAATCATCGAGCACGAGCAGTTCTAGCTACTAGAACCAACGGCTCACTGGCGCATGCTCAATCAGCTGCTGTAATGATTCGCTAATGGCTTTTAAGCGCGCATTACCTGCACTGTCATATATTTTACCATTCAACCCCTGGCAAGCAGCAGACTCCGCTGCAGAACCTTCGTCCAGTTCAATACAGCGTTGCCGAATAGATTCCAACTCAGGATCATGGGTAATAGGTAAGGCCAAAAAAACAGTCCACTGGTCCTGCGAAGCAGTGCCGGAAAGGACGGCATTAAGCAGCACCAGAATATCTTGACGCCGCGGACGATATGTAGGCGCTTTACCATACAAAAGCGCAAGACAAAGACCGACTGTCATGCATAACGTAATTGCAAATACAGCCAGAAATTCCATCCTACCCTCCGTCAGTGAATCAATTTGCTAAAGTCATACGCTGCCAGAAAACCCGCAGCCGTATGGATTTTCGTCTCGTACTCTTGTTCCAGCCGAACCATCTCTTGTTTAAATCGCCACTGTTCCTGTTTACTCAGTTTTTGCCACCCCTCTTTAATGGGGATATGACTCGTACGATTGTGCATCTCTCTTAACACGGCGACTTCAGGATGCTTAACCAGTTCGGGGGATAAACTTTCTAATAAGGTACTCAGCCGCATGCATGCCTCCGTCAGAGTTAACTTATCATCATGCCCAACCGCACGAGCGATCACCTGGACACTTTCAACCAGATAAGCCCGGCGCTCACGCAGCTCCTGCTTCAACTTCTGTTGTTGCTGATTTTCATACGCCACCCGCTGTTTATACCGCCGCCAATAACGCAGCAGATAAAACACACAAAGCACAATGACCAATACGCAAATTGCAATAAGACTGTAGACAACTGATTCAGACATTCATCACCCAAGGCAGACCTGAACAAACGTGGCTAGCTTACCGGCTTGTCATTAAAGATGCATTGCCAAAACGCCACATGATTTTTATTTTGAGCAACAAAAAAGCCCCGATCACAGCGTGACCGGGGCTTTTTCTAATTAAATGCTTGGCGATGACCTACAATAAGTTGAAAGCAGCACTTCCAATCGCTTCGCGACGCCCTTGGCGCTTCCACCCTCGTTCCTTCGGAACAGAGGTGGTCACATCGACCCTTTGTAGTACACAGTAAATCATCCCGCCAAACATTAAAAAACCCCAACCGCGTCAGCGATTGGGGGTCTTTAATGTTAGGTGCTTGGCGATGACCTACTCTCACATGGGGAA
>NZ_JBLYIF020000008.1:0-157427 GCF_048548695.2 Pontibacter sp. JAM-7
CCGATGCCCACCAGCTCGATGCTGCCGTCCGGATTTACCTCCGCAACCAGACACACCACCTTGGAGGTGCCGATATCCAGTGCCACAATCATCTTATTAGCCATTGCCATCTGCATTAATGCATTACCCTGCTGTTGCTTCAGGTGCTGTGACGTCACGCCACTTCACAGCCACCCCATTGGTGTAGCGAATATCAATTTGCTCAATCTGCGCAGCCCTTTCGGACAAACCCAATTCATAAACCCGTAAAAAACGTTGCAACCGTTGCTCGATATTTTCACGGCCAACAATGACCCTGATATTGTTATCAAGTTCCAAACTCCAGGCACCACGCGGCTCCAGATTCAAACCAACCACCTGCAACCCCAGCGGCCTAAACACCTGATTCAGATCGTGAAACTGCGCCATGACACGACTGGTTTCCGGTGCGGGCCCCGACAAGCGCGGCAATTCCAAATACTCCTGCTGCAATTGCGGCCAAAATATATCTCCCTGATGATTCAACAGGCCATGCTCACTCCATCTCGCTACAGGGACTTCTTCCTCTACCTCAACTGCCAGCGTCTCCGGCCAATCTCGTCGAATCGCGGCAATATGCACCCAGGGTTGATCTTTCACCTGCTGCCGGATCACATCTATATCTACCTGCAGCAATGACTGCTGAACTCCACCAGCAATCGTCCTGGCCAGCTCATTACGATTCAGGTGACGGGTTTCACCATACAGCCGCACTTCAGCGACAGGACGATCCAGCCAATGCCAGAATTTAGCCGTCAAACCACTGAGCAACCCAACAAACAGCAACAACACACTCACACGGGAGAACACATACCACCAACTCTCAGTCTCTGAACCTGAGACTGAGACTGGCTGGGGTGTTTTATTCGCATGCTGTTGCATTCGGCGACACCGTGGTTAATAAAATTTTCACTACCAGAGCCTCAAAACAGATACCTGCTTCTGCTGCGGCCATGGGCAGCAAACTATGATCCGTCATTCCAGGCGCGGTATTGATTTCCAACAACTGAAAGTTACCGGCTTCGTCTTGCATGACATCGACCCGACCCCAGCCATGGCACCCAAGAACAGAGAATGCCTGCTCTGCCAGCTGTTGCAGTTCGCTGGCTTGCGCAGATGTTAATTCGTGGTCAAACCGGTAGCGGGTGTCATTAGCCAGGTATTTTGCTTCGTAGTCATAAAAATCATGACTGGTTTCCAGCTTGATCACCGGCAAGGCCTGACCTTCTAAAATACCGACAGTAAACTCAGCACCACTCATCCAGCGTTCAGCAATGACACTGCGGTCAAAACCAGCGGCCGTGTTATAGGCTTGTTGTAAACCTGCTGCATCATCCGCCACGCTCATCCCAATACTTGAGCCCTCATGCACAGGTTTGACAATCATCTTGCTGCCCAGGCCAGCCGCAACTGCACTAAAGTCAGTATCCTGTGTCAGCACTGCAAAAGGAGGTGTTGGCAGACCCGCACCACGCCAGAGCTGTTTGGTACGCAACTTATCCATGCCAATTGCTGAGGCTGCCACACCGCTGCCGGTATAGGGCTTTACCAGCATTTCCATCACACCCTGCAAAACACCATCCTCACCACCGGCGCCATGCAAAATTAAGAATGCACGGTCAAATGTTGCGGCCTGCAACTGCTGCACAGGATTCTCCGCACCCTGATCGCCGCCCAGATCAATACCAAAGGCATCTACGCCTGCACGCTGTAAGGCAGACAACACAGCCGCTCCGCTTTTCAGCGAGACAGGACGTTCTGATGATGTGCCACCGTGTACTACAGCCACCCGACCCAAGGTTGCCGCAGTCTGAGCATCGACACGGTACTCGGTCATGACTGCTCCTCTCGTGCTAATGAAACCTGATTCAACTCATGCGCCAACGCGGTAATATCGCCCGCCCCCTGCGTCAGCAACAGATCTCCAGGCTGTAAAATATTGCGTAATAACTCTGCCACTTCTGATTTGTCGTTAACGTATACCGGTTCAATCGCCCCGCGCTGACGAATGCTGCGGCAAAGGTTTCGACTATCAGCACCGGTAATCGGCTCTTCACCCGCGGGATACACTTCTAGCAACAGCAACAGGTCCACTTCAGAGAGCACCTGAGTGAAGTCTTCATACAAGTCACGCGTGCGGGTATACCTGTGCGGCTGATAGATCATAACCAAACGTTTATCCGGCCAGCCTTCACGCACGGCTTTGATGACCGCCTGCACTTCACGAGGATGGTGACCATAGTCATCCACCAACATGGCGGTACCACCGGTAACAGGAACATCACCCAATACTTGGAAGCGGCGACCAACACCGGCAAACTTCTCCAGCGCCTGGCAGATTGCTTTACCTGCAATCCCCTCATCTGTGGCCACAGCAATGGTTGCCAGCGCATTCAGTACATTGTGCTGGCCCGGCATATGCAGCTTCACCTGCAAAGGGTCGAGATTGTCAGGACGCTGCACTGTAAAACTTGAGTACATACCGACCTGTTCGATATTTACCGCCCTAAAATCGGCATCTTCAGAAACACCATAAGTCAGAATCGGCCTGCTAACTTCTGGCAAAATCTCACGTACCACGGGATCATCAATACACAGCACAGCCAGACCATAAAATGGCAGGTTATGCAGAAATTCAATGAAAGTACGCTTCAAACGTGAGAAGTCATTTTCATAGGTTTCCATATGATCGGCATCAATGTTGGTAACAATGGCGACCATGGGTTGTAGGTGCAGGAACGAAGCATCACTTTCATCCGCTTCAGCAACCAGATAGCGGCTGGTTCCCATTTTGGCATTGGTTCCCGCACTGTTAAGGCGACCGCCAATAACAAACGTAGGATCACGCTCGCCCTCAGCAAATACCGATGCCAGTAAACTGGTAGTTGTGGTTTTGCCATGAGTACCAGCAACCGCGATGCCATGGCGATAACGCATCAGCTCAGCCAACATCTCGGCACGCCTTACTACCGGCGTTCGCTGTTCCCGGGCGGCAACCAGCTCAGGGTTTTCTTCATTAACTGCAGTGGAAACCACTACAACATCAGCCGTCGCAACATTGTCTGCAGCATGGCCGATGAAAATTTCCATGCCTAACTGCACCAGACGTTGCGTGGTCGCAGATACCTTCAGATCAGAGCCCGAAATGTCATAACCCTGATTAAGCAGTACCTCAGCAATACCGCACATACCAACACCACCGATACCGATAAAGTGGATACGACGTATACGACGCATTTCCGGAATTTCATGCATAGTTGCCGGCTGTTTCATTAACCCATTTCCTCTTCACACACTGCTGCTACACGCTCCCGAGATTCAGGAATACCCATTGCCCGGGCTTTAGTAGCCATCTGCAGCAGTTGTGACCGATGACTCATAGTATCGGTTAGCATTGCCAGCAGACCTGCAGAAGTCAGTTCATGCTGTTGCACCAACTGTGCAGCACCCGACTGACTTAAAAAATTTGCATTGCCTGTTTGATGATCATCCACGGCATAGGGGAAAGGCACCAAGATAGAAGCCACCCCCGCAATGGCCAGTTCACTGACCGTCAGTGCACCCGCCCGGCATAACACCAGATCAGCCCAACCATAAGCTTCCGCCATATCCTCGATAAAAGGCACCACACGCACATCTGTAACACCGGCATCAGCGTATGCTTGTTCCGCAGACAACAAATTACGCTTACCTACCTGATGCCAAACTTCAGGGCGCTGCTCTGGCGTCATCTGCGTTAACACCTGAGGCAAAAGGTCATTAATTGCCTGTGCCCCCAGGCTGCCGCCCAATACCAGCAGGCGCAAGGCTCCTGTGCGTGACGCAAAGCGTTGTTCTGGCGCGGGCAGATCAAGAATGGTGCCGCGCACCGGGTTGCCCATCACTTCGGTTTTGCAGGTCACTGGAAAGGCCCCACCAAAGGCTTCCAGCACGCGACTGGCAACTTTAGACAACCAGCGGTTAGTCATGCCTGCCACCGCATTTTGTTCATGTACGATAACCGGCACCCGCAGCAGCCAGGCAGCTACGCCACCGGGACCTGAAGCAAACCCCCCCATACCCAATACCGCATCCGGCCGAACCTGACGTAGCACTTGAAGTGCCTGCCACACAGCCATTAGCAGTTTGAACGGTGCCAGCACTAAACTCAGCTTGCTTTTACCACGCAAGCCCCGGACTTCAATCGCATGCAGCGTTATGCCAGCAGCAGGCACCAGTTCACCTTCAATGCCATGGCGGCTACCCAGCCACTCAACATGCACACCACGCTGCTTAAGCACCTCAACCGTCGCCAAGGCAGGGAATACATGTCCTCCGGTACCACCAGCCATCACCAGTAAGGTTTTTACGCTATTCATCAACCACCTCCCGGTGATTTTTGTCACCTCTGAGTTGCTGGCATTTCAGTTCATAATCTACCCGCAAAATAACCGCGAGCATGATACAACTCACCAACAAACTGCTCCCGCCATAACTGACCAGTGGCAGCGTTAAGCCTTTGGTTGGCAACGCCCCCACATTCACTCCGATATTGATCAATGCCTGAGCGGCGAAAATAATGCCAAACCCGTAACAGATATACGCCGGAAAAAAGGCTTTTTGCTTTTCTGCCCGGCGACCAATACGGAAGATGCTCACCACCAGAATGGCGAACAAAACAATCAACACAGCGGCGCCAGCAAACCCCAGCTCTTCTGCCAGTACTGAAAAGACAAAATCAGTATGCGCTTCGGGTAGATAAAACAGCTTCTGGACACTGTTGCCCAGCCCAGTACCAAACCAGTCACCACGACCAAAGGCAATCTGGGCCTGGGATAACTGATAACCACTGCCAAACGGATCGGCCCAGGGGTCCAGAAAACTTTTCAGTCGCGCCACACGGTAAGGCTGTAACCCCACCACGGTGACCAGCAATAACAACACGCCACTCACCACGGTGAGAAACTGAGAAAAGCGCATACCACCAAGGAAAATCATTCCCATGACCGTGCCCATCAGGACCACCAACGCACCAAAGTCAGGCTCGAAATACAGCAACACACAGAAAATACCCAGGGGTAATGTTGGTTTTGCAATCCCCTTCCAACTGCTGCGCACCTCATCCAGTCGGCGCACCAAATAGCCGCCCATGTAAATCACCATGCAAAACTTGGCGACCTCTGATGCCTGTAAATTCAGAGGCCCGAGGGGCAACCAGCGATGGCTGCCATTAACGCCCTTACCGATGCCCGGAATTAACACCAGAACCAGCAATACGCCTGCCATCAACATCCACCAATGACCGGTCTGCTGCCAAAATGAGAGTGGTATACGCCAGACCACCATGGCAGCAAATAAGGCAATGGCCATAAATGTCATCTGCCGAAACACGTAGTAATACGGGGTGCCATTATTACGCATCGCCACATCCAGCGAGGCAGAACTAATCATCACAAACCCGAACAACATCAAACTCAGTGCAGCTCCCAGCACCCATGGATCAAAAGGTAACAGTTTGCTGTTGTCGCGTGCAGCAGATGCTGCCAGCCATGGCCAGTTGAGAGCAATCATTGCAGCCCCTCCACTGCCTGCACAAAGACTTCACCGCGAGCCGGGTAACCACTAAACATGTCAAAGCTGGCACAGGCAGGGGAAAGCAACACTAGGTCCCCGGGTTGCGCCAGACGGGCCGCCTGACCAACAGCTGCAGGTAAACTCTGCGCCGCAAAGCTTTCTATATTACCGACCTCAGCCGCAAGCTGAGCGCCGTCCTGGCCGAAATACACTAACGCCCGGCCATACTGCGCCAGCGGGGCTGCCAACTCACTGAATTCAGCGCCCTTGCCTACACCACCCGCCAGCAAAATGATTTTTTGTTCACCCGTTAATGTCTGCCCCAGCCCATTTAACGCTGCCAGGGTAGCGCCTACATTGGTGCCCTTAGAGTCATTGAAGTAGTGAACACCAGCGATTTCAGCCACCCACTGACAACGGTGTTCAAGTCCGGGGAAGGCACGCAGTGCCGCTAACATCGCCGACATAGGCAAACCGGACATCTGGCCCAGTGCCAGCGCCGCCAGTGCATTGGCAATATTGTGGCTGCCACGGATCTTCAATTCTGTGACATCCAATAGCAGCTCCGGCCCCTGAGCTAACCACTGCCGGCCATCCTGCTGGATCAAACCAAACTGTTTTAGGTCCGGGCAACCCAGACGATAACTCACCGTAGGTATATCTTTAGGCAACAAAGGAGCCGTAAGTGGGTCATCACAGTTTATTACTGCATGGCGACAGCCACGGAATATTCGGTGTTTAGCCTGATAATAGGCCTGCATATTGGGGTAACGGTCGAGATGGTCCGGACTGATATTCAGCACTGTGGCCACTTCAGCCCGCAGTTCATGGGTCGTTTCCAGCTGAAAACTGGACAACTCAATGACATACAGATCCATTGCTGGCTGTTGCAGCATCTCCAGCACCGGCAAGCCGATATTGCCGCAGACACCTACCCGCTTACCGGCGGACCGAGCCATCTCACCGACCAGCGTAGTCACTGTGCTTTTGGCATTAGAACCAGTGATGGCGACAATCGGTGCAGACACCTCACGGCAGAACAGATCAATATCACCAATAACCGGCACACCCGCGGATATTGCAGCCTGTATAGCAGGCTCACTGGTAGCCACCCCAGGACTGACAATTAATTCCGCCGCCTGCTGCAGATAATGGCTATCAAAATCGCCACAACGTAATTCAACATCCGGCAATTCAGCTTTTAACTCTTTAGCACCGGGTGGCTCGGAACGACTGTCGACAACAGCAAATGGCCAACCTTTTTTCGCCAGATAACGAGCACAGGCCAGCCCGGTCTGACCCAGGCCGATCACTATGCGAAATTGATCTGTGGCGATAAGTGCCATTTACGTTCCCGTTTAACGAAGTTTCAGTGACGCCAGGCCAATCAGCACCAGCACCACAGTAATAATCCAGAACCGAACAATTACCCGCGGTTCCGGCCAGCCTTTCAATTCAAAATGATGATGCAGCGGAGCCATGCGGAATATCCGCCGCCCGGTCAACTTGAACGATGCCACCTGCAAAATCACCGATACTGTTTCCGCTACGAAGATCCCGCCCATAATAAACAGCACCAGCTCCTGGCGGATGATCACTGCAATCACACCCAACGCAGCCCCTAGAGACAGTGCACCCACATCACCCATAAATACTTGGGCGGGATAGGTGTTAAACCAGAGAAAGCCAAGTCCGGCACCAACAATCGCACCGCAGAAAATAATCAGTTCACCGGCGCCGGGAATGTAAGGAATCAACAAATAATCAGCAAATTTGGCATGCCCTGACAGGTAGGCAAATACCCCCAGGGCTCCACCGACCAGCACCGTTGGCAGAATCGCCAAACCATCCAGCCCATCAGTCAAATTCACCGCATTAGATGAACCGACGATGACAAAATAGGTAAACACCACAAAGAAGACACCCAGTGGCAGGGTGACGTCTTTCAGGAATGGGATCAGCAAACCGGTCTCAGCCGGGGTTTGCGCAAAGTAATACAACAATAAAGCTGCACCCAGGCCACCCACTGACTGCCACAAATATTTCCAGCGGGCAGGCAGGCCACGAGGGTTCTTTTCTACCACTTTCCGGTAGTCATCAACCCAACCAACTGCACCAAAAATCAGCGTAACACCCAGTGTAATCCAGACATACTTGTTACTTAGGTCACTCCACAACAGCGTACTGCTGGCGATAGCCACCAGTATCAAGGCGCCCCCCATGGTTGGCGTACCTGCTTTGCTCAGGTGAGTCTGCGGGCCATCACTGCGCACTGCCTGACCAATTTGTTTGGTGCGCAGCTGCCGAATCAGCCAGGGGCCAACCCACAATGAAATCATCAGCGCCGTGAGAACGCCAAAAATACCCCTTAGCGTCAGGTACTGAAACACAGCGAAGCCACTGTAGTACTGCGATAAGAAGTCGGCAATCAGTAATAACATGCCTTTTTATTCCCCTTGTTCCAGGCCAGCAACGACCTGTTCCATCCCGGCACTGCGGGATCCTTTGACCAGAATATTAACTCCGGCCTTCGCCCGCGGCAGTAACGCCGCTATCAGTTCATTCTTGTCAGCAAAGTACTGACCGTCCGCACCGGCTGCATTCGCATAGCCAGTAACGGTGTGCCGAGACAGCACACCCGTCACCCACAGGTGACAGATCCCCTTCTGTGCTGCCCGGCAACCAACTGTTGCATGCGCCTCTTCAGCGCCATCACCCAACTCCGCCATATCCCCCAGTACCAACACGGATTCCCCTGGCAATGTCGCCAATAAATCCACCGCGGCTAACACCGAACCTGGATTGGCGTTGTAGCTATCATCTATGACTAATGCGCCATTACTTGACTGGCATGGGCGCATACGCCCTTTTACCGCTGCAAAGCGCTCCAGCCCGGCGACAATTTCAGCCAACGGCAAACCGCCAGCGTCCACTGCCGCGGCAGCAGCCAGCGCGTTCGCAACATTGTGTTGACCCATCACCTGCAACTGCACCAACGCAGACCCAGTTTGCAGATGTAAACGGAAGCAATAACAGCCATTCTCTCCGGCTTGCAGTTCCGAGGCGTAGCAATCGGCTGCCGTGTTATGCAAAGAAAAAGTGGCCTGTTTCTGCCCTGTGGTTTGTTGCAACCAAACATCTGCATGCGGGTCATCAAGGTTAATCACCGCCGTCCCATTTCTCGCTGCTAGCTGGTTAAAAATTTCACCTTTAGCTTTCACCACGCCCTGCAGAGAACCAAACCCCTCCAGATGCGCACCCATGGCATTATTCAGGATCGCCACATCGGGCAATACCAGCTCAGTGGTATAGGCAATTTCTCCCACTGCACTCGCCCCCTGCTCGATCACCGCAACTTCACTGTCATCATCCAGTTGCATCAGCGTCAGCGGTACACCGATGTCATTATTCAGATTACCCTGCGTCGCCAGCACTCTGTGCTGACCAGACAGAATCGACAGCAGCATCTCTTTTACCGTGGTTTTGCCACTGCTGCCGGTGACTGCGTATAACGGTCCCTGAAAGCGACAGCGGTTCGCCAGCGCGATGTGCCCGAGGGCAAGCCGCGTATCCTTTACCTGCCATTGCGGTAGCGTGCTGTCCACTTGCTGGGACACCACCAAACCTGCAGCACCCGCTGCTGCCGCTTGCTGCACAAAGTTATGGCCATTGAAGTTTGGCCCTACCAAAGCAACAAACAGATCACCCTGTTTAATGGAGCGTGTATCCGTGCTGACACCACTAAACGAGGTATCCTTAGTCACGGCGCCGGCAAACTGCTGCAAATCCGATAGATGCCATGTGCCGATCATATCCTCGCCTCCAGCGCCTGCTGACAAACGTCATAATCACTAAAGGAATAACGCTGACCGGCAATCTCCTGGTAATCCTCATGCCCTTTGCCTGCGACCAGTACCAGGTCGGCCTTACCCGCCTGCTGCACGGCCCGGGTAATTGCTGTAGCACGATCCGCTTCTATATAAGGCGTGTGCTGCTTAACGCCCGAAGCCACCATGATGATGATACTGTCTGCATCTTCATGCCGCGGATTATCACTGGTGATAATAACTTCATCTGCCAAGCGATCTGCCACTGCACCCATCAGAGGGCGTTTGCCCTGATCTCTATCACCGCCACAACCAAACACACACCAAAGCACGCCAGAACAATGTGCTCGGGCACCCTGCAAAGCTTTTTCCAATGCATCCGGGGTATGGGCATAGTCAATAATGACCACCGGCCCTTGCCCGGCAAGCAAGGCTTGCATGCGCCCTGGCACAGCTTGCAGGCCAGATACGGCGCTGCTGATCTGTTCGGCAGAATAACCTTCCGCCTCAAGTACAGCGGCAACCAACAACAGGTTATCCAGATTAAACTCACCCAGCAGGCCACTCTTAAAAGGAATCGCACCCAAGCGAGTATTAAACTCTCCTTCTAGCCCCTGCTGAGTTAAACGATAGGCTTTGAGATGAACATCCCCCTGGCTACGTCCGACGCAGCAAGCCTCGCCCGCCAAGTCAGCACGCAGCAACAAGGACTCACCAAAAGCATCATCACGATTGATCACAGCCATTTTCAGTGGGTAATCGGTGAACAGTCGCGCTTTGGCAGCACCATAAGCCTCCATGGTGTCATGGTAATCAAGGTGGTCACGGGTCAGGTTAGTAAACAGACCATAATCAAATGCCACGCCCGCAACCCGCATCTGTTCCAGGGCATGACTGGACACCTCCATCACCACGATCTCCGCCGCATCAGCCTTAAATTCCGCCAGCAGTTTTTGCAGGCTAATCGCATCTGGAGTGGTATGTGTTGCCAGATCAAGCTGGCCCGGAAAACCATTACCAACCGTACCGATTAACGCGGTTTTTCGGCCCAACTGATTCAGCGCCTGCGCCAGAAAATGAGCACAAGACGTTTTGCCATTAGTGCCAGTAATACCAATCAACACCATCTGATGGCTGGGGTCAGCGTAATAACGTGCGGCAACCAAACCGAGCTGGCCCACCAAATTGGGAATAGCAATGACCGGCACATCTACTCGCGGACAGGATGGGAGTTCAGAGGCATCCACCAGTACTGCACAAGCACCAGCTGCTACGGCTGCCGGCACGAAGTCAACACCCTTATGCTGCAGACCGCTGCGGGCGCAGAACAACATTCCAGGCAACACCTGACGGCTATCCTGGCACAGACCAGAAACAGCAATACCGGTGCAGGCTGGTGTTGCCCACTCCGGTATCAGTTCTGTCAGTTGTCTGTTGCGCAGTTGCATTATGTTCTCACCTTAACGTTGTACCACTTGACCGGTAGGTTTCGGCCAATCATCTGGCGGCACATTCAACAATCTCAAAGCTCCGGATAGGGTGCGCGAGAAAACCGGCGCGGCGACTTCGCCACCGTAGTATTCCTGTCCTTTGGGATTATCCACCATCACCACCGTCACCAAACGCGGATTACTGGCTGGAGCGATACCAGCAAAAACCGAAATATATTGATCATCTATGTAACCGCCACTGCCGACTTTATGCACGGTACCGGTCTTACCGGCAACCCGATAACCGGGTACCGCAGCACGCCTTCCGGTACCAGACGCACTGATGACGGTTTCCATCATAGCTCTGACATTTCGCGCCACATCGGTAGGCATCACCCGAACGCCTGTATTCGCTTCCGACTGTCTAATCAGACTCGGCGGTGTCATCACCCCGTCATTGGCTAATGCCAGATAGGACTGCGCCAACTGCAATGGGGTAACAGACAAACCATAGCCGTATGACATAGTGGCGCGTTCTACCACCTGTTTATCTGCAAGATAAGGCAGTACGCCACTGCTTTCGCCCGGATAACCCAGGGTTGTGGCCTGGCCAAGACCAACATTCCGCATCAGGTTAACCACAGCGCCCGGATCCATACTCAAGGCCAGCTTGGTTACACCTACATTACTGGATTTAGTAATGATGCCCGTCAGGTCAAGGTCACCATAATTGCGGTGGTCCCTAATGGTGTTACCTTTAACCCGAATGTAGCCCGGCGCAGTATGCACCACGGTTTCAGGGCGATACTTGCCGCTCATTAAGGCCGCCGCGACGGTCAGCGGCTTCATAGTTGAACCCGGCTCAAACACATCGGTAAGCGCCCGGTTACGCAACAGAGATGGTATCCGTTGCGCCGGGTCATTAGGGTTGTAAGAGGGCTGATTAACCATAGCCAGAATTTCGCCGGTGGCGGCATCCAGCATCACCAGAGAACCACCATCAGCCTTATGTGTCTGTACAGCTGCCTTTAACTCTCTATAGGCCAGATACTGCAACCGCAGATCAATGGTCAGCTGCATATCACTGCCGTTCTGCGCCGGACTCAGTTCACGAATGTGTTTAATTGTGCGGCCAAGTCGGTCCTTCATCACCATCTGTTTACCGGGTTCGGCGTGTAACCAATCTTCAAACGACAGTTCCAGACCTTCCTGGCCTTTACCATCTAAATCGGTGAAACCCACTAGATGCGTGGTGACTTCACCAGCGGGATAAAAACGTTTGTACTCCCGATCAATATGCACACCAGGAATCGCCAGCGCCAGCACTTGCGAGGCCAGTTCAGGGGTTACCTGACGTTTTAGATAAATAAACCGACGTTCGCGATTTTCACTGAGTTTGCGCAACAATACCGGGCGGCTCATCTGCAGTAGCGCCGCCATTTTACCCATGCTGGCATGCTCTAAATTCATTTTCGCCGGATCTGCCCAAATCGTTGCTACGGGCGCACTCACCGCCAACGGCTCACCATGGCGATCAGCAATAATGCCTCGATGCGCAGGGGCCTGAATCACGCGCACTGTGCGTGCCTCACCCTGTCCCTGCAAAAAGTCCTGTTCGGTGATGTACAGGCCGAGCATGCGACCGGTGATACCCAGCGCCACCAGCAACAGCAACAACATCACCAGCCAAAGACGCCAGCCTCGGCTAATGGCTGCTGTGACTGGTTTATCGCTCATTTTCAACCACCTCAATCTGCTCAATCCCCGGCACGGTCATAGCCAGGTGTTTTTCTGCTTGTTTCTCAACCCGGTTATTAGCGGCCCAGGCACTTTGCTCCAGCAGCAGCTGACTCCACTCCACCTGCAGCTCATCACGCTGCTCAACCAAAATCTGATGCTGGTTAAATAAGCGACGGTACTCAAAAGCATTCAGCACCACCGCCAGACAACAACCCACCACCAGCAGCACGCTTGCCGCAGCCACTAAACATCTAGGCAGCAGTTCTTCAGCACTGTAAAACTGACCGACTAGCTCAGCATCCGTGTCACTTTTGGCTGCCGGCCATAATCGACGCAGTAGCTGTTTCACGCTACTTTCTCCGCCACCCGCATCACTGCGCTGCGTGCCCGAACATTGACTTCGGTCTCGGCCTTACCTGCCTTGACCGCTTTACCCACATTTTTCAGACGAATTTTGAGCATCGCCTGAGTTACCGGTATATCCAGTGGCAGGTGCTCATCGCCTTTAACATGCTTACGAATAAAGCGCTTCACTATACGGTCTTCCAATGAATGGAAGCTGATCACCACCAATCTGCCGCCTACCCGCAAGACTTCCAGAGCCTGATCAAGGCAGCGTTCAAGGTCTTCAAGTTCACGATTAATATGTATTCGAATACCTTGAAATGCCCGAGTAGCCGGGTGCTTTCCTTTCTCCCACGCTGGATTAGCCGCCGCCACCACACTGGCCAATCTGCCAGTAGTCGTAATCGGTGCCTGTTCACGCTCAGCTACGATCGCCCGCGCCATGCGTCGGCCGAACCTCTCTTCACCGTAGGTAAATAGAACATCTGCTATTTCAGCCTCGGTTGCATGAGCAATCCAATCCGCAGCACTTTCTCCCCGACTGGTGTCCATACGCATATCCAATGGACCATCCTGCATAAAACTGAAGCCACGACTGGCATCATCCAGTTGCGGCGATGACACGCCTAAATCCAGCAGCACCCCATCGACCTGCCCCATATAGCCGGCTTGCTCTACCAGTGCCTGCATCTCAGCAAAGCTACCGTGGGCAATTTGGAATCTAGGTTCATTAGCGAAGCGTTGACGGGCGTGTTTGATCGCTTCTGGATCTTTATCAATCCCCAGCAACTGCCCGGCATCACCAAGGCTTTGCAATACCAAGCTGGAATGACCGCCCCGGCCAAAGGTGCCATCCACATAAAAACCATCGGGATTCTGAACCAGCGCATTCACTGCTTCCTGCAGTAAGACGGTGATATGTCCATATGCCTGCGTCATGTACTCAGCCCCATATCAGAGTGAAAGATTTAAAAGTTCATCAGGCAGTGCTGTTCCTTCTTCAGCCAGTGCTAAATAGCTGTCGCGGGTTGCCAGCCAGCGCTCCTCACTCCAGATTTCAAACTTCTGCCCCTGCCCCAACAACACAACCTTTTTGTCCAGTTCGGCATATTCCCGCAGTGGCGCAGGCAGTAACACACGACTGCTGCCGTCCAGGTCCAGATCGGTGGCATGACCGATCAACAACCGCTGAATCCGGCGAGCAGCTGGATTAAAGCTAGGCAGAGATTCAATTTTCTCTTGAATCTCCTCCCATTCAGGCAGGGGATACAGCAGCAGGCAACGCTCTTCGGTATCAATCGTAGCAACCAACTGTCCGCCACAGCAGTCAACAAGCCGGTCGCGATAACGCGACGGCACTGCCATCCGCCCTTTGGCATCGAGGTTGATTTGATTAACACCTCTAAACATATCTACTCGCTAACCCACATATAAATCAAAATATCCCACTTTTACCCACTTTATCCCACTAAAGCACACTATAGAAATTAACAACATGTAAAGCAAGGACAATCCCTGCCGCTTAAGAAAAAAACACACCGCGTATTTTTAGGCCAAACAAAAGCCTAAGAAATTCATAATATCCTATATAAATCAATAATTTAAAAATGAATAAGCGCAAAAAAATATACGCATAGATGAGACGCTAATGCAGCCACACTCATGATGAGTGCCACGGGACACGGGGCTTAAAGGCCCAAGAAGCTTAAATAGGCATAGATAAAGCAGAAGGAGGAAAAACGAGAGTTCACCGATAAGCCGGGTTCTGTCTAGGACAGTCATTCATCTGGGATGCACGTCACCATGCACCTCAAGCGACCTACCCGAACCCAGCGCGGGCCACGCCTATTGGGTTCCTATTTGGTCTTGCTCCGGGTGGGGTTTACCTTGCCGTGAGGTGTTGCCACCCACGCGGTGCGCTCTTACCGCACCATTTCAACCTTACCGGCACCCGAGGGTGCTTAGGCGGTATATTTTCTGTTGCACTGGCCGTCGGCTCACGCCGCCCAGACGTTATCTGGCACCTTGCCCATTGGAGCCCGGACTTTCCTCCACTTATAAATAAGCAGCGACTGTCTGGTGAACTCTCGGCGGCAAGACTACCAAAACTCTGCGGTCGGCGCGAGCTGATTTACTCATCCTCAGCCTGCTTTTCCAATGCCAATTGATACAGAGTCTTTTTCTTTATCCCCGTCAGTTTGGCAGCCAGAGCGGCCGCCTGACTCACCGGCAACTCCGCCAGCAAAATATCAAGCACCTCAATAGAGCGTTGATCAGCCTCCGGAGATTTCTCTTTAGCCACCCCTTGCACCAACACAACAAATTCACCGCGCTGCTGATTGCTATCAGCTTCCATCCAAGCAATCAATTCAGTCAGTTGATCTGCCCGAATGGTTTCATAAGTTTTGGTTAATTCACGTGCCACTGCCACAACCCGCTCGCCACCAAACACCTGACGCATATCCTGCAGCGATGCAAGAATCCGGTGTGGCGATTCATAAAACACCAGAGTGCGCGGCTCTGCGGCCAGATTCTGCAAATACTGCTTGCGAGCACTGCTTTTTGCAGGCAGGAATCCTTCGAAGACGAACCGGTCCGTGGGCAAACCCGCAGCCGACAGGGCTGCCACAAACGCCACACAACCAGGAATAGGCACGACACGAAAGCCTGCTTTACGAATTTCACGCACCACCACATAACCAGGATCTGAAATCAGCGGCGTTCCTGCATCCGAAACCAAAGCGACACTGGCACCACTTTCCAGCTGGTGTACAATCGTATCGATTCGCTGACGTTCATTGTGTTCGTGCACAGAGATCAGCCGGGTATCTATATTGAAATGCGCCAGCAAACGGGCGGTATGACGGGTATCTTCGGCTGCAATAACTGCCACCGCCTTGAGCGTTTCCACCGCACGGGGAGACATATCCTCTAGATTTCCAATCGGGGTGGCAACAACGTACAGTGCAGATTCCAACATGACGGACACTATCCTCAAATCCGGATTGAGAAGTATATGAAATTTAGCTACCGACTGTCTCTGTTAACCCTCTGTGTTCTAGTAATTTCCGCCTGTAGTAACAACCTGCCGCGCCCTACGGTCGAAGATGCCACGCCGGAAAACCAAGTTGAGTCACTACTGAAACAGTCCACCAGCGCCAAACCCATCCGTGCCGCAGAACTGCGCATGGAGGCTGCCAAGCTGCTGCTCACGCTGAACGAAAAACAACGCGCGCTTTCCGTGCTCGATCAAATTGATCTGTCACTGCTGACACCCTCCCTGCGCTTTGATATCGCCAAACTCAAAGCTAAAGCGGCTCTGGAACAGAGCGATGCCAGACAAGCATTGATTTACCTCGACCAAATTCCGGAAGCAAGCAGCAACGATTACCCAGCAGCACAGGCCATTGAATACCGTGAGCTGAGAGCCGAAGCCTACCAACAACAAAATGATCCACTGAGCGAAGTCCGCGAACTGATCAAAATTGCCCTGCTCACACCTGCTGCAGAACAGCAGCCTCTGCACGACCGAATCTGGGATCTATTACTCCAATTTAACCCAGACACCCTGCGCCAACTTATTCAGTCAGGCACCAACAGCTACTTTGAACAAGGCTGGCTGGAACTGGCAATGACGTTGCTCAGCAACACCGCACTGGACAGCCAAAACCAGGCCTTGCAGCGCTGGCAAGCACTCTGGACTGATCATCCAGCCAACGCTTTACCGCCCAGCCAGCTCAGCAACATGAATACAGCTCAGCTAAACGCTCAAAAAGTAGCAGTGCTGCTACCCAATAGCGGACAACTCAGCGGACCCGCAACCGCGATTAAAGAGGGAATTCTGCAGGCTCATTTCAGAGATGGCTCCTTGACGAAGCCGGAACTGCTATTTTTGGACTCCAGCCAGATAAATAGCCCATTCCAGCTGATACCACTGCTCAACACGCTGGAAATCGATCTAATTATCGGGCCTCTGGACAAAGAGTTTGTCATCCAGTTAGCCGACCAGGGCACACTCACCTCTCCCGTCCTGGCACTGAACTATAGCGAAGGACCAAGCGCGGCCCAGCTGTTTCAGTTTGGCCTGTCAGCCGAAGACGAGGCACGCCAGGCGGCAACAAAAATGTGGCAGGATGGCCACCGCCAAGTCGCCAGCATTACGCCCGCCACAGAATGGGGCAGCCGAATTGCCTCGGCATTTAACCAACAGTTCACAGAACTGGGGGGCAAAGTGATTACCCAAACTCAACTCGGCAACATCGATACATTTGCCGGCAGCATTGCCAGCCTGCTCAATACTGATGCCAGCCAGAGTCGATTTAAAGCGCTAAAACAACGTCTGCCGGGAATAAAGCTGGAATTTGAAGAGCATCGCCGTACTGATATCGACGCCATCTACCTAACCGCGCTACCGAATGACGCTCGTCAGATTAAACCGATCCTAGCCTTCAATTTTGCCGGCGATTTGCCCATTTACGCCAGCTCGCATGTATACAGCGGCAGCCAAAATCCAGTACTTGATCAGGATTTAAACGGTATTCACTTCTGCGCCTCGCCCTGGACACTACAGCCACCCAGCCAAGATAAAATTTTGCTTACCCAGCAACGCGCCAATGCGGAAAGCCGGTTTGGACGTCTATACGCATTAGGTCTGGATGCCTACCATGTATACCCTTACTTAAACCAGCTACAAGCCGTGCCCGGCACACAAATTCAAGGTGAGACCGGGCAATTAAGCATCAATACACGTGGTGAAATAGTGCGCACCCTCCTCTGGGCCAGATTCCGGGATGGAGTACCTCAACTTATTGAATAGGATCATGCATGGATCGCAAACAACGCGGCAAGGACGCCGAAAAAATCGCAGAAAAGCTACTGGCACGTCACGGCTGCAGACTACGCAGCCGTAACTACCACTGCCGCTTCGGTGAGATAGATCTGATCATGCTGCAGGGAGACATCCTACTCTTTGTGGAAGTGCGTTATCGGTCAAGCCAGACATTTGGCGGTGCTGCTGCTTCTGTCAGCCGCCAAAAACAGCAAAAAATCATTCGCACTGCAATGCATTACCTCAGTCAACAACCCCAAGGGCACACACCAACCTGTCGCTTCGATGTGATAGCTTTTGAGGCAAGTGAAGCAGGCCTGCATCCGGTATGGTATAAAGATGCCTTTCAAGCCTAGAAACAGAAGCCCATACTATGGAACTTCAGGATCGCATCGTTAGCCACTTTCACAACTCGATGGAGATCAACGCGATCACCATTGAGCAATACACGCCTCTGATCGCCCATGCCAGTGAACTTCTGCTGCACTGCTTAGTCAATGAGCACAAGATCTTGTGCTGCGCCAACGGCGCGTCATCCGCGCTTTCACAGCACTTCACAACCTTGCTAATGAGCCGTTTTCAGCAAGAGAGGCCCGGACTGCCCGCAATTAACCTGAGCACCGACGGTGCCACCATGAGCGCCATTTCAGAGGATGGCAGCTTTATTGATGCTCAGGCCAAGCAGATACATGCACTGGGACAGCCGGGTGATATTTTATTACTGCTGTCGATAAGTGGCCGCTCCAGTAATCTGGTTCAGGCAATTCAAGCAGCACATGACCGGGATATGAGTGTGATTGCCCTGAATGGCAATGATGGCGGGGATATCACCGCACTGTTAAGCCCCGACGAAGTGGAGATTTGCATCCCAAGCCAAGATCGGGCACTGGTACACCACTCGCATCTGATGGTGCTGCACATTCTCTGCGATTTAATTGATTACCAACTGTTTGGAAGCGAAACCTGATCATGAAGAAAAGCACAGCTCTGTTATTGATAACCTTGTCCACAACCATCGCACTGTCCGGATGTTCCGATCTGATCAGCGCGACACGGGAACAACCCATTGCCCAGGAGCGTACCGCACGCACGGTAGGTGCTTACGTAGATGATGAAATCATTGAAACCCTGTCGCTGGTAAACCTGAAAAAAGGCAGCGCCGAGCTGGTTGCCTCGAATATCAGCGTGACCAGCTATAACGGCATCGTGTTGCTGACCGGCCAGGCACCCTCGGACCGGGCTCGCCAGGAGGCTGAGCAGGTTGTCAGCAATGTAAAAAAAGTTCGCCGCATCAATAATGAAATTAAAATTTCAGGTGTCTCGTCAGCATTATCCCGTACCAACGATGCCTGGCTTACCACTAAGGTGAAGGCACAGTTACTCACCAATAGTCAGGTCGATGGCTCACGGATAAAAGTGGTTACCGATAGCAGTACCGTCTACTTAATGGGCTTGATGACCCAGGCAGAAGCCAATCGGGCAGTCAGTATCGTACGCGGTATTGCTGGCGTAGAGAAGATTGTGAAGGTGTTTGAATATATCGACTGAGTTTGTTCAGCAACAAAAAAGGGAGGCATGCCTCCCTTTTTTATTTAACAACTTTCAGGGTTGGCTTCTTAGCAGGCCGGCCTGAGGTTTCTGTATTCCGTTCGCTGGCACTTGGCTCTCCGGCTACCGGCGCGGCCTGCAGGTAATATTCAGCGGCAGGCTCTTGACCAAACACCATACCCTGCCCATTTTCCCTGGCATACAATGCCAACAGGGCAGCTAAAGGCACATAGACCTGCATTGGCTGGCCTGAAAACCGGGCACTAAACTCTATTACCTGATCATCCATGATTAACCCCTGCACAGCGCCAGGTGCAATATTTAGGACAATCTGACCATTCTCGACAAATTGTCCAGGCACCTGAACACCTTCTTGCGTGGTATCAACCACGATATGCGGCGTCAAATCGCAGTCTAACAACCAGCTATACAAGGCCCTGGCAATATAAGGACGACTGGGTTTCATGATTACCTCCTCCGTGAGCTACTCACACTTTTTGTGCGCCTGCTCACTGTACAGGAACATTTACTGCCGTTACCAGCAATAAAAAAGGGATGCTTTAACATCCCTTTTTCTGCATTGCAGTGGATCAATCGTGCATTTCACGCTCAGCTTCGGACAAACTCAGCTGAAATGCCTCACGCTCAAATAAACGTTCCATGTAGCGCAGCAGTGGTTTACATGGCCCCTCTGGCAACTCGATGCCCAATACTGGCAAGCGCCATAATAACGGGGCGAGACAACAATCAACCAAGGTAAATTCTTCGCTCATGAAATAAGGTTTTTCAGCGAAAATAGGTGCCGTAGACACCAAACTATCGCGCAACTCCTTACGGGCTGCCTCAATAGCTGCTGGATCTCCGTCACGCATACCTTGCACAATGGTATCGGCCAAGTCACACCAGTCACGCTGGATACGATAGATATACAGACGACTTTCTGCACGCGCTACCGGATATACTGGCAACAACGGTGGGTGAGGAAAACGCTCATCCAGATACTCCATCATCACGTTGGGCTCAAACAGCACCAGGTCCCGATCTAACAGTGTCGGCAGACTATTATAAGGATTTACCGAAGTCAGATCCTCCGGCAGATTACTCTCATCACAGTCATATACTTCAACAGCAACACCTTTCTCAGCCAGCACGATACGTACCCGGTGGCTATATTGGTCTTCACCGTTCGAGTAGAAACACATGGAAGAACGTTTAGCGACAACACCCATTGATGAAACCCCTTCAAAGCAGATGCGCGGCCACCTAACGGGGGCCGCGCCGGAAAAATACCGTCTGATTATATCACACGTATTTTAGTGAACGTCTCTCCAGTACTCTTTCTTCAGCGCAAATGCGACAAAGAAGAACAGTACCAGGAAGATCAGCACGTAGGTGCCGATGCGATGAGAGTCCAGTTTGGACGGCTCACCGATGTAAGCCATAAAGTTAACAAGGTCATATACTACCTTATCAAACTCTTCAGGGCTCAGCTCACCGGTTCCCTTAACAATGCTGGAACAGCTATTCAACGGCAGGTTAGTCAGAGGATCAACTCCCTCACCACGCATACCATGCAACGCCATTTCCTCATGGGAACAGGTTGCAATTTGCACACCCTGTAGAGGCGCCAGCACGTTTGGCATACCTACATCCTTGAATACCGCATTGTTGACGCCCCATGGACGGCTATCATCGGCATAAAAGCTACGCAGGTAGGTGTAGATCCAATCTGGGCCGCGCAGACGCGCCTCCAGAGTCAGGTCAGGTGGAGGGTTACCAAACCACTTACCCGCGTCGCCAGCAGACATAGCAATAGTCATCTGCTCACCGACTTTCTGATCACCAAAGATCAAATGCTCTTGCACCAGTTCAGGATCCATACCCAGGTCAATAGCAGCACGCTCAAAACGCTGGTACTGAGCAGAGTGACAACCCATGCAGTAGTTAACAAAGGTTTTCATGCCGCGCTGCAATGATGCCTGGTTATGCAGATCAACATCCATGTGGTCCAGGTGACCAGAACCACCAGCGGCATTAGCTGTAAGAGGCAGCACCGCCATTACTAATGTGATTAAAAACTTTTTCATCAGCCTGTAACCCTTTCTGGAACTGGTTTAGTACTTTCCATTTTGGTGTAGAACGGCATAGCAAAGAAGTACAAGAAATAAAGCGCAGTACAGATCTGGGCAACAACTGTGCGTCCTGGGCTAGATGCCACAACACCAAGGTAACCCAAAATCACAAAGCTAATGCAGAAGATTACCAACATAATCTTACTCGCCATACCCTTGTAACGGATCGACTTAACCGGACTACGATCGAGCCAAGGCAGCACAAACAGAATGGCAATTGCACCACCCATGACAACCACACCCGGGAACTGAGAACCCAAGATCGGCGGAATTGCACGCAGCATGGCGTAGAAAGGCGTGAAGTACCAGACAGGCGCAATATGTGCTGGCGTTTTCAGCGGGTTAGCCGGTTCAAAGTTTGGTGCTTCAATCAGATAACCACCGCCTTCAGGGAAGAAGAAAATGATTGCACTAAAGACAAACAGGAAGACCACAACGCCAACAATATCTTTGACTGTGTAGTACGGGTGGAATGGGATACCATCCAGCGGCACGCCGTTCTCATCTTTCTTCTCTTTGATCTCAACACCGTCAGGGTTATTAGAACCCACTTCATGCAGCGCAATAATGTGCAGAACCACCAAGGCCAGCAGCACGATCGGCAGCGCAATAACGTGCAGGGAGAAGAAACGGTTCAGGGTAATACCAGAAATCAGGTAATCACCACGAATCCACTCAGCCAGATCAGGACCGATCACCGGTACCGCAGAGAACAGGGATACAATTACCTGAGCACCCCAATAAGACATCTGACCCCAAGGCAGCAGGTAACCCATAAAGGCTTCTGCCATCAGTGCCAGATAGATGGTCATACCAAACAGCCATACCAGCTCACGCGGTTTGCGGTACGAGCCATACATCATGCCACGCAGCATGTGCAGATAAACCACAGCAAAGAAGGCAGAGGCGCCGGTGGAGTGCATGTAACGCAACAGCCAGCCATATTCCACATCACGCATGATGTATTCGATAGATGCAAACGCACCTTCTGCTGACGGGTTGTAAGACATGGTCAGCCAGATACCAGTCAGAATCTGGTTAACCAGCACCAATAGCGCCAGGGAACCAAAGAAATACCAAAAGTTGAAGTTCTTTGGTGCGTAGTATTTAGACAGGTGATCTTCCCACATGGCAGTCGCCGGGAAGCGATCATCAATCCAGCCCATCAGGCCAGGGTTGCCTTTATTCCGAGTACCAGCCATTACGCAACCTCCTGATCTACACCAACAATGATCACGTTATCACTTTCATAGTGATGCGGTGGAATCACCAGGTTACTTGGGGCCGGGGAACCATTCATTACACGACCAGATAAATCAAAGCGAGAACCATGGCACGGGCAGTAATAACCACCAACCCAGTCATCACCAAGATCAGCAGGTGCCAATTCTGGACGATGCGTCGGAGAACAACCCAGATGCGTACAAATACCTACCAAGACAGTAATATCGTCACGTATAGAACGGGCAGGTGTTTGTGGAATATATTCAGGCTGCTGTGCTAAATTTTCAGAATTCGGATCTTGTAGATTTGATAGTTTAGCCAAGTTTGCCAAAGTTTCTTCGCTACGACGAAGAACCCACACCGGCTTACCACGCCAACTGACCACCATCTGCTGACCCGCTTCTAATTTACTAATATCCACCTTGACAGGTGCACCGGCAGTTCTTGCCTTAGCACTCGGCGCCCAGGAAGCCACGAATGGGACAGCCACTCCTACAGCACCCACCGCACCTACTGCGGAAGTTGCGCCGATAAGGAGACGGCGCCGCCCCTTGTTCACGCCATCATTGCTCATTAAATATTTCTCCCCTCAATCGACCTTATTGTCGCCCGAACCCTGCCGGACCCATTTTGGCCGCTAAGAATTTAAAAGCCCGAAATCACGTCTCTTCAAAATGGCCCAAATAGTAATGAAAATACCCATGCGTTACAAGGTGAATTACGCCCAAAAGCCCCTGTCTTAGGCCAAAGTATTGACGCAACGCAGTAGATAAAAAAAAGCCCGTCCGCATGCGGACAGGCTTCTTGAAACGTTGGACCGAAGTCTTCCAGCTTAACGCTTGGAGAACTGAGGACGCTTACGCGCTTTACGCAGACCGACTTTCTTACGCTCAACCATACGAGCGTCACGGGTAACGTAGCCAGCTTCACGCAGAGCTGGGCGCAGAGTTTCATCATATTCCATCAGGGCACGAGTGATACCGTGACGGATCGCACCTGCCTGACCAAAACCACCACCGCCTTTAACGGTAACGAACACGTCAAAGCTCTCTGTGTTGTTGGTCAGTTCCAATGGCTGACGTACGATCATACGTGCAGTCTCACGACCGAAGTATTCTTCGATAGTGCGGTCATTAATAGTGATAGTGCCAGTGCCTGGACGCAGGAAAACTCGTGCAGTAGAAGTTTTACGACGACCTGTACCGTAATACTGTGTAGTAGACATAATCAACTTCCCCTTAGATAGTCAGTTCTTTAGGCTGCTGAGCCTGGTGCGGATGTTCAGCACCGGCGTACACTTTCAACTTGGCGTACATAGCACGACCCAGAGGGCCTTTTGGCAGCATGCCTTTAACAGCCAGCTCGATAGTGCGCTCAGGGAAAGTCTCTACCATCTTTTCGAAAGAGGCTTCTTTCAAACCACCTGGAAAGCCAGTGTGGTGATAGTAAATTTTATCTTTACGCTTGTTACCGGTAACGCCTACTTTTTCAGCGTTGACTACAACAATGTAATCACCAGTATCCACGTGAGGAGTGTATTCAGGCTTATGCTTGCCACGCAGACGGCGGGCAATTTCAGTAGCCAGACGACCCAGAGTTTTACCCTCTGCGTCAACAACGTACCAGTCGCGTTTTACTTCGGCTGGCTTAGCGACGAATGTTTTCATCTCTGTTACCTGTTTCTCTCAGACCTAGCTCAGCAACAGCTCAACCGGCCTGGCTTATAATTATTTGTTGTCAGTCAAGCCGACAACGCATTCATTACCCTCAAACTTAACGGGAAATTTGAGGAGGCGAGATTCTACAGCCGATCACTATAGAACTCAATAAAAAATATCAGGCTTTATGCTCGGTGTTCGCGCGCCAGATATTCATGCGACTGCATCTCGAGCAGGCGGCTTTTGGTGCGCTCTATTTCAAACTCCAACCGCCCTTCTGAATAGATCTCGTGGATCGGTTTTTCAGCACTCAAAATCAGCTTAACGCCACTGTCATAGAACTCATCAACCATATTAATAAAACGCCGCGCGGCATCATCATTACTGCGGCCAAGCGGTGGCACATTACTGACCAGCACCGCATGAAAGATTTTCGCCAGCTCAATATAATCGTTCTGGGATCGCGGACCTTCGCAGATCTCTTTAAAATCAAACCACACCACATCTTCACAGCAACGCCGGCTGCGCATAATACGGCCATTGATATCCAGCTCTTCAGCTATGACCAGCTCCTGCAGATCCGGTGCCAGGCTTTCAAAACTTTCCCGCAGACTGTCGTCAGCCTTATCATCCAGCGGACTGTGGTATAACTCGGCTTGCTGCAAGGCTCGCAACCGGTAATCCACACCACCATCCACATTCACCACTTCGGTATACTGGTTCAGCAGGTCAATTGCTGGCAGAAAACGCGCACGTTGCAGACCGTTCTTATATAAACCATCCGGCACAATATTGGATGTCGCCACCAGGGAAACACCATTACGGAACAGCTCCTGCAGTAGACCGCCCAGAATCATGGCATCGGTGATATCAGTGACAAAAAATTCATCAAAACAGATGATGCGGGTTTCTGCCGCATACTTTTTACCAATTTCCACCAGAGGATTTGGTGTACCACCCAGAGCTTTCAGCTCCTGATGCACTCGCTGCATAAAACGATGAAAGTGCGTACGCGTCTTCTGTTCAAAGGGCAGACTGTCGAAGAAGGTATCCATTAGGTAAGTTTTGCCGCGCCCTACACCACCCCAGAAATACAAGCCCTGAAGTGGTTCAACCGGCTCTGGCTTTTTCAACTTACCTGTCAGACGTTTCAAAAGACCACCCTCAGGAGCCGCAGGCCGGGCCGTCAGGTCATCATATAAACGCTGCAAATGTTTAACAGCCATCTCCTGAGCGGGGTCATAGGAAAAATCATCCCGCGTGAGATCCTGCTTATAGCGTTCCAGTGGAGTCATGATTTTCGAACTTAAAAGTGGTGAATTTTCAGCCAGCGCGAACTTTACCGGCGCTATCGCAATTTAGCAACTGCAACATAAGGATGAGGCTAAAGCCCCAGGAGAACAACCAAAAAAGGCAAAAAGAAAGCCGTAAAGGCACCAGTCATAGCCATCGCCAGCCCGGCAAAGGCACCCGCCATCACGCCATATTCGAAGGCAAAAGCGGTACCCATGGCATGCCCACCAACCCCCAGAGCAAAGCCTTTCACTGCTGGATTATCAACCTTCAACAAGCGATACACCCAGGGAGCAAACAGGCAAGCAAGCGCTCCGGTAATCAATACTAGACCCGCAGCCAGTGAACCGTAACCGCCCAGCTTTTCCGCAACTGCGATAGCAATGGGTGAAGTGACAGATTTCGGCGCCAAGGAGAGCAACATCTCTCGCTCCAGCCCCAAAATCATGCCGACCAGTAAAACCGAAACGGCCGCCAGAACAGCACCCGACAAACAGCCGATCAACAGCGGTAACCAGATGCGTCTGATCATCGCCCGGTTATCATAGAGCGGCACTGCCAATGCGACCACTGCGGGACCCAGCAAAAAATGAATATATTGGCCACCCAACATATAAGTCCGATAACCAGTGCCTGACGCTATCAGCAGCAGAATAATCAAGCTTAGAGAAACCAGCACTGGATGCAGGAATGGGCTTCTACCCGCTTTGGCGTTTACCCAACTCGCCAGCAAAAAGACGATAAGCGTGACCACCAGCCAAAGAGCCGGTAACGGCTGAACGGCACTCCAGTCCAGCATCAGTTTTGCTGCTCTTCATCATTTGGCATCATCTTTTTCAGCACCGCAGCCACAAGCAACAAAGTAATAAACGTACTGACCGACAAAGCAATCAACAGCTCTGCCCATGCCTCTGCCAGCAGATCAAGATACTGCATGATACCCACCCCAGCCGGCACCAATAACAGCGGCAACACTCTTAACAGGCCGTTACTGACCAGGCGCAGTCCTTCCGGCACGTCTTGCACCAACAGCAGGCCAACAAACAACAGCACCATACCCACGACAGAACCGGGGATGGGCACATCAAGCCACCGCACCAACAACTCTCCGGCCAACTGAAAACCCAATAATATTAAAAAACCAATTGCCATCTGCTTTTCCACCCTGCACGCAGAGAAACACCACGAGCCACATTGCCGTTCGAGTTTACCAGCATGAAAGCCAGAACCCACTGCCAACAACCAATAAACATCTTTATTTAGAGCATGATAAGATGAGAACCTGCCATTGTGCACAGCAATATCCAAGCATAATTCAAGGCCTTTACCATGAGCCTTGCCAGAAGCTTTCAGAGGGAAACGTATGCAAAAAATCACCAAAGCGATCATTCCTGTCGCCGGTCTGGGCACCCGTGTATTACCTGCCAGCAAATCGATCCCAAAAGAGATGCTGCCCGTCGTCGATAAGCCTGTTATTCAATATGTTATAGAAGAAGCGATCAGCGCCGGTATTAAAGAGATCATTCTGGTGACCCGCTCAGGCAAAGCCAGTATAGAAGACCACTTTGACTGCCACTATGAGCTGGAATCTGAACTGGCCCGCAAAGGCAAAACTGCAGCACTGGCTCAGGTGCAAGATATTCTACCCTCCGATGTCAGCCTTACTGCCGTCAGACAGCACCAGGCACTGGGGTTAGGACATGCGGTGCTATGTGCAGAATCACAAATTGGCGATCAGGATTTTGCCGTATTACTGCCGGATATGCTGATTCATTCTGCAGCCCAAGATCAATGCGACCTAGCGGATATGGTAGCAGCCTATGAGCAGTCAGGGGTTGGCCAGATCATGGTCGAACCGGTGCCAGAGCATCAAGTTGATCGCTACGGTATTGTCGACTGCGCTGGCGTAACAGTGGCGGCAGGTAGCGCCGCAGATATTATCCGGATGGTTGAAAAACCGAGCATTGAAGAAGCCCCCTCTAATCTCAGCATTAACGGTCGGTACCTACTGCCGGGCAGCATCATGCAGCTGTTGAAAACCACCGCCCCCGGCGCTGGTGGAGAGATCCAACTGACTGATGCCTTAGCGGCTTATCTGGAGCAAGGCAGGCTACAAGCTTTCAATATGCGCGGCAAAACTTACGACTGCGGCAATAAGGCGGGTTACCTAGAAGCTAATGTAGTATATGGTTTGCAACACCCCGAAACAGCAGGTGCGCTGAAAGCCTTTCTGCAGACATTGACCCTTTAGCGCTACGCTATACTACCAGTCAAGAAGCTGAACGATGCCGATAAGATCTTCAAATGACTCCTGGAAGGCTCTGGACAAACATGCCACTGACCTTTCAGAACAACATATACGGGACTTGTTTACCGCAGACACTCACCGTTTCGACAGCCTGACATTCAGAGCAGACCAGGTGTTACTCGACCTGTCTAAACAACGCATTACCGACCACACACTTGCTCTGCTCGATAATCTGGCTACATCTGCCGGACTGGCTGCCTGGATTGAAGATTTGTTTACCGGTCAACCAGTTAACAGTTCAGAGCAACGCCCTGCCCTACATACTGCATTAAGGGCACCGCGCCTACCCAGTCTTGAACTGAATGGTCAGGACATCATGGCCTCAGTCCATGACAACCTCGACCAGATGGACCGTATTGTCCGGCGCATTCACCAAGGTCAGTGGCGGGGTTTTACCGGCCACTCCATCAACACCATCGTCAATATAGGCGTTGGCGGGTCTGATCTAGGCCCACTGATGACATGCAAAGCGCTAGCGGAATGCCAGAACAGTGCAGCAAACCCGGTGCAAGTTCACTTCGTTTCATCCATGGATGGCAGCCAGCTGTCCGAGCTGCTTAGCCAGCTCAACCCGGCCCGCACACTGTTTATTCTGGCATCCAAGTCTTTCACCACCATCGATACGCTAGCCAATGCCGCTACGGCGAGGGAATGGCTAAGAAAATCAGGCCACACCACCACAGACGACATGCTAACCGCGCGGCATTTTATCGCGGTAACAGCGAACACCGAAAAAGCCAGCGAATGGGGCATACCAGAAAGCAACCAACTCGAATTTTGGGACTGGACGGGGGGGCGCTACTCGATGTGGTCTGCAATCGGCCTGCCCATCGCACTAAAACTCGGCATGCATGGTTTCAAGGAGCTGCTGGCAGGTGCCAATGCAATGGATATCCACTTCAGAAGCACACCTTTTATCAACAATCTGCCGGTTTTGATGGCATTGATCGATATCTGGAATATTAACTTCCTTGGCATCCATGCCCATGCGATTCTGCCTTATGACGGTCGACTCGGTCATCTGCCCGCTTACCTTGAACAGCTGGAGATGGAAAGCAACGGCAAGTCTGTAACACGATCAGGCGAGATAGCTGACTTTCATACCTGCCCCATCCTGTGGGGCGAGGTAGGCACCAATGCCCAGCATGCGTTCTACCAGCTACTACACCAGGGCACCGAAGCCGTTATGTGCGACTTCATTGTTGCAGCCCGGCGCTATCACCAATCAGGTAATGATGAGCTGCAGCATCAGCACCGGCTTAACCTGGCAAACTGCCTGGCTCAATCGAGGCTGCTGGCACTGGGGGACTCGATCCTGGAAAATGCCGAAGCCGAACCACCCCACAAACGCTATCGCGGCAACCAGCCCTGTACCACAGTGGTGCTTGATGAGCTGACACCCTTCAGCCTGGGCCAGTTAATTGCTATGTACGAGCACAAAGTATTTGTACAAGCAGTGATATGGGATATCAACCCGTTCGACCAGTGGGGGGTAGAACTAGGTAAAAAGGTCGCTACCAGTCTACTTGGGTCCCTTGAATCGCCGAGCGAAACCAATAATTTTGATCTTTCAACCAACGGACTACTGGCTGAAATCAGCGCCAGACAGAAAACACCATCATGAAAATTACGGTATGGGGAAATCAACTTTTTGCCTGGGTCGCTGCCGCCGCGCTCGCGGAAAACGGCAATCATGTGTTTCTGGTTAGCGGCGACACCCAGGATACTCTGGATGCACTGCTAGCCCGCTCACGCAGCGAACCAGGACTGTCCGATCTACTGCAGCAATGTTTTGACTCCGGGCGACTCGAACTAATGACCGAACCTGCCGGTTTACACAACCCGCTGCATCTGTTGGCACTCAACCCCGATCAATTTGATACAGCAAACCGGTTAGTTACCGCCTTAGCGCAGCAACACCAACAAGAATTACTGATCATAAATCAGTCTAATTTTGGGGTTGGCAGCAGTGACAAACTACAGGAATCACTTGATAAAGAAAAAAACCAGCTAGTCGCATATCTACCAGATATGCTGGCCGAAGGCACGGCACTCAGAAATTACAAACTACCAGAAACACTTATTATTGGTTGCGACGATGAGTGGGGGCAACTGACCCTGAAAGCACTCATGCGCCCATTCAGCAAAAACCTCAAACAGTGGATGGTCATGTCTGCCCGCGAGGCCGAGTTCACCAAATTTGCCAACACCGGCATGCTGGCACTGCGCCTGGGGTATATCAACGAATTAGCCAACCTTGCTGACAAATTAGGCGTGGACATTGAAGCCATTCGCGATGCTCTGATCGCAGATCCCCGCATTGGCCCGCACTACCTGCATCCGGGCTGCGGTTTTGGTGGCCTCAACTTCCAGCAATATATTGAAGCACTGGCAGAACTGATGTTGGAAAGCCGCAGCTCCAAGCTACTGGAAACCGTACTGTCGGAAAACGAGAAACAAAAAGAGCTACCGTTTCGCAAACTATGGCGTCACTATAACTGTGACCTGGCAGGCAAAACCATCAGCATCTGGGGACTGTCGTACAAACCCGGAACCGCCAGCATAGACCATGCACCCAGCCTGAAGATCATCGAAACCCTGCTTTCACAGGGTTGCCAAATACGCGCGCACGATCCTAAAGCCATACCACTTATTCGCGCGTATTTTGCAGATGCAGACAACCTGACGCTCTGCGATAACAGCTATGATGCTTTGGAACAGAGCGATGCACTACTGCTGCTGACTGAGTGGCCGGAATACAGCTCTCCTCTATATGAAGAGATGCATAGCCGCATGCATCAGCCATTGATTATTGATGGCCGCAACCTTCTGGATAAGGCGTTAACA
The DNA here is from genome assembly GCF_048548695.2 of Pontibacter sp. JAM-7. Taxonomy (NCBI): domain Bacteria; kingdom Pseudomonadati; phylum Bacteroidota; class Cytophagia; order Cytophagales; family Hymenobacteraceae; genus Pontibacter; species Pontibacter sp. JAM-7. The sequence continues at coordinate 30,752 of NZ_JBLYIF020000008.1, forward strand.
CAAAGCCTGGGTTTCACCTATTACGGCATTGGCAGATAAAAAAAAGCGCCCCAAAAGGGGCGCTGGATTTATGCTGTAGCCATTTTGTCAGAGCGTAAGCCTACGGATATCACTCAACAGGCCATTCAAGTAAGTCAGGAATCGCCCAGCATCACTGCCATTAATGGCACGATGATCATAGGACAGACACAGCGGCAACATCAGGCGCGGTTCGAACTCCTTTCCGTTCCAACGCGGCTCAATGTCCGCTTTGGAAATACCCAGAATTGCCACTTCCGGTGCATTAACAATGGGTGTAAATCCGGTACCACCGATGCCACCCAGACTGGAAATCGTAAAGCAGGCACCCTGCATCTCATTCGGCTTCAGCTTGCGGTCTTTTGCTTTACCCGCCAGCTCGACGGCTTCCTGAGATAATTGGTAAATACTCTTCTGGTCGGCATCCTTAATCACAGGCACCATCAAACCATTCGGCGTATCCACCGCCAAGCCAATATTCACATATTTCTTAAAGACAATATGTTCACCATCTGCATGCAGAGAAGCATTAAATTTAGGATGATTTTTCAGCGCCAGTGCCGCAGCTTTAATCATGAATGGCAGCGGAGTCAGTTTCACTCCTGATTTAGCAGCCTCATCCTTCATCTCCTTACGGAAAGCTTCCAGTTCAGTAATATCGGCTTTGTCAAACTGAGTGACATGTGGAATATTCAGCCAGCAACGAGACATATTGTCGCGAGTTAGCTTGTGAATCTTCGACATTTTCTCCAGCTCGACATCGCCGAACTGACTGAAATCTACTTCAGGAATCGGCGGAATACCGCTGCCGGACGCCACCGCAGCTGCCGGCTTGTCCTTCAGTGTCTTCAGGGTAGATTTAACATAAGCCTGCACATCTTCTTTCAAAATTCGGTTACGCGGGCCCGTACCAGTCACCAGACCCAAGTCGACACCAAATTCACGCGCCACTGCACGAACAGCAGGACCGGCATGTACCGATTTGTTTTTCTGTTCCAGCGCTGCCCTATCAACTTTACTGCTCGCAGCAGGTGCTTTCGCAGGGGTCGCTGCAGCAGGCGCTGGTGCAGGAACTGCAGGCGCAGCTGACTGAGACTGTGCAGTCGAAGCCGGAGCGCCACCTGCAACGTCTAGCTCCAGCAGGAGGTCACCTTCGTTTACAGTATCGCCTTCTTTGATTTTCATGGCGACAATAACGCCCGCCTGAGTTGCTGGCACCTCCATAGAGGCCTTGTCTGTCTCAAGCACGATCAGGCCATCACCTTCAGCAACGCTATCTCCCTCTTTAACCAGCACTTCTACCACATCTACGTCAGCAGCACCGGATAGGTCAGGAATCATCACCGATGCCTTACCCCCGCCAGTTGCCGGAGCCGCCGTTACAGATGCCGGCACTGCAGCTGACGCGGATGTAGACTCAGCGGCTGCAGGTGCCGCAGCTCCCGCTACGGTAAGCTCCAGCAACAAGTCACCTTCATTCACTTGAGCACCTTCCTTGATTTTCATCGAGGCAACGACACCAGATTTCGGTGCAGGCACTTCCATAGAAGCCTTATCGGTTTCCAGCACGACAAGACTGTCCCCCTCGCTGACACTGTCTCCGTCCTTCACCAGAACCTCAACAACATCAACATCAGTCGCACCAGACAGATCAGGAATTAACACATTTTCAGTGCCACCAGCAGCAGGGGCCGCCGCCACTGGTGCAGGTGCAGCCGCTGCCGCGGCGGGAACAGGCTCAGGGGCAACACTTACCGCTGGCGCCGATGCCGCACCGGCTTCCAGTTCCAGCATCAGATCACCTTCATTGACCTGGTCACCCTCTTTAATTTTCATGGAAACCACAGTACCGCCCTTTGTTGCAGGCACCTCCATAGAGGCTTTATCGGTTTCCAATACAAGCAGGCTATCGCCTTCGTTTACGGTATCGCCGTCTTTGACCAACACCTCGACAACATCAACATCAGTTGCGCCGGACAGGTCAGGAATATTCATTGTGATAATGCTCACGTTCAATCCTCCAGATTCATTAGCCAGTTGAAGTCCAACGCAGACTTAAACAGTCCACGGTGCCGGTTTATCCGGATTCAGGTTGAACTTCTGCATGGCTTTGGCAACAACCGAAGCCTCTAACTTGCCTTCTTCCTGGAGGGCCTTGAGGGCGGCAACCACTACATAGTAACGGTCCACCTCAAAGAATCCGCGCAGTTTAGCGCGAGTATCAGAACGGCCAAAACCGTCAGTACCCAGTACCTTGAAGCGGTGCGGGATGTACTCACGGAGCTGATCCGCATACAGGCGAACATAATCGGTAGAAGCGATCACCGGCCCCTGACGATCTTCCAAGCAGGTGGTGATATAGGCTTTTTTCGGTTCTGCCTCTGGGTTCAGCATATTCCAACGCTCTGCCGACTGAGCATCACGACGCAGTTCGTTAATAGAGGTGGTGCTCCATATATCGGCCTCTACCCCAAACTCGTCCCGCAACAGATCCGCAGCGGCCTCCACTTCTCGCAGAATCGTACCGCAGCCCATCAACTGGACACGCATGTCACCGGCCTTACCTTCACGCAGCAAATACATACCTTTGATGATGCCCTCTTCAGCACCTGCAGGCATTTCCGGGTGATGGTAATTCTCATTCATCGTAGTGATGTAGTAGAAGCAGTTTTCCTGGTCCTGATACATCCGGCGCAGGCCATCCTGGACTATCACTGCCAGCTCATAACCGTAAGTCGGATCATAAGTAATACAATTTGGAATCATCTGCGCCAACAGGTGACTGTGGCCATCCTGGTGCTGCAGACCTTCACCGTTAAGCGTAGTTCGGCCTGAGGTTGCACCAATCAGGAAGCCCCGCGCCTGCATATCACCCGCGGCCCAGGTCAGGTCCATTACCCGTTGGAAACCGAACATAGAGTAGAAGATATAGAATGGCACCATGGTGCAGTTATTGTTGGCATAGGACGTTGCCGCTGCCAACCAGGCAGAAAACGCCCCCGATTCATTGATGCCCTCTTCCAGAATCTGGCCGGTTTTAGACTCTTTGTAGTACATGATCTGATCAGAGTCATGCGGCACATACTTCTGCCCTTCAGAGGTATAAATACCCAACTGCCGAAACATACCTTCCATACCAAAGGTACGCGCCTCATCGGGCACAATGGGCACCACACGCTCACCCATATTTTTGTCTTTTACCAAGGTGCTCATCACCCGGTTCAGCACCATCTGGGTCGATGCGGTACGCTTGCCACTGTCTTTCAACTGACTAGCAAAATCATCCAGCCCTGGCACTTCCAGCTTTTCAAATTCAGTCCGGCGCACCGGATAAAAACCGCCCAATTTTTCGCGCCGTTCAAACATATACTTCATTTCCGGCGAGTCTGGCGTCGGACGATAATATGGCACCGCTTTTAACTGGTCATCATGCAAAGGAATATTAAAACGATCACGAAAATCGACCAGGTCATCCAAAGCCACTTTTTTCATCGAGTGGGTATCGTTTTTTGCCTCGCCGGACTTACCAGTACCGTAACCTTTTACGGTCTGAGCAAGAATCACCGTCGGCTGACCTTTATGGGTGACCGCCTCATGGTAAGCAGCATAGACTTTATAAGGGTCATGACCACCTCGATTGAGGTTCATGATTTCGGTATCACTCATATCCTTGACCATCTCGAGCAGCTCAGGATATTTACCGAAGAAGTGTTCGCGAGTGTAAGCACCGCCGTTGGCTTTATAGTTCTGCAATTCACCATCACAGACTTCATCCATGCGTTTCTGCAACAAACCTTTTTCGTCACGCTCGAACAGCGGATCCCAATGGCGACCCCATAGGCATTTAATGACATTCCAGCCGGCACCACGGAACATGCCTTCCAGCTCCTGCACGATCTTACCGTTACCACGAACAGGACCATCCAGACGCTGTAGGTTACAGTTAATCACAAAGATCAGATTTTCAAGCTGCTCGCGACCCGCCAGAGAGACAGCACCCAGAGTTTCCGGCTCATCACACTCACCATCGCCGATAAAGCACCAGACTTTACGGTCCCCACGATTAATCAGGCTGCGTGCGGAAAGGTAGCGCATGACATGCGCCTGATAGATGGCCTGAATCGGCCCCAGACCCATGGACACGGTTGGAAATTGCCAAAAATCAGGCATCAACCAGGGGTGCGGATAAGAAGACAGACCATTACCATCGACTTCACGACGGAAATTATCCAACTGCTCTTCAGTCAAGCGGCCTTCAAGGTAGGCACGGGCATAAATCCCAGGGGAGATATGACCCTGAAAGAACACCATATCCGCATCCTGCTCACCCTCATTACCGCGAAAGAAGTAATTAAAACCAATATCATAGAGTGTTGCTGAGGATGAAAATGAGGATATATGGCCACCCAGGCCGTCATCATTGTCATTGGCCCGCATCACCATTGCCATAGCATTCCAGCGAATAAATGAACGAATACGGCGCTCCATAAACAAGTCGCCCGGCATTCGCACTTCATCTTTAACACTGATGGTGTTGCGGTATGGAGACGACATTGCTTCACAACTGTCGACGCCCAAGTCTGATGCTTTACGCCCCAACTGACTCAACAGATAGCGCGCACGATCATCGCCTTCATTTTTTGCTACGGATTCCAGGGCATCCAACCACTCACTGGTTTCTACCGGATCGATATCATCAATCAAATCTTGCACTTTACTATCTCCACTCTGAAGTTAACGCGGCCTTGGCAAACCTTTGAGAACCGTCTGACCGGTGGACATAACCGGCGTAAATCAGCAGTTCCCGAGATGTTTTTAGTTGTAATGTAGTAATACTACAAAAAATTATATTAAAGGTCTAGCAAGCAGATATATCTTTGGTATAACGAAAGGAAATAGTCTTATTTTGTAGTTTTAGTACAAACCAATTAATGATCAGCTTGTAAATTAGATCGCCGCAAGGCACGTTCCAAACGGGTATTTTCCCTTTCGCCTTCCAGGAGCGCTTCTTCAACATACGCCAGATGATCATATGCCGCCTGCCGTGCGCGTTCAGGCTCCCCTTCGAGAATAGCACCCATCAACAGTTTGTGCTGAGCATGAATCTTTTCCCGATGCGCCTGGCGCGGGTAAACATACTTCAGGTTATCCCACACATGCTCCCTAAGCAGACTCAGCAGGGCACGCATCATATGTAATAAAACCATGTTGTGTGTGGCTGATGCGATAGCAAGATGAAATGCCACATCCGCCTCAACCTCTTTCTCTATCTCACTCTGCTCATGACATTTCTGCAATTCAGCATAACAGTCACGAATTGCTGCTTTGTCTGCTGCGGTTCCGCGCATAGCCGCATAGTAAGCAGAAACCCCTTCCAGCGCATGACGAAACTCTAACAAGTCATAGCGAGCCTCGGGATGACGTCGAAATAGATCAAGTAACGGATCCGATAGCGAGCTACCAATATCATGAGTCACAAAGTTGCCACCGCCTTGACGACTTTCGAGCAAACCTTTCGCCACCAGCTTCTGAATGGCTTCTCGAATAGACGGTCGGGACACTTCAAACCTCACCGCCAACTCGCGCTCAGCCGGTAGCCGATCGCCAGGCATAAACACACCCTCCAGCACCATCTCCTCAATCTGCTGCGCAATTACATCCGATAATTTCTGCTGACGCACACGCTTATAAGTCATTAAAAATCGCCCTCAATATATTGGTAATACCAATAATGCGCAAAAAGCCCTCTTTTAATCAAGGCAAAATAACATTGAAGTTTTTAAGCATGAATAAAAGATGCATTAAATTAAAGTGACATAAAAAGCATGAGACAAAAAAGGCATTGACCGAACTGAGCAAAAAAAATACAGTAACTTAATTCATGATGGTAAATTGGTAATACCAGTTTTAAATTACTACCACTATTGTCCTTGCGCCTAGAGTGATGCACTTAGGTTCAGGCACGCTACACTCCATATGCGACCCGCCGACAGTACCAGCCTGTATTGTTCCAGGCAGTACCAAAGCCAATTGACGTGGGCACACACCAGAGGCCTTTGAGATTAATGAACACCAGTCACGCGCACTTTCTGACTTCAATACAAGCATTTATCCCTGAGCAGCGAATTTTCACTGACCCTCTGCACACACTGGCCTATGGAACAGATGCCAGCTTTTACAGATTAATCCCCAAGATAGTAGTACGCATTGAATCTGAACCTGAAATTATTCAAATACTGCAGGCAGCTCAGTACTATCAGATACCGGTTACCTTTCGAGCCGCAGGCACCAGCTTATCCGGACAGGCGATTACCGACTCAGTCCTGATCCAACTAGGAGATGGCTGGAAAGGCCACAGCATTGCATCAGACGCCAACAGCATCACTCTACAACCCGGTGTAATTGGTGCGCATGCCAACAAATACCTGGCCCCCTTTAATAAAAAAATCGGCCCCGACCCGGCATCGATAAACACCGCCAAAATTGGTGGTATTGCCGCCAATAACGCCAGCGGAATGTGCTGTGGTACGGCGCAGAACAGCTACCGAACCCTGCGTAATATGCGTGTAGTTTTAGCCGACGGTACGGTACTGGACACCGCTGACCTGGCAAGCATTACCGCGTTTAAAAAGTCCCATGCGAAGCTGCTACAAGGACTGTTGTCATTAGCAGAGAACACCTGCGACAACACCGAATTGCGGCAAAAAATCGAACACAAATACCGCCTTAAAAATACCACCGGTTATGCCTTGAACGCCCTAATCGATTACCAGGATCCAATCGACATTCTGCAACACCTGATGATTGGCTCTGAAGGCACCCTTGGATTCATCTCCAGCATTACTTACAACACGGTGGATGAACATCCACATAAGGCCTCTGCTCTGATCTTTTTTGATAAAGTACACACCAGCTGCGAAGCCGTCAGTTTATTAAAGACAACACCCGTAGCGGCCGTGGAATTGATCGACCGGGCCGGCCTGAGAGCGGTAGAAGACAAACCTGGCATGCCCGGCTTTATGAAACAACTGCCTGATGATGCCGCAGCCATTCTAGTAGAAACCCGAGCCCCAAATGCAGCGCAACTGGAAAATCAGGTTGCCGAAATCTGCAATACATTAAGTGGACTGACTACCTCGCAACCGATTGAGTTTTCCACTGACCCTGAAGTTAATGCCCGCTATTGGGGTGTTCGCAAGGGCCTGTTCCCCGCTGTGGGTGCCATAAGAGACACAGGCACCACTGTCATTATTGAAGACGTGGCATTTCCCGTTGAGCAGTTAGCTAAAGCCGTTCATGAACTACAGGAGCTGTTTCGTAAATGGCACTATGACGAAGCCCTGATCTTTGGCCATGCGCTTGAGGGCAACCTGCATTTTGTTTTCACCCAGGCATTTGACACCCAAGCCGAAATCGATCGTTATCAGGGGCTGATGGATGATGTCGCTGCACTGGTCGTGGGTCGCTACAACGGCTCCCTGAAAGCTGAGCACGGCACAGGACGTAACATGGCACCCTATGTTGAGCTGGAATGGGGCAGTGATGCCTATGAATTGATGTGGCAGCTGAAAGCGTTGTTTGATCCAAATAACATTCTAAGTCCGGGCGTCATACTCAACCGTGACAATCAGGTGCACCTGAAAAACCTGAAACCGATGCCCGCAGCTGACCCATTGGTAGACAAATGTATTGAATGTGGGTTTTGCGAGCCGACCTGCCCCTCAAGAGATATCACGCTTACCCCACGGCAACGAATTGTACTCTGGCGTGAAATTTCGCGTTTGGAACACACCGGCAACAACCCACAGCAACTTGCACTGCTGCGCAAAGAATATAAGTACCAGGGCGATGAAACCTGCGCCGCCTGCGGGCTGTGCTCTACCACCTGCCCTGTTGGTATTAACACTGGCGACCTGACCCGCAATATTCGCAGTCAAGATAATCAAAACATGACAGGACTCGCCGACTGGCTGGCCAGCCACTATGCCGGTGTCACTCGTACCAGCCGTTTTCTATTCCGCATAGCTGATCTTAGTCACAGGTTATTGGGACGCCGTATCATGTCCGGCCTGACCCATAGCCTGCGACGCATAAGCGGCAATCGTCTACAACAATGGACGCCCGCCATGCCAACAGCGGCCAAAAAACTACCTCAAATCAACGCAAACTCAGAAGCAGAGAAGCCTCGCGTGGTTTACCTACCTAGCTGCGCAAGCCGCACCATGGGTCCGGCAAGAGGCAGCAAGGAGCAGGCATCACTTGCCGAGGTCACCATCGCTATTCTTCAGCAGGCAGGCTTTGAAGTTATTATTCCAAGCCCACTGGAAAGTCAGTGTTGCGGCATGCCGTTCCAGTCCAAAGGCATGTTTAGCGCAGCCAACAAGAAAAGCCAGGAAACAGAAGACCTATTATTGGCTTATACAGAAGGCGGCAAGATTCCCGTCTACTCCGATACCAGTCCCTGCAGCTTGCGCTTGCAACAGCAGCTGGCAAGCCAGTTTCATATCTTTGATTCGGTCGATTTTATTGATCAGTTCGTATTACCCAAGCTAACACTTAAAGCACTGCCAGAAACCGTAGCTATTCATATCACCTGCAGTTCTACCCGCATGGGTCATGCGACAACACTCGAGCGCATTGCCCGCCACTGCGCCCAAAAGGTGGTCATTCCAGATCAGATTACCTGCTGCGGCTTTGCCGGCGATAAAGGCTTTAGCACTCCGGAACTGAATGCTTCAGCCCTGCGCACGTTAAAATCCTCGGTACAGCATTGCGATGCGGGGTATTCTTCAAGCCGTACCTGTGAAATAGGCCTGACACACCACAGCGGTTTGGATTACCAAGGTATTGTGTATCTACTGCATCGGTGTATCGAAGCCAATTCCGGCCAACAGGTGCTCCTCTCGACAGCAGAGCAAAGCTAACGCTATGCGGGCACGTTTCTGACAAAACTTCTACCGCTGTATATATGGCATTTACCGTTGCCAAGTAAATGGGTGTGATATGGAAGCAACAACGTTATTACTGGAGAAAATTTTCCTCACGGTCTTCCCTCTCGTGGCTATAGTCACCCTGGGTTATATCTACGCACGCCAATGCAAACCCGATATCTCCATTGCTAACAAAATGAACATGGATGTTTTCACTCCGGCGCTGATTTTTTCAGTGTTATCGGCGGAATCATTTGATTTAGTGCGCTATCAATCTTTAGCGATTGGTGCGCTGATAGTGGTTCTCGGCTCAGGCATCCTGCTGTATCCAACCTGCAAACTACTAAAGGTGCACCCGAAAACATTTTTGCCACCGATGATGTTCAGCAACAGCGGTAACCTGGGCATTCCACTGATTGTACTCGCGTTTGGCGAAGCGGCATTACCCGCCGCTGTAGTGCTGTTTCTGGTAGAAAACCTGCTGCATTTCACAGTGGGGATCTATATTCTGGATCACCGCACACGCCCGATGACGCTATTGAAAATGCCAATGATCCTAGCAACTATCATTGGCCTGATCTGGAGTGGACTGGATCTGACACTACCCGCTGCGATGCAAACCGGTATTGATATGCTGGGGCAAATCGCCATTCCACTGATGCTATTTGCTCTGGGTATTCGGATGCTTAGCGTCGATCTTTCCAACTGGCGAGTCGGCAGCATCGGTGCCTTATTATGCCCTCTCAGTGGCATTCCATTAGCTTTACTGGCACAGCAATTTCTACAACTGGATCACACTCAATTCGGCTATCTGCTGTTATTTGGCGCACTGCCTCCCGCCGTGCTCAATTACATGCTAGCTGAGCGCTACAATCAGGAACCCCAACAGGTGGCATCAATTGTTCTATTAGGCAACATTGGCAGCCTGGCAATTATTCCGTTGATACTGGCATTTATTCTTTAAAAAGCGGCTTCCGCGGGGACACGGTCGCCGCCGGGGTCGAACTACCTACTCTACAGAGCCAGATGACTGCACCAGCAGATCCGCTCGGTTTTTCTCAAGGGTAGCGTTGCCAATACCTTTAACCTCCAACAACTGCTCCACACTCGTGAAAGGGCCATTTTGGTTACGGTAAGCGACAATCGCTTTCGCCTTGGCAGGCCCAATACCCTGTAGCGATGCCAAGGTTGCGACATCCGCTGTATTCAGGTTTACGGGTTCAGCAAAGGAAAGCGAAGGGAGGGAAAGGCTGCAGACAAACACCAGCAACAGCGCACGAAAAGTTCGCATGAACATAATCTAGCTCCTTGTTTAGTTACACTGTCGATCCATGACAGTGCTTCTTGGTATAGACCGAAGTCAGATTTAAATCAAATCATTCAGTTCCTCACCGATTGACTGCAAAGCCTCATCCGGTGAATCTGCTTGGGTAATTGGACGGCCTATAACCAGGTAATCACTGCCCTTACGCACCGCCTCAGCGGGCGTCATGATTCGCTTTTGATCACCGACAGCGGCAAACGCAGGCCGAATCCCGGGCGTAACCAGTTTAAAATCAGCAGAGAGAACGTCCCTTAAAGGCGTGACTTCCTGTGCCGAACAGACAACACCGTCAAGTCCACAAGACTCTGTAAGCTGCGCCAGACGCAACACCTGCTCGAGCGGATCAATGTCCAGGCCTATATCTGCCAGATCAGACCGTTCCATGCTGGTCAGCACAGTCACTCCAATCAACAGTGTATTGGCCGCAGCTACCTGAGCCAATTCATTAGCTGCCATTTCCATCATACGACGACCACCGCAGGCATGGACATTCACCATCCATACACCCAGTTCAGCCGCTGCCCTTACCGCCTTTGCCGTGGTATTTGGAATATCGTGAAATTTCAGATCAAGAAATACATCAAAGCCACGCGCCTGCAGGGCTTCCACAATAGACGGTCCACAGCGGGTAAACAGCTCTTTACCTACTTTAACCCGACAACGTTGCGGATCGAGCCTGGCAGCCATAGACAGTGCGTCAGCCGCGGTTGAATAATCAAGGGCAACAATAATGCGTCGGGAGTCTTGCGTCATATCGGTTCTCTGAGCTGAATTATTCGCCTTCCAGACCCTGGATCGGCTTAGTCGTACCCCATTGCTTACAGCTTGGGCAGTGCCACAACAGCGTCCGGCCAGAAAAACCGCAACTATTACAGCGATACACCGGCTTGGATGCTTCCAACTGACCTGTCAGGCTACGTAATACCTGCAAACTGTCTTGGGCACTTTCGGAGCCATATTCTATATGAAGATCAATCAGACGGTTAAACCCTTTTATTGAAGGACGGCGCTTCAGTTCTTCCGTGATGAAAGCTCCTGCAGCATAAGAGCCTTGTTCCTGATGGATCATCTCTGCCAGCTCAACCATCACCGTTGTTGATGGTGCCTGCCCCAACAAAACTTTGAGGTAGTTCACATATTCCGCCAACTGTCCCTGCTCGGTATAACACTGACGCAACAGAGGGATCACCTCAGAAACAAACAGCTTATCGTATTGCGGAATCTGTTTAAGGTGGCGTATCGCTTGTTTCCACTGCCCCATGGACATGGCAATACGTGCATTCATCAATCCCATTCGCACCTTGGCACCATCAAAGGCATCGGCTTTTTTCAGATACTGAGTTGCTTGCTGATACTGTTTACGCTGCAGCGCCTGTTCCGCCAGTTCACAGCAATAATGCGCCAACTCATTAGCCAGCTTTCGACGCTCGTCCACTGACAGCTTTTCAGCCGTTTCCAACGCCTCCTGCCACTCGCTCTCTTTCTCATACAAGCGAATAAGCAGTGATAATGCATTATGGCGTGTAGATTTGGTTGTTTGTGCCTTGATGATTTCCTGCAACAGATTTTCAGCCCGGTCCAGCAAACCCACCGCGTAATAGTCACGGGATAGCGCCATCTGCACCCGCATGAAATCAGTTCGATTCAGGTCAGGCCGGGCTAACAGGTTCTGGTGAATCTGGATCGCACGCTCGACATCACCCTTACGGCGGAACAGTTTCGCCAAGGCCAGATGAGCCGGGATAGTGTCGGAATTGATTTCCAACGCACGGATGAAGCTTTCAATGGCCTGATCAACATTTTCGTTTAGCAGATAGTCGAGGCCATTGAAATACTCTGCGCTCAGAGTATGTGCCGGGCGGCGTTTAACAGACCATCCCTGCTGTTTTTTTCCCAACCACCAGCCTATGGCGATGGCAACAAACAGTGGGACAATAAAGAGGTATTCAGCCACCTCAGACGGCATCTTTCAGGGCAGAAACCCGAAGCTGATCAAGTTCCTGCTGGGTATGATTCAAGCGGCGGCGAACTGAACCAAGACGGGTACGCAAGGCGATAATGGTCAGGCCACTGAGAATAGCCCCCAAAAAACCACCGACCACAAAGGACGCAATCAACCAAAGCGACAGGCTTGCTTCAGGCAATTGGAAGAACAGCAGATCAACTACCACTCGCTCAGTGTTATTAACGGTAAACAAAATGCCCGCTAACACCACACACAAACCAAGCAGTACCACTAACAGAGTTTTTAACCAACGCACAAAAAATCACCTCGAAAGTGATAATAATCAAGAGGCAATAGAATCATTTACCTGCTCGCGCAGTTCCTTGCCCGGTTTAAAGTGGGGAACATATTTAGAATCAAGCGAAACGGATTCTCCGGTTTTTGGGTTACGCCCTACACGCGGTGCCCGATAATGCAGAGAAAAACTACCAAATCCCCGAATCTCAATTCTGTCACCCTGAGAAAGGGATTCGGTCATATGATCGAGCATGGTCTTTACAGCCAATTCAATATCTTTAACCGAAAGCTGGTTATGACGATCAACCAGTACCTCGATCAACTCAGATTTTGTCATTGCGCGTCCCCTCAAATTCGCCAGCCGGCCAATAAACGTAAAGCAATCCGTCAGGATTCACCTTTTTTTAACTGCTCTTTAATCAGATCACCAATGGTTGTAGGACCATCCGCCTCCGGCGCATTCTGGCTAATCTGCTGCATTGCTTGTTTTTCCCGCAGCATATCAAGCTGTTTCACCGATAACAGGATTTGACGGTTACGCCGATCCACATTGATGATTTTACTTTCCAGCACCTCGCCCTCATGGAACAGGCTATGTAACGTATCCGTGTGTTCACGGGCCGCTTCGCCAATCCGCAAGGTACCCTCAACCCCCTCAGCTAAGGCGACTTGCAGCGTTTTATCAGTAACAGATGTAATGTTCCCTGTCACCACAGCGCCTTTCTGATTGACGGCGGTATAGGCGGCAAATGGGTCCTGATCAAGCTGTTTCAATCCCAGCGCAACCCGCTCCCGTTCGGTATCAATCGACAGAATAACTGCAGTCAATTCATCGCCTTTCTTATACTGCTTAACGGCCTCTTCCCCACTATCTTCCCAAGACAAGTCAGACATATGAATCAGGCCATCAATATTATGATCCAAGCCGATAAACACACCAAAATCAGTTATCGATTTCACCATACCGGTGATTTGATCACCCTGTTTATAGCTACTGGAAAAAGCTTCCCACGGATTTGGCAGACATTGCTTTATGCCCAGAGATATGCGGCGACGTTCCTGATCAATATCCAGTAACATTACCTCAATTTCCTGCCCTACCTGAACCACCTTGGAGGGATGAATATTGCGGTTAGTCCAATCCATTTCTGACACATGAATCAAACCTTCAATGCCATTTTCTATTTCCGCAAAACATCCATAATCCGTCAGGTTGGTAACACGCGCTTTCGCCCGGCCACCGACATGATAATTTTTGATCAGTGTATCCCACGGATCCTCGGATAACTGTTTAAGGCCAAGGGATACCCGGTTGCGCTCTTTATCGAAGCGCAGCACTTTAACATCAACCTCTTGACCAATCGCCAAGACTTCACTGGGATGCTTGACGCGTTTCCAGGCAATATCGGTAATGTGCAACAGACCATCAACCCCGCCCAAATCAATAAACGCGCCATAATCGGTAAGGTTTTTCACCAAACCTTTTACCACCACACCCTCTTCAAGATTAGCAAGCAGCTTAGCACGTTCCTCACTGTAGGCGGCTTCCAGCACCGCGCGACGAGACACCACGATGTTATTGCGGCGGCTATCCAGTTTAACCAGTTTAAATTCCAGCGTTTGCTGCTCAAGATGCGAAGTGTCGTGCAAGGGTCGAATGTCAACCAGGGAGCCTGGCAAAAAAGCATTAATAGAATTGACGTTCACAGTGAAACCGCCGCGCACACGACCGGTTATTTGGCCTTCAACTACCTGATCTTTCTCGTATGCCTGCTCAAGTTCCTGCCAAGCTTCGGCACGTTTGGCTTTTTCGCGAGATAACTGAGTGGCCCCAAAACCATCTTCGACCGACTCCAGCGCGACTTTCACCTCGTCGCCTATAGCGACGCTGAGCTTGCCCTGGTCATCGAAAAACTGACTGCGTGGGATAAATCCTTCAGATTTGAGTCCAGCATGTACCGTTACAAAATCACCATCAATAGCGACGACCGTACCCGTAACAATAGCACCTGGTGCCATATCCAGCTGTTGAAGACTTTCTTCAAACAAATCAGCAAAGCTTTCGCTCATGACAGCTCAATCCCGCAAAAGTTGAGGCGTTTCAGCGAAGCCCTTTGTGCCTCGCTGTATCCATCACAGCGGCTAGAACCTCTTCGATTGACATCCGGGTCGTATCTAGGATGACTGCATCTGCCGCGGGCTTAAGGGGGGCAACAGCACGGTTCATATCCCGGTCATCTCGTGCCTTAATGTCCTCCAATATAGCTTGAAGACTAGCACCCACCCCCTTGCTTATCAACTGCTTATAGCGGCGCTGCGCGCGTTCTTCAGCACTGGCATCAAGATAGATCTTGACCTCTGCAGTGGGAAAAACCACTGTCCCCATATCTCGGCCATCCGCAATTAGTCCGGGGGTATCAGCAAAAGCCCGTTGCCGAGACAGTAAAGCATCACGTACAGCTGGTATCGCCGCCACAATAGAAGCCGCTTTACCGACATCTTCCGTACGGATCGCATCGGTGACTTCTTCACCTTCCAAAATCACACCGCCCGGCGCATCGCTCTGAGCCAGGAATTGAACATCTAGGTGCGCAGCCAACACCACTAGATCCTCATGATTACTTAACGCCACACCATGATGATGAGCAGCTAGAGCAACCAACCGATAGAGAGCACCACTGTCCAGCAAATGCCAGCCCAGTTCACGTGCCAGCAATTGGCAAATTGTACCTTTGCCCGAGCCACTGGGCCCATCGACAGTAATCACCGGCACCTGTTGTGAAGACATCAGCCTTCCTCCTTACTAACCTTCATTCCGGCATGCTGAGCCAGTTCAACAAATCCAGGGAAGGATGTGGCAACATTGGCGCAGTCATTAATCTTAATTTCACCCTGAGCCCGCAGCGCGGCAACACAAAACGACATCGCAATACGGTGATCGCCATGGCTTTCCACCTCGCCACCCTGCAGAGGGCCACCTTTGATAATGGCACCATCCGGAGTGCCCTCAATATCGACACCCAACGCTTTCAGTCCATCTACCATGACCTGAATCCGGTCACTTTCTTTAACCCGCAGTTCTTCAGCACCCGTGACCACGGTCTCACCCTCAGCGCAGGCAGCGGCCACAAACAGGGCAGGAAACTCATCAATCGCCAATGGCACCTGATCTTCCGGCACATGAATGCCTTTTAGCGGCGCGTAACGCACACGAATATCCGCCACCGGTTCACCACCCACTTCTTGCTCATTGTTCAGGCTGATATCAGCCCCCATCAAGCGCAAGATGTTGATCACCCCGATACGCGTCGGGTTAATGCCAACATGCTCAAGTGTCAGGTCAGAACCTGGGGCAATCGCCGCAGCCACCATAAAGAACGTAGCTGATGAGATATCCGAAGGCACATCGATATAACATGCCTGCAATTGCCCACCAGCACTGAGAGAAGCTTTGGCAGCGTCCTGAACCACCTCATAACCAAAACCTTTTAACATACGCTCAGTATGATCGCGGGTCGGCGCGGGTTCGGTCACCGCCGTTTCACCCTCAGCATAAAGGCCTGCCAGCAACAGGCAGGACTTCACCTGCGCACTCGCCATCGGCATATCGTAATGAATGCCTTTCAGTGGCTGACCGCCCTTGATTCTTAACGGCGGACGGCCCTGTTCGGCCGTTTCTATCTGAGCACCCATCAGCCGCAATGGGTCAGCAACACGACCCATGGGGCGCTTGCTCAATGACTCATCACCCGTGAGTTCAGTATCAAACGCCTGAGCCGCCAGCAAACCTGACAGCAACCGCATAGAGGTACCCGAGTTACCCAAATACAGTGGACCCGGCGGCTGCTTCAGCCCATGCATGCCCACGCCATAGATGGTTACCCGACCTTCATCCGGCCCTTCAATAACCACCCCCATGTCGCGAAATGCCTGCAGGGTAGCCAAGCTGTCTTCACCTTCCAGAAAACCTGCCACCTCAGTCACGCCGTTCGCCAGCGAGCCCAACATAATTGAGCGGTGAGAAATTGATTTATCACCCGGTACCCGAATGCTACCTGTTACGCTGCCACCCGGCTGCGTACGAAAGATTACGCTTAAATTGTTCATATTTTGTGAATATGCTGTACCAGAAAGAATTCTTGAGAAATGTTCCCGCGCGGCCTGAGCCCGGGTAAAGATACCCAGCATGGTCTGCCCATCACCCTGCTCTATGGCGGTTCGCAATTGAGCCAGCCCGGCACTGAAGTGATCCAGCTGCCCCAGCAATGCCTGTTTGTTTGCCAGACAGATGTCATGCCACATGGTCGGATCACTACCAGCGATTCGGGTAAAGTCCCGGAAACCGCCGGCAGCGTAACGAAAAATATCAGTATTATCTTGCTCTCTGGCTAAAGTATCGACCAGAGAAAACGCCAAAATGTGCGGCAGGTGACTGGTCGCCGCCAGCACCTCATCATGACGCGCCACATCCATCAGTAAGACTTCTGCGCCGGTGGAGCGCCATAACGCAGTCAGGGTTGCTACCGCCGCCTCGGACGATTGTGCCAAAGGCGTCAGAATCACCTTGTGCGCTTTGAATAGATCAGCATCAGCGGCAGCCACACCACTTTTTTCAGATCCTGCAATAGGATGACCGGGCACAAAGCCCTCTGGGATTTGGCCAAATACACGCATTGCCGCTTCTACGACATTTTTTTTGGTACTGCCTACGTCAGTCACCAATGTCTGCTTAGAGAGAAACGGGGCAATATGTGCCAGCACCGTTTCCATTACTTTCACTGGCACCGCTAATACGACCAAGTCAGCCTGCTCAACTGCAGACGCCAAGCCCTCTGCAGAAACAGCCTGATCTATTACTCCGCTGAGCAGACCCTGTTCGGTTTCTGCCGGGTCTCGATCGTAACCCAACACCTGCCCAAAGCGACGATTCGCCCGTAAGGCTTTCGCTAATGAGCCACCAATCAGCCCCAGGCCGATAACCAGTGTTGTATTAACCGGGATCAGCGTCATGAATCGAGTACCTCTTTTAATACATCCAGGCAACGGGCGTTGTCTTCCGGCCGACCAATGCTTATCCTCAGGTGTTCCGGCATGCCGTAATTTGCCAGGGGGCGTACAATGACTCCACGCGTCAGCATTGCCTGATACACAGGCCCCGCAGGTTGCTGCATATCAACGGTAATAAAGTTGCCCGCAGAAGGTATCCAGGGCAAACCTAAAACGGCCAGACCTGCTTCCATCTGGCGCATACCAGCCTGATTACAACGCTGTGTCCGCGCTAGAAAATCCGCATCTGCCAGCGCCGCGGTGGCCGCCACTAACCCCAAACTACTCACATTAAAGGGCTGCCTGACGCGACTTAAGATATCCGCCACCTGCGGATCCGAGACCGCGTAACCAATGCGCAGCCCTGCCAGGCCATATGCCTTAGAAAAGGTACGGGTGACTACCAGATTGCGGTACCGCTTTTGCAACACAAGCCCATCTGGAAAACCACTATCAAGCACATACTCGGTATAGGCTTCATCCAGCACAACCAACACCTGCTCAGGCACCTGAGCCATAAATACCTCCAACTCAGCTTGAGTAAACCAGGTACCGGTTGGGTTGTTAGGGTTGGCCAGAAAAATCAGGCGGGTTTTGTTGGTAATGGCTGCAGCCATCCCCTGCAGGTCATGCCCCCAGTCTTTGGCCGCCGTCACAATTGCTTTAGCACCACAAGCTTGCGTGACCAAAGCATAAACCAAGAAGGCATATTCGGAATAAATAACTTCAGCACCAGGCTGCAGATAAGCCTTGGCAATCAGCTCAAGCACGTCGTTTGAACCATTACCCAGTGTTAATTGCGTAACAGGAAGATCAAACTGCTGTGACAGCGCCTGTTTCAGGTGATAACCCGCACTATCAGGATAGAGCGCAACTGCATCCAGTTCTGCTGCCAGCGCAGCCTTCACTTTACCAGAAACGCCCAGCGGGTTTTCGTTACTGGCCAGTTTCACCACCGACGCCAAGCCTAATTCTCGTTGTAATTCCTCAGCTGGCTTACCAGGCAGGTAGGGCTGCAATCCCTGCACGCCTGAGGTTGCCAAGGCTCTGTAATCACAACTCATAGGGATTCCTTAGAGCACCGCACGGGGGTATGAGCCCAGCAGTTTGAGTTCTACACTTACCTGCTGTAACTGTTTTAACACAGCGTTCACCGCTTTTTCAGAGTGGTGTCCGGCGAAATCTATATAAAAAATTGACTGCTGGCGACTGCACCGGGATTCTACCCGTGTGAGACTGATATTGTGCTGATAAAACGGTTCCAATAGCTGATATAAGGCCCCTGGCTGATTATTCACCGACACCAAGATAGAACTCTTATCATCGCCGCTCGGACCGACATCCTGTGTGCCGATGATGAGAAAGCGAGTGCTGTTGTCGGGATTATCCTCGACATTACGCTCAACACTGACCAACTCATATTGTTCCGCGGCCATGTCACCTGCAACCGCAGCGCAATTTTCATCCTGGGAGCTGGCAACCAGTCGTGCCGCTTCTGCATTCGAGCTGACCGCCATTTTTTCACTTGCAGGCTGGTTTTGATCGAGCCAGGTGCGACACTGCGCCAATGACTGCTGATGCGACAAAATACGGCTGATCTTTTTAGGATCGGCACCTTTTTTCATCAGTAGATGCAGATGTACCGGGACTTCGACTTCACCACAGATTTTCAGGTCAAACTGGCGAAACAGATCAACCGTATGGCTGACCACGCCTTCAGTGGTATTTTCAATTGGCACAACACCATATTGCGCAGTCCCTGCCTGAACTTCACGAAACACATCCCGTAACGCTGGCAACGGCAGGTTACTGGCAGAGTGTCCAAAGTGTTTATGTGCTGCCTGTTGAGTAAAGGTACCTTCAGGTCCGAGAAACGCGACCTGCATAGGCGCTTCCAATGCCAGACAAACCGACATGATTTCCCGAAACAATCGGGCAACTTCTTTGTCCGGTAATGGCCCCGGGTTACGCTGCATCACAGCACGCAGCACCTGTGCTTCACGTTCGGGGCGGTAAAAAACAGGAGCCTCATCGCCGCGGTGCTTTTGCTTCACATCCGCAACCTGTTGCGCACAGCTGGCACGCTGATTCAGCAGTGTATGAATCTGCTGATCAATCGCATCTATCTGATCACGCAGTTTACCCAGTTCTTTTTCCTGCTCAGACATGCTGCATGCCCCACTTAGCCGTACTGTTTTTCAAAACTGTGCATAAAATCAATCAACGCATCTACTGCAGTCTCGGTCACAGCATTGTAGATACTTGCCCGCATACCACCGACAGAGCGATGCCCCTGGAGATTCAACAAACCCGCATTTTCAGCTTCCGCCAAGAAGGTTTTGTCCAGTGCTGCATCAGCCAGGGTAAAGGGCACGTTCATCCAGGAACGGTTCTGGGGCCGCATCGGATTGGCGTAAAAGTCACTACTATCGATGCTGTTATAGAGTTTTTCAGCCTTACGGCGATTCACTGCTTCCATGGCTGCCAGGCCGCCTTGTTCTTTCAACCACTGAAACACCAGCCCCGCCAGATACCAGCCATAGGTAGGCGGTGTATTGCACATGGAACCGGCATCAGCATGTACCTTATAGTCAAACATAGTGGGGGCATTGCCCGCTGCCTGACCCAGTAAATCATCACGCACAATAACTACCGTCAAACCGGCCGGTCCGATATTTTTCTGTGCGCCGGCATAGATCAACCCAAAGCGACTGACATCTATTTCTCTGGAGAGAATATTAGATGACATATCCGCCACCAGCGGCACGTCACCCGTCTCAGGGATATAGTCATACTCAACGCCACCAATGGTTTCGTTAGGCGTGTAATGCACATAAGCCGCATGCGGGTTCAGAAACAACTCATCCTGGCGTGGCACCCGGGTAAAGCTTTCAGCCTGAGTAGAACCGGCGATAGCAACTTCACAATAACGACTGGCTTCACTGATCGCTTTGCCCGACCAAATACCCGTATTCAGATAATCTGCGTGGCTGTTACCACCCAGCAAATTCAACGGCACCATCGAAAATTGTGAGGTCGCTCCGCCCTGCAGAAATAGAACTTTATAGTTCTGCGGTATCGCCAACAGGTCACGTAGATCCTGCTCAGCCTGTTCGGCAACACTTACAAACTCTTGACTACGGTGGCTCATCTCCATGATGGAGAGTCCTTTACCATGCCAGTCCAGCAATTCCTGTTGTGCCCGCTCGAGCACCGCATCAGGCAGTCCGGCAGGACCGGCGCTGAAATTGTACTTACGTGTCATGTATCGCTCTTCAATAAGATCTTGAATGAAAAGTGCGGCCCAAAGGAGCCGCACTTTTGAGGTTAGGCTTCTGGTGTATCCGCTGGCTCTGCGGCGCCTGACTCACCCTCCGCTGCAGCATCGGGTGCGACAAGCTCATCAGCTTCCGGCTCCTCAATACGCGCCACTCTCACCAGGTGTTCATCTTCCGAGACCCGGATCAGCGTCACACCCTGCGTATTTCGACTCAGTTCTGAGATACCATCCGAGGTTGTACGCACCAGAGTACCGCGGTTACTGATCAGCATAACATCATCACCATCCAGCACCTGAACGGCACCGGCCAGTTCACCATTACGGGCCGAACACTGCTGAGCGATAACACCCTGTCCGCCACGACCTTTGACTGGGAACTCTTCAATCGGAGTTTTCTTGCCATAGCCATTGGCTGAAGCGGTGAGCACCTTACCGCCATCCTGCGGGATGATAAGCGAGATAACATGAGTCTTCTCATCCATCCGCACCCCACGTACACCGCGCGCGGTCCGACCCATCGGCCGCACGTCACTTTCGCGGAAGCGCATACACTTACCTGCGCTGGTGAACAGCATGACATCATCTTCGCCACAGGTGATTGCTGCACCAATCAGATGATCGTCATCCAATAGATCCAGAGCGATCAGGCCACTACTACGCGGCCGGGCGAAATTGGTCAATGCAGTTTTCTTGACTACACCGGAAGACGTTGCCATGAAAATAAACTTATCTTCGTCATAAGTGCCGACCGGCAGGATAGTACTGATACGTTCATTTTCGTCCAGCGGAAGAATATTCACCACCGGACGACCGCGCGCAGCACGACTGGCTTGCGGGATTTCGAAGACCCTCAACCAGTAAACCTTGCCTCGGTCAGTAAACAGCAGAATGGTATCGTGACTATTGGCAATCAACAGATGTTCAATAAAATCTTCATCTTTGATTGCTGCTGCAGATTTACCCTTACCACCGCGGCGCTGTGCCTGGTAGTCAGTCAACGGCTGTGTTTTGGCATAACCACCATGGGAGATGGTGACAACCATATCTTCCTCAGTGATCAGGTCGGCAATAGTCAGATCCTGACGCGAAGCAATAATTTCACTGCGACGCTCATCACCATACTCATCCAACACCGCTTCCAACTCTTCACGGATCACTTCCATCAAGCGTTCACGCGAACCTAGAATTTTCAGCAATTCCGCGATTTTATCCAGCAGATCGCGGTATTCTGCGATCAATTTTTCATGTTCCAAACCGGTCAAGCGATGCAGACGCAGATCCAGAATGGCCTGAGCCTGAACCGGCGACAGGTGATAACTGCCTTCACGCAAACCAAAGCAGTCATCCAGATCTTCCGGACGGCACGCATCTTCACCCGCTCGCTCCAGCATCTGAATCACATCACCCGGTGCCCAGGCTTGAGCAACCAGGCGTTCTTTTGCTTCTGCCGGGTTCGGCGACTGTTTGATCAGTTCGATAACCGGATCAATATTGGCCAGCGCGACGGCCAGGCCTTCCAGAATATGCCCGCGATCCCGCGCTTTACGTAGCTCATACACCGTGCGGCGGGTTACCACCTCACGTCGATGACGAATAAAGCATTCCAGTGCGCTCTTCAGGTTCAACAACTGCGGCTGGCCATCAACCAGGGCCACCATGTTGATACCGAACACAGACTGCATCTGGGTTTGGGTGAACAGGTTGTTGATGATGACATCTGGCACTTCACCGCGACGCAGCTCAATCACAATCCGCATACCGTCTTTATCGGACTCGTCACGCAGCTCGGAGATCCCTTCCAGCTTTTTCTCTTTCACCAGCTCAGCGATTTTCTCAATCAGGCGAGCCTTGTTCAGCTGGTACGGGATTTCAGTGATAATCAGTGCAAGGCGGCCGGTTTTCGGGTCTTCTTCAACATGATGTTTGGCACGCACATAGATACGACCACGGCCCGTGCGATAAGCCTGCACGATACCGGCACGGCCGTTGATAATACCGCCAGTAGGAAAATCAGGACCTGGAATGTATTCCATCAGCTCATCGATAGTGAGCTCGCCATTTTCAATCAGCGCAATACAACCGCGAATCACTTCCCTGAGATTATGTGGCGGAATATTCGTTGCCATGCCTACAGCAATACCGGAGGAGCCGTTTACCAGCAGGTTTGGCAACCGATTGGGCAATACTGCGGGGATTTTCTCGGTACCGTCATAGTTATCAACAAAATTGACGGTTTCTTTATCCAAGTCAGCCAGCAACTCATGGGAGATTTTGGCCATGCGGATTTCGGTATAACGCATAGCGGCAGCAGAGTCACCATCAATGGAACCAAAGTTACCCTGGCCATCGACAAGCATGTAACGCATGGAAAAATTCTGCGCCATCCGCACAATGGTGTCATAAACAGCACTATCACCATGGGGGTGATATTTACCGATTACGTCACCCACAACACGCGCCGATTTTTTGTAAGGCTTGTTCCAGTCGTTGCCAAGTTCGTTCATGGCAAACAACACCCTACGGTGGACCGGTTTCAGACCGTCACGCGCATCAGGCAAGGCACGCCCAACAATTACACTCATCGCATAATCGAGGTAAGACTGCTTCAGTTCGTCCTCGATATTGACCGGCTGAATCTCTCTGGCTAGATCACCCATTCCGATTCCTTGCTTGTAGTTCTACGGAGACATTCCGCGTCATTTTTAACCGCAGGAGTATACCACATTTGAAACTATGGAATCCTGTTAAATTAAGCTGTTGCGGAGATGACAGCCATGTTGATAAAACGGGATAAGACTCATGCTGTCACCGATATGATGCCGATGCTAAAATGCGTCAAACTTTTTGTTCAGAATCCAGGCCATGACCGATACCAACCACAACATTGACCCGCAGGAAATCGCCAAATTCGAAGAACTGGCCAGCAAGTGGTGGGATCGCAACAGCGAATTCAAGCCGCTGCATGACATCAACCCGTTACGCCTGGACTTTATTGATCGCATAAGCCAGCTGGCGGGCAAACAGGTGCTGGATGTAGGCTGTGGAGGCGGCATCCTTTCGGAATCCATGGCGCAACGCGGTGCAAACGTTACAGGCATCGACATGGGGGCGGCTCCGCTGAAGATCGCCCGACTACACGGCCTCGAATCCGGCGTTAACGTGACCTACAAACAAGTGCCTGTAGAACAGCTCGCCGCTGAACAGCCCGGTTCATTTGACGTAGTGACCTGCATGGAAATGCTCGAGCATGTGCCTGACCCGGCATCGGTTGTACAGGCGTGCGCCGCACTGTGCCGTCCTGGGGGTTACCTGTTTTTCTCTACCCTGAACCGCAATCCAAAAAGCTATCTGTTTGCCATTGTGGCAGCAGAAAAGCTGTTGCAACTGGTGCCAGATGGCACACATGATTTCAACAAATTCATTCGCCCATCAGAACTGGGCAACTGGACCAGGGACAGCGGCCTGAACAGTCTGGAGATAACCGGCCTGACCTACAACCCAATCAGCAAGCGCTATCGCCTGACCCCCGGCGATGTGGACGTTAACTACCTGCTGGCTACCCAAAAACCGGACACACCATGACACCGTCAAACAGCTCAGTATTGTTTGACCTGGATGGCACTCTGATTGATACCGCACCAGACTTTCACCGGGTAATCAACCTACTTCTGCGGGAAGAGGACCGGGCACCTGTAAGCTATGACTTTCTGCGCACCTATGTCTCTAATGGTGCCCGCGCCATGGTCGCGGCGGCATTTAATCTTGCCGAAGACGATCAGAAATTCGATAAACTACACCAACGCATGCTGACCTTGTATTTAGACAATCTGAACCAGGACAGCAAGCTGTTTGAGGGCATCGCTCCATGCCTTAACTGGCTGCAGGAACAGGCAATTCCCTGGGGCATCGTCACCAACAAACCAGAGATATATACCCGCCCATTACTGCATAGCCTCGGCCTTGATAAAACCGCTAGCACCGTGATTTGCCCGGACCATGTTACCCATCGTAAACCACACCCTGAAGCACTGTTCAAAGCGTGCCAGGAGATCGATAGAGAACCCAGAGCATGCATCTATGTAGGTGACCATATCCGGGACATTGAAGCAGGCAAACGCGCCAACATGCTGACCATTGCAGCCGGTTATGGCTATCTAAACGCGAACGAAGATCCTAAAACCTGGCAGGCAGATTATCTGATCAATTCCTCCGCTAACTTGTTACCCCTGCTAGAATCCCTGTATAGGGATACTCCGCAGACTTGATACAGGATTGTACCGAATATGTTTGATTATCAGGCTCCGGCCAATTTGCTGCAGGACAAAGTTATTCTGGTTACCGGCGCCGGCAGTGGCATCGGCCGCACTGCGGCCATCAGCTATGCAGCCCATGGCGCTACTGTCATTTTACTGGGCCGGACGCTGGATAAACTGGAAGCGGTGTATGACGAGATCGAAGCAGCAGGCTACCCCCAGCCGGCGCTGGTACCGCTTAACCTGGATAGCGCGCCCGAACACGACTTTGACGAGCTAGCCTCGACTTTGAATCAGGAGTTTGGTCGACTGGACGGTATTCTGCATAACGCCGGCATTCTAGGAGTGCGCACCCCTCTCTCTTCATATGACCCCGTTATCTGGCAGCAAGTGATGCAGGTCAATGTCACGGCCCCGTTCATGCTGACTCAGGCACTCATGCCCCTGCTGGAAAAAGCTGAAAACGCCTCTATTATTTTCACGTCATCCGGCGTAGGCCGCCAAGGCCGGGCATTCTGGGGAGCTTACAGCGTTTCAAAATTTGCCACTGAAGGCATGATGCAGGTATTGGCTGACGAGCTGGAAAACATCAGCAACATCCGCTGTAACTGTATAAATCCTGGAGCAACCCGCACCCAAATGCGTACCACCGCGTACCCAGCGGAAAACCCCGCAGACAATCCGGCAGCGGAAGAAATCATGCCACTCTACCTGTACCTGATGGGCAACGATAGCCTGACAACTAATGGCCAGTCACTGAACGCCCAATAACCACACCGCTATAAAAAAAGCAGCTTAACGCTGCTTTTTTTTGTTTCCCTCTGGACGGCGT
This sequence comes from Pontibacter sp. JAM-7, assembly GCF_048548695.2. NCBI lineage: Bacteria > Pseudomonadati > Bacteroidota > Cytophagia > Cytophagales > Hymenobacteraceae > Pontibacter > Pontibacter sp. JAM-7. The sequence continues at coordinate 56,677 of NZ_JBLYIF020000008.1, forward strand.
CGCCGACTGGTCGGCTCAACTTTTTGCCGGGAACCCTGTTTTTTCGATTGACGCACCTGCTGGTCACGCTGTTCTGGCGTAGGTTGATAAACCTCTCTTTCCGGCAGATTGACCATTGCCGCAAGGGCGTTCACCTCTTTACCTGGCATCTCTTTCCATTGGCCAACCTTAGCTTCACTGGGCATGAAAACCGGCCCATAGCGTACCCGTTTAAGGCGGCTGACCTGAACACCTTGAGACTCCCACAAACGACGCACTTCACGGTTACGGCCTTCCATCACCACACAATGATACCAGCGGTTGGCACCCTCTCCGTCGAAGAACCGAACATCCGAGAAACGCGCCATACCATCATCAAGCAACACACCATCCTTCAGGTGCTGAAGCGTTTCATCACTTACCCGACCAAGCACTCTTACCGCATACTCGCGGTCAATCTGTGCTGAAGGGTGCATCAGCGCATTGGCCAGTTCACCATCGGTCGTGAACAACAACAGTCCAGTGGTATTGATATCCAACCGGCCAACCGCAATCCAACGCCCGCTTTCCAGGCGCGGCAGCTTCTCAAAAACCGTAGGTCGCCCCTCCGGGTCATGACGCGTACAGATTTCACCCAGAGGCTTGTTATAGATAAGCACCCTACGCGGGGTATCTGTATCAAACATTAAATTAACAGCATGACCATCAACCTGTACTTTATCCTGCGGGCCAGCTCGATCACCCAACGTGGCATACTGGCCGTTCAATTTTACTCGGCCTGCTTCTATCCAACGCTCCATCTCACGACGTGAGCCTAATCCGGAGCGCGCCAAAACTTTATGTAGCTTTTCGTCTGTCATTTGACGCACCTGATGCTATTACGCATTTTTAATCTACAAGAAACAAAAAAGCCCTCTCGAGCATTGCCGAAAGGGCTCATAAATCTGAAGCGCCGATTTTAAATCAGGCAATCTTCTTTAGTAAATCCTTTTGCAAAGTAATCATTAAACGCTTTCGGTGTACGGCCCCGGCCGGACCATTCATGCACTTCACCAGCATCATCAGTAACGCGATATTTCGCCTGAACCTTCTTCTTAACTGGTTTTGCATCACCTACCAGATCAAGCAAATCACTAATATCGACACCAGCTTCCTGCATGGTTTTACGAATGGATTCTATTTTAGCCAGTTTTTCCTGTTCTTCCGCCAGACGTGCTTCCTCATCAGCGCGCCGTTCTTCTAAAATTTCCGTCAGATCAGATATAACTTTTTCTAATTCGCTGACAGAGAGTTCATGACACTGTTTACGCAAAGAGTTTTTACGAGTGATCACTTTTGAAAATTCTGACATGGTAATTTCACTATATTTATTAACGTTCGAGAGAGTCATTATCTATATAGCCAAAAGTATATCAAGTTTCAAAAAATATTTATTGCTGTTTAATTAAATAAAGATGTTTCACCCGCACCTTGGCGAATTACTTCAGGTACATCCTCAGTTAAGTCAATTACGCTAGTTGCTTCCATGCCGCAATACCCCCCATCAATAACCAGATCAACCTGATGCTGTAATAATTCCCGCATCTCATACGGATCAGTTAATGGTTCCGCTTCCCCCGGTAGAATTAATGATGTACTCATAATCGGTTCACCAAGCTCTGCTGTGAGCGCAAGAACAATGGGGTTATTGGGAATGCGGATACCAATGGAACGGCGCTTGGGATGCAACAACCTACGCGGCACTTCTGAAGTCGCTTTCAGAATAAATGTATACGCACCCGGGGTATAAGCTTTCAGCAAACGATAATTGGTATTATCCACCTTAGCGTATGTGCTTATTTCACTTAAATCTCGACAAACAAGCGTAAAGTTATGCTTATCACTCAACTGACGAATACGTTTGATTTTCTCCATTGCATTTTTATCACCCAGATGGCAGCCCAATGCATATGCACAATCTGTTGGATAAATAACCACACCACCCTTGCGGATAATTTCTACCGCCTGATGTATTAAACGTGCTTGTGGATTTTCCGGATGGATCTGAAAAAACTGACTCAACGCTAAATATTCCTTACAAAAACCCTAATATTAAAAATTAAATTTCGCTTACAGGTGACACAAAACATGGTTATCAGTATTCATTAACTGAGGAAATCTCCCCAACTCGGTCCAAGTATAACTAGGTGAATGAAAATCACTGCCACCAGACACCATTAAATCATACTGTTCAGCAATGCGAAGCAGGTGCTTTTGCTGTTCAGATGTAACACCCGGATACGCCACTTCAATGCCATGTCCGCCAGCGATGACAAAATCATGTAAAAGACGGCGAAGTTTACTGAACGTCATTTTGTATTTGGTGGGATGTGCCACCAAGGCAAAACCTTTCGCCTCAGTCACCACGGCAACTGTAGTCTCCAACTCTGGCCATACTGCTTTTACATCGCCGGATTTCCCCGCACCTAAATAACGCTTAAATGCTTCCTGCTCTGACCCAACAACTCCACTGGCGACCATGGCTTTTGCAATATGCGGCCGACCCAATACATCCGATCCAGCAATATCACGCGCCTGATCATGCAGATCTGGCAATTGCAATTTCCGCAAACGCTGAGTAATTTTTTGGCCGCGCTCAACTCTGAGCTGACGCACCCCTGTCAGGTACTCTTGCAACGAGACGGATTCAGGATCGATACCCAGCCCCAACAGATGAACCACCCGTCCCTCCCACTGGCAGGTTAACTCAACTCCGCTTATCAGTTTTAACTGCTTCGATAAACCACTGCGCTGCAAAGACAACACCCCGGCTACCGTGTCGTGATCAGTTAACGCCAGAACATCAATCTCTTTTTCTACCGCTCGCTCAAGCAGCTCCTCTGGTAGCAAAGTGCCATCAGAGGCTGAAGAATGACAATGCAAATCATAGCGTGGCAGAGGTCGGGACATCGTAATTCCGTTTATATTAAGGAAAGATATGCCATCTTCATGGCAGCATGGACTGTTTATACGAGCATACCAACTTTATACTAGGCGACATTACATTCGGCACAGGCCATCAAACCGCCGCCTGTTTGCCCCAACTAAAAGGGTTGTCATGAAGTTATTGCTCGATTTTTTACCTGTGGTTATTTTTTTCGTCATTTACAAAGTCACTGGCGATATTATCATGGCAACCGCAGTTTTAATTCCTGCCACCTTGCTACAAATGCTCTACACCTGGTACCGGACCCACCGTATCGAAACCATGCAACTGGTGACATTGGGGCTGGTCGTCCTACTGGGCGGAGCCACTATTTTGCTGCAGGATAAAACCTTTATTCAGTGGAAGCCTACTGTTGTTAACTGGCTGTTTGCGATTGCCTTTCTTGGCAGCCACTTTATTGGCCAGAAAACCATTGTCGAACGCCTGATGGGGAGCAGCATCAGCTTACCAGCTCAGGTATGGAATCACCTGAATATTGCTTGGATCATTTTTTTCATCGCGATGGGCATTATCAACCTTTTTGTTGCCTATAGCTTCAGCGAAGATATCTGGGTGGATTTCAAATTATTCGGCATGTTGGGTTTAACCGTGCTGTTCATTTTAGGCCAGGGTTTCTACCTATCACGCCATATTCAAAATACAGAACCAAAAGAGTGAGCACCTACCGTGTATTATGCCATCATTGCTGAAGATATTGATAACAGCTTGGAACAACGTCTGGCAGCCCGCCCTGCGCACCTGGCAAGACTGGAAGCATTGAAACAGGCAGGCCGGTTACTGATAGCTGGGCCCCATCCAGCAATCGATTCAGAAGACCCGGGCAGTGCCGGATTTACCGGCAGCCTGGTCATTGCAGAGTTCAGCAGCCTGGAAGAAGCCACACAATGGGCCAGCGAAGATCCATATCAGCAACAGGGTGTTTATAAAAATGTCATGGTAAAACCTTATAAAAAGGTTCTACCTTAGGTTTACGGAAACTATAATGGTTCCCGTTTACAATAGGGACGCGGGATCACGGAAGGAAAAATCCCTAGAAAACTGAACAGTCGCAATAACAGACTGCTTACGACCAGAACCCTAATTATCATTTTTCAAAATGGTGTTGTACCGGGGAAATGTTGTAATAACCACACAGTTTATTATCATTCTAATTAAAGAATCACATACGTAAGGACAGCAATCATGAAAAAACTCGCACTTGCTACCGGCCTGGTAATGGCGATGGGCCTTGCCACTGGTGCACAAGCACACCCAGAAAACGAAGGTTACTGGGACGTTCAAGGCAAGACCATCTGGAAAACCGGCACCGGTGGCTGCTGGCGTCACGGTTTTTGGAAGCCCGAAAATGCCGTAGAAGGCTGTGAAGGGTATGTAGCACCTGTCGCAGCTGTTGAGCCTGCACCAGCTCCTCACGTACCTAAGCCTGTAATGGTTGATGCTGAAGAAAAACACATTGTTTACTTTGACTTCGACAGCACTGACGTTGAAAGCGTAAGCGACATCACTTCTTATATCGCTTCCCTGAAACAGCTGGATGCAGTACGCCTGGTCGGCCATGCGGATCGCATCGGTACCAATGCATATAACGATGCCCTCTCCGAGCGCCGTGTACTTAGAGTATCCGATGCCCTGGTAGCTGGCGGTGTCGATGCCAACAAAATCAGCACTGGCTACATGGGTGAAACTGCCCCTGCCAAGTCCTGTACTGGCCAGCGCAGTGCTGACCTGATCGACTGCCTGCGTGCGAACCGTCGCGTAGAAATCGCAATCACCGGTAAAAAAGTGATCATGCAGTAAGCGACAAACCAAGCTAAAAAGGTGCCTTGAAGGCACCTTTTTTTTGTCTCAAAACAGCACCTATCCCTTAGGGAACCTGCGAACAAGCCCAAGACTTTCTTTGCGGGCGATAAATTAGCCTTGTGCGCGAAAGGCGCGCAGTGGAATGACAAGTCCTTTCCAAGCTGCCTGACAAAACAGATGACTGCTTCCAAGCCAGCCCCCATGGGGCTTTCAGGGCAATCCAATCTCTGCGTTACCGATTTTCGACAGGCCACCAGCATGCCTGTAACCGCTGCCTTGATCTCAAATTGCCCTGAAAGCCAGAGACGTTTGGACTTATTCGTAGATTCCTTAGCACTGAATCTGTTTAGTTATTAAAGGTAAACCTGTGCAGTGTATTTCCAGCCCTGTTTCACCGCTGCAGGTTCAGGCACAAAACAACCAAAGCAGATTAGTTTTAATATGACCACCGGCCTAAAAAACGCATTGGCCGATTTAACCCACCATATTACGGTTTATGTCGCAATGAGCAGCTGAAAAAATGCATTGCTATCGGGCCTATGAGCAAAAAAAGGCACCATCCGGTGCCTTTTGTATTAAAACCTGCATATCACTAATTTAAATTAGTCCACCCATACTCTGGCATTGCGGAACATACGCAGCCAGGCACCATCTTCACCCCACTCATCAGGTGTCCAGCTATTGGTCACCGCCCGGAAGACCCGCTCTGGGTGCGGCATCATGATCGTAACGCGGCCATCAGGCGTGGTCACCCCAGTTACGCCGTCTGGAGAACCATTCGGATTCGCCGGATACTGCTCTGTTGGCTGACCCTGGTTGTTCACATAGCGCAACGCTGCAGTGCCTGAAGACTGCAGGGCCGCCAGATGATCCTGACTGGCAAACTCTGCCCTGCCCTCACCATGCGCCACAGCAATCGGCATTCGCGAGCCTGCCATACCCTGCAGGAAAATAGACGGACTGTCCTGCACTTCCACCATCGCCACCCGCGCTTCAAACTGCTCGGACATATTGCGAACGAAATGAGGCCACAAGTCCGATCCCGGGATAAGTTCATGCAGATTCGACAACATCTGACAGCCGTTACATACACCCAGCGCGAAACTGTCTGTACGATTAAAAAATTGCTGGAATTGCTCACGTGCACGCGTGTTGAACAAAATGGACTTAGCCCAGCCTTCACCCGCACCCAGCACATCACCATAAGAGAAACCGCCACAAGCAACCAGGCCTTTAAACTGATCCAGACTGATGCGACCTTCAAGAATGTCACTCATGTGAACATCGCGGGTAGCAAAACCCGCCCGGTCAAAGGCAGCAGCCATTTCGATCTGGCCATTGACACCCTGTTCACGAATGATCGCCATTTCCGGGCGAGCTCCAGAATTAATGTAAGGTGCAGCCACATTGTCATTCACATCGAAACTGAGCGCCACATTCAGGCCGGGGTTCTCAGTTTCCAACAACCCATCAAACTCCTGCTGGGCGCAGTCCGGATTATCACGCAATGCCTGAACTCTATAGGAGGTTTCTGCCCACCAGCGCTGCAACGTAACGCGGCTCTCGGTGTACACCTCTTCATCATCAAAATAGAAGTTGATTGAATCATCTGCATTTGGCGCACCAATGACTTGGGCAATGTCACCCAGTCCGGCAGCATTCAGCTCTGTCAGCACTTGCTCCAGATCTGCGCGCTTCACCTGCATCACTGCACCGAGTTCTTCACTGAACATGGCTGCGGCCAACTCATTACTATCTGCGGCCAACATGTCGAGATTAATATCAACACCCACTCGGCCGGCAAACGCCATTTCAGTCACCGTTGCCAGCAAACCACCATCAGAACGGTCATGATAGGCAACAATAAGTCCCTGCTGATTGAGTTCCTGAATCGCCGCAAAGAACGCCGCCAGCACAGAAGCATCATCAACATCAGGAACACTCTGACCAACCTGGTTATACACCTGCGCCAGCGCAGACAGACCCAGTCGATTCTGACCCTGACCCAGATCCAGCAGGATCAGGTCGGTTTCACCCAGATCAGTGCGTAACTGAGGGGTTAACGTACGACGCACGTCAGTGACTGAGGCAAAACCGGAAATGATTAACGACATAGGTGCCGTGACTGATTTGCTTTCTGCCTCATCCTGCCAAACCGTGCGCATCGACATCGAGTCTTTACCGACCGGGATGGTAATTCCCAACTCAGGGCAAAGCTCCATACCCACCGCATGTACTGTGTCATATAGCTTTTCATCTTCACCCGGATGACCGGCAGCACACATCCAGTTAGCGGAAAGTTTGATATCACGAATATCCGCGATTGCCGCAGCAGCCAAATTGGTAACGGTTTCACCAATAGCCATACGACCTGAAGCCGGCGCATCAACCAGTGCTAGCGGAGTACGCTCGCCCATGGCCATCGCTTCACCGGCATTGGTATCAAAAGAACTGGTTGTAACGGCACAATCCGCTACCGGCACCTGCCATGGACCAACCATCTGATCACGCGCCACCTGACCGGTAATAGAGCGGTCACCAATCGTAATCAAAAAGGATTTAGACGCTACAGCAGGCAGTTTAAGTACCCGTTCAACAGCATCGTCCAATGCGATTGAGCTGGTATCAAACGCAGCAACATTATAGGTCTGACGTTGCACCGAGCGGTGCATTTTTGGTGGCTTGCCAAACAGTACACTCATTGGCAGATCGACCGGATTATTATTGAAATGGCTATCGCTCAAGGACAGGTGCATCTCATCAGTCGCTTCACCTACCACGGCGTAAGGGCAACGTTCGCGGAGACAGATCGCTTCAAAGCGCGCCATATTCTCTGGCGAAACCGCCATGACATATCGCTCTTGTGCCTCGTTACACCAGATTGCCAATGGTGACATACCTGGTTCATCATTATTCACATTACGCAGTTCAAAACGACCGCCACGCTCGCCATCCTTCACCAGTTCAGGGAATGCATTAGACAAACCACCCGCACCTACGTCATGAATAAAGGCGATAGGGTTGGCAGCTCCCAGTTGCCAGCACTGGTCAATCACTTCCTGGCAGCGACGTTCCAGTTCTGGGTTGTCACGCTGTACTGAAGCAAAATCCAGATCAGCAGACGACGTACCAGATGACATGGATGAGGCAGCACCGCCACCCAAACCAATCTGCATAGCCGGGCCGCCCAGACAGATCAACTTGGCGCCCACTGGAATTTCGCCTTTTTCGACATGATCTTCACGGATATTGCCAAGGCCACCAGCGATCATAATCGGCTTATGATAACCACGTATCTCTTCCCCGGCCGCACCATTCACTTTCTGTTCAAAGGTGCGGAAATAACCAGTCAGGGCCGGACGACCAAATTCATTATTGAAGGCAGCGCCACCAATTGGGCCCTCCAGCATGATATCCAACGGCGTGACAATTCGATCTGGCTTGCCGTAATGTGACTCCCAGGGTTGTTCAAACCCAGGTATTTTCAGATCAGAGACAGTAAAGCCGGTCAGACCCGCTTTTGGTTTGGAGCCCTTGCCAGTGGCCCCTTCATCACGAATCTCACCGCCAGAACCGGTTGCTGCCCCTGGATGAGGTGCAATCGCCGTTGGGTGGTTGTGGGTTTCAACCTTCATCAGGATATGGATAGGCTCCTGATGATAAGCGTACTCTTTGGTTTCCGGATCGGGATAAAAACGCCCAGCCGTAGCACCCACCATCACCGCCGCGTTGTCCTTATAGGCCGACAACACATTATCACCCGCCACTTCATTGGTATTGCGGATCATGGCAAACAGCGATTTCTGCTGTGCTTCACCATCGATATCCCAGGAGGCATTAAAAATCTTGTGGCGACAGTGTTCAGAGTTCGCCTGAGCAAACATCATCAGTTCAACGTCGGTGGGGTTGCGCGCCAGGTCAGTAAAGCTGGCCACCAGATAGTCAATCTCATCATCAGCCAACGCCAGGCCTAATGCACTATTCGCAGTGACCAGCGCATCACGACCACCGCCGAGAATATCCACCGTCGTCAGAGGACGAGGCGTTTCCTGCTGAAACAAACCCGATGCAGCCGAAATGTCCGGTAGAACCGTTTCCACCATCCGGTCGTATAAAACTGCAGTAATCGACTGCAGTGCAGCTTGATCCAGTTCAACGGATGCCTGAAGATAGTACGCAATGCCACGTTCTATACGGCGAATCATCTGCAGCCCACAGTTACGCACAATATCGGTGGCTTTAGATGACCAGGGTGAAATCGTGCCCAGGCGCGGAACCACTAAAAACAACGCGCCGGCAGGCTCCTGAACGTCCGCTTTGGGTCCGTACTGGAGAATCTGCTGCAAATTTTCCTGCTGTTCAGCCGATAACTCAGCTGACAGGTCTGCGAAATGCATGAATTCAGCGTATAGCCCGGTAACTTCGGGTACAGTTGCCTGAATGACGGATAGTAGCTTTTCATGACGAAAAGCAGATAGGGCGGGTGCGCCGCGCAGTGCCAGCATCTCGGTGTCAGCCTCTTGATCGAATCCGGTGAAAACCGGGATTACAGGAGAAAATCAGGCATCGGATTTTACCGAATCAGCATGTGGGTTGCCAGAAAAGCAGTATATGTTTGACCTCAGACGCAAAAAAGATGCCGCCCACGCCCTGTTGGTGCTGCTTGTGTTATGCATTCCTGCCCTTTTGAGCTGGAATAGCAAGACACAATTAGGTGCGATTCAGGAAGCCGGGGTAATTAAACTGGTGACTCGGAACTCGCCCAACACCTATTTTTTGGAAAAAGGTGAACCTGCTGGTTTCGAATACGAGTTAGGTAAAGCATTTGCTGACTTTCTCGGTGTCAAACTTGAGCTTATCGTACCGCTCGACTTCAGCAGCATCTTTACCACTATGCGACAACGGGACGGTCATGTTGCTGCAGCTATGCTGACAGCCACCCCCGAACGTGAACAAGACTTCGCCTTCTCACCAGCGTATCTGGAAACAGCAGCGGTGCTGGTATATCGCATCACCCAGGGGCAGAAAAAGCCCCAAAAACTGACCGATGCCGCCACCCCAGACAAACAACTGATGATTATTGCCGACAGCAGCCATGCCTCGCTCATGCAGAGCCTTAAATTGCAGCAACCCGAACTGGTCTGGCAGGAAACATCCGATTTTTCATCCGTAGAGCTGATGGAAATGGTCCACAATCAGGAGATTGATTACACCATTGTCGACTCAGTTGCCTATAACGCCCAACACTCGTTTTTCCCCGGACTGGCAACAGCTATGGAAATTGGCGAACCGCAACCCCTGGCCTGGATGATCAATCCCTATTACGACAATTCACTTGCCCTTGCTCTGCAGCGTTTTTTTGAACGCGAGACAACTCAGGAATTAATTGAACAACTCAAAACCAAATATTTCCAACGGCAGAATCCGTTAAATTTCTATGATACTGCTGCGTTTCGCGAGCATATGCAGAGCCGTTTTCCCTCGCTAGAACAGTATTTCATGATGGGCGAACAGGAAACCGATATCGACTGGCACCTACTGGCTGCGGTGGCGTATCAGGAGTCCCACTGGAACCCTGACGCCGTATCTCCTACCGGTGTACGCGGCATCATGATGCTGACCAATGCCGCCGCGGCCGATGTCGGGGTGACTGACCGCACTGATCCTCAGCAAAGCATTATTGGCGGCGCTCACTACCTCACCCAAGTCATGGACAAGATCCCTGAGCGCATCCAGGGAGAGGATCGCGTCTGGTTTGCTCTGGCCGGCTACAACGTAGGTTTTGGTCACCTGGAAGATGCCCGCAAGCTGACCTCGCAGGGCGGTAAAAACCCAGACAATTGGGATGATGTAAAACAGTTTTTACCCCTGCTCACTCAGGAAAAATATTACACAAAAGTACGTTATGGTTATGCCCGGGGGTACGAGCCAGTACAGTACGTGCGTAATATACGTCGCTACCTGAAACTGCTCCGCTGGGAGATTCAACTACTGCAAGCAAGACGCCTTGATGCCGCTTCAGACCATGACCCCGACCATCCCAGCTGGGATCCGGCCAGCGTTAAAGAAAACATCTTACCGTCTTTATAAACCAACACACTGCCTGCTCAGGTCTATCTAATATCGAACAAGCAATACCAGGAACCAGCGGGTAAAGTGCTGAGGCTCTATAAGTGACAAGCGGCCAAACGCATGCGCAGCCTGACATACTCACTGAGACTCGATTGCCTATTGCAGGCACTGCGCAAAATCAAAGGTTTTTAATCCAACAACTTACTCAGAAGACGCTTTCTGCTGGCTTTTTGAGTGTCACGCCGACGCCGAAAGAACTGGCTTATTTTACTGCTGCACTGTTCCGCCAAAACGCCAGAAACCACCTCAACCTGATGATTAAACCACGGCTGGTCAAGGAGTTGACCATTGCTCTGTACGATGCCTGATTTGGGCTCAGTTGCACCGTAAATCAATCGCCGTATACGCGCATGAACCAAAGCCCCGGCACACATGGTACAGGGCTCAATTGTAACGTAGAGATCCGCATCTACCAGGCGGTAATTACCGATGCGATTAGCAGCATCTCGCAGCGCCATAATCTCGGCATGAGCAGTTGGGTCATGGCCACTGATGGGGTGATTCCAGCCTTCACCAATGACCTCACCATGCAGCACCACAACGGCACCCACCGGCACTTCACCCGCACCTTCTGCGTGATCCGCCAAGCTCAGAGCATGCTGCATCCAGAGCTCATCCCCTGGGTGATTGCTATCTGTCATGGTAATTACCTCATCGAATTCAGAGAAAACTGCCGCTGCTGTTCCAAATAGAGTCCTGCATCAAGGCCTACTCAGTTTACCCCATCTTAAGATTGGCACAGAGTATTACGTCACAAAACAGGGGGCTCAAAAATTACGGCTTAAATCTCGACTGGGCTACCTTGACTTGCAACAACCTTAAAAATATCCGGTTTTTATACGTACCAAACAACTGGGCATTCGCGCATTTTCAATACGTTTTCATGCACACCCGGAGGATTAGGCAATCATTGGGCATAATTGTTTTACCCCAGTCAGGTATCCAGGCGTTACATTCTTAAACTGGCAATATTGCGATTGACACACAGGAGTAGCATTGCGACAGGGATAACACCTTGGCTATCACGGTGACAGGTGCTTTTGATCTCACAGAAACCGACCCAAGACCCAAGGCAACACCCGGACACGCCCTTTAATACGGCCATGCCAAGCCAATAGCTGCACAAAACCAATGCCCGTTTAGCATCAAGGACCCGACAACCATGAATAAACGATTACTGATCCCTGCACTGCTCTTGGCTATTGGCGCCATGTTTCTGTATACGTTGGGCTTACAGACACAGAACGAAACCGTAGTCAAAACAGGCGCTCCTGTCCTGGAGGTGGCTACCCTGAGCCTGAAGACACAACGCATTTTGCTGCGCCATTCTCTGCCCGGTCGTGTTACCGCCCTGCGCCAGGCCGATGTGCGGCCTCAGGTGGACGGCATTGTTACCCGCCGCCTGTTTAATGAAGGCGCAGAGGTGGCAAAGGGTCAGCAACTGTATCAAATTGATGACACCCGCTACAAAGCCGAACTAAACAGTGCTGTAGCCGATCAGCGCAGTGCCGAGGCAAATCTAAAAGCAGTTGAAGCACGCAGTAGACGTTATGGAGAACTGCTGAAAAAAAGCGCTATCAGCCAACAGGACTATGATGATGCCGTGGCAGGTTTAGACCAGGCAAGAGCCGCCGTTGTCGTTGCCCAATCCAAGGTAGAACTGGCACAGATCAACCTGGACTACACCAGAGTTCATTCTCCTATTAGCGGACGCATCAGCCGATCGTTTGTTACAGAAGGCGCACTGGTAACCGCCAATCAGAATCAGGCATTGGCAACCATCACCGTACTCGACCCGGTGTATGTGGATATGCAGCAGTCGGCCGACAATCAGGCAGTGATGGAGCTACGCACTGAACTGATGCGCAACACCAGCATGCCCGTCCAGCTGCGACTGGAGCGCGACAACCTCGACAGCACCTACGCCCATGTTGGCGAATTAAAATTTTCTGAAGTGACCATGGACAAGACCACAGGGTCCACTACCCTGCGTGCAGAAATCCCCAACCCCGAGAGTTACCTGATGCCAGGCATGTTTGTACACGCAGTACTGGAACTTGGCGAGAAAGAGGTACTGCTGGTACCGCAACGTGCCACCGCACGCACCCCCCAGGGCCAGCTACGCGTCTGGACAATAGATAGCGGAAACAGCGCGCAGCCGCGTACTATTCAGGCCGAGGCACCCTACCAGGACAGTTGGATTGTGACCGATGGCCTTAAACCAGGCGAAACCCTGATCATGGCCGGCTACCAGAAACTACAGGCTGGCCAGCAGGTCAGCACCGTGGCCTGGAAAGGCAATCAAACCACCAAACTGGCTGACACTGAGGGGAAATAGAACATGGCCCGATTTTTTATCGACCGCCCGGTATTCGCCTGGGTCATTGCCATTGTCATTATGCTGGTCGGAGTTCTCGCCATCAGGCAGTTACCAATCGAACAATACCCGTCCGTAGCCCCCCCTACCGTTACCATTCAGGCAGATTATCCGGGAGCATCGGCACAGACCGTAGAAAACTCGGTCACCCAGATAATAGAACAGCGCCTTAATGGCATTGATCACCTGCGTTATTTCAACGCCAACAGCTCAGACGGTTCCATGAGTATCACGCTGACGTTTGAGCCAGAAGCCGATCCGGATATTGCCCAGGTACAAACCCAGAACAAGATCCAGGCAGCCATTGCCCGCCTGCCCCAAGTGGTGCAGTCACTTGGCGTCCGGGTAACCAAATCCAGTAGCAACTTTCTGCTGGTCATCGGCATGTATTCCGAAGACGGTGCACTGAGTCAGGCCGATTTAGGGGATATGATTGTCACTAATTTCCTCGACCCCGTTTCACGTATCAACGGAGTCGGCGATATCCGCGTGTTCGGCAATCAATATGCGATGCGCATATGGCTAGATCCGCAAAAGCTGTATAGCTATCAGCTCACGCCTCTGGATATAGAAAGCGCTCTGGAAGCGCAAAACACCGACGTCTCTGCCGGCCAGTTGGGCGGCATGCCCGCCCTGCCGGGTCAGCAGCTAAACGCCACTGTCACGGCACAATCCCTGCTGCAAACGGTCGCAGATTTTGAAAATATCGTGCTACGCGTCAATACCACGGGGGCACAGGTGCGCCTTAAAGACGTCGCCCGGGTTGAACGGGGCACACAGTCATATGACGTCATTGTGCGCTACAAGGGACACCCTGCCGTGGGCATGGGGGTAATGCTTGCATCCGGCGCCAATGCGCTGGAGACATCCCGCCTGATCAAAGAGAAGGTCACCGAGTTATCTGCACTGCTGCCTGATGGGGTGAAAACCATGTACCCCCGCGATGCGACGCCGTTTATTGAACTGTCGATCAAATCCGTGGTGCAAACCCTGATTGAAGCAGTATTTCTGGTATTCCTGGTGATGCTGCTGTTCCTGCAAAACCTGCGCGCCACGCTGATTCCGACCATTGCCGTACCGGTGGTATTGCTGGGCACTTTCGCCATTTTGTATGTGTTCGGCTTCAGCATCAATGTGCTGACAATGTTTGCCATGGTACTGGCCATCGGCCTATTGGTGGATGATGCCATCGTAGTGGTGGAAAACGTCGAACGTATCATCCACGAAGAGGGTTTATCCCCCAAGGAAGCAACCAAAAAGTCCATGGGACAGATCACCGGCGCGCTGATCGGTATCGCCGTTGTGCTCTCCATGGTATTTATTCCCATGGCCTTTTTTGGCGGTTCTGCCGGTGCCATCTACCGTCAGTTCTCCGTCACTATTGTGGCGGCCATGGGTCTGTCGGTGCTAGTGGCGATGATCTTGTCACCGTCACTCTGCGCGACTTTTCTCAAACCCGCACCGGTGAAAAACGCTGACCACGAAGCAAAAGGATTTTTCGCTCTCTTCAACCAATATTTCAACAAGGGACGCGACAAATATCAGAAAGGCGCAGGCTTCATTGTCAAACGCTCGGCACGTTTTTTTGTGGTCTATGTGTTGCTGGTCGGCGGCCTGATGACAATTTTCAGCCAGCTGCCCAGCTCATTCCTGCCCAACGAAGACCAGGGTCTGATGTACATGCTGATCGCCACCCCTCCTGGCTCTACTGCCGAGCGTACGCTGGAAACGGCACAACAGGTTGAGGAGTATTTTCTGACCGAACACCAGGATATGGTGGAGCACCTATTTACCGTGATCGGTTTCAGCTTTTCCGGTTCGGCACAAAACGCAGGCCTCGGCTTTGTTGCCCTTAAAGACTGGGATCAGCGCACGCAACCCGAGCAAAGCATCTTCGCCATAAATGCCCGATCCATGAAAGACCTGGCGCAAATAAAAGATGCTTCTGTATTTACTTTCTTCCCGCCACCTATTCGCGAACTGGGCAATGCATCCGGCCTTAGCTTCCAGCTCGTTGATCGAACCGGGCTGGGCCATGATGCCCTGATGACCGCTAAAGACCAACTGCTGCAACTGGCCAATGCCAGCCCGACACTGGTCGGCGTTCGCGCCAATGGCCTGAGCGACGTTGCACAGTACCGGATCGACATCAATAGCGAAAAAGCCGCTGCATTAGGCGTACCGCTCGACGATATCAATCGCACCCTGCAGATTGCCTGGGGTTCAAGCTATGTTAACGACTTCATTGACCGTGGTCGTATCAAGCGGGTTTACCTGCAATCTGACAGCGCACACCGGATGATGCCGGAAGACTTGGAGAAGTGGTATGTCCGTAATACCTCAGGTGACATGGTGGCGATCAATGCATTTTCCAGTGGCGAGTGGTACTACGGTTCGCCCAAACTCGAGCGTTTTAACGGCAGCTCATCCCTGAACATCCTGGCTCAGCCCGCTCCCGGCATCAGCTCAGGGGAAGCAATGGACGAAATTGAACGTCTGCTTGAGCAACTGCCGGCTGGCCTGGATATCGAATGGTACGGCATCTCGTATGAAGAAAAACAGAGTAGCGCACAAGCCAATATACTGTATGCCTTGTCGGTTCTTGTGGTGTTTTTATCACTCGCGGCGCTGTACGAAAGCTGGGCGGTACCCTTTGCGGTAATACTGGTCGTGCCTCTGGGGGTTCTAGGCGCGGCAGCCGCCGCCCTGATATTTAATCTGTCCAATGACGTGTTTTTACAGGTGGCCCTGCTCACAACGGTTGGCCTGGCATCAAAAAATGCCATTCTGATAGTCGAGTTCGCCAAACACCTGCGAGAACACGGCCATCAACTCCAGGAAGCGGTGATCATCGCCGCCAAACAGCGTTTTCGCCCCATCATTATGACGTCCATGGCATTTACCATGGGGGTACTGCCACTGGCTCTGGCCAGCGGCGCCGGTGCAGCCAGCCAAAACGCCATCGGAATTGCGGTGATCGGCGGAATGCTGGGCGCAACGTTCCTCGCCATCCTGTTTGTACCGATGTTCTATGTACTGGTAGATAGAATTTTCCACGGCGCAGATACGGCGGAGATAACAGTAGAAAAAGGCCACTGAGACAGGCAGTAAGCTCGCTACCACTTCCCGCCCAGGTGGTAGCAACCAACAACAAAAAGCCCGCTTTGATGCGGGCTTTTTATTTTAGCAACACTGAGTGCCGGTCAACTGGACCAGGTTACTCCCACTCGATGGTGGCAGGTGGTTTAGAACTAACATCATAGGTCACCCGGGATACGTGGGGGATCTCGTTGATGATGCGGCTGGAAACCTTTTCCAGCAACTCATACGGCAGATGCGCCCAGCGCGCGGTCATGAAGTCGATGGTTTCCACAGCGCGCAGCGCAATAACGTATTCATACCGACGGCCGTCACCCACCACACCCACAGATTTCACCGGCAGGAAAACCGCAAAAGCCTGACTGGTTTTGTGATACCAACCTGAATTATGCAACTCTTCAATAAAGATCGCATCGGCTTCACGCAGGATATTGGCATACTCTTTTTTAACTTCGCCCAGAATACGCACACCCAGACCCGGCCCCGGGAACGGGTGGCGGTAGACCATATCGTATGGCAGACCCAGCTCCAGACCCAGTTTACGCACCTCATCCTTAAACAGTTCGCGCAGTGGCTCAACCAGTTGAAACTGCATGTCTTCCGGCAGGCCACCTACATTGTGGTGCGACTTAATCACATGCGCCTTGCCGGTTTTCGCCGCCGCGGATTCAATCACATCCGGATAGATTGTGCCCTGTGCCAGAAAGTTAACCTCAGTCAGCTTAGTGGCTTCATCATCAAACACCTCAATAAAGGTATTACCGATGATTTTGCGTTTTTTCTCAGGATCATTTTCACCTTCAAGGCGGCCCAGGAACAGCGCCTCAGCATCGGAACGGATCACTTTGACGCCCATGTTTTTGGCAAACATATCCATCACCTGATCGCCTTCCGCCTTGCGCAGCAGACCGTTATCCACAAATACACAGGTCAACTGATCACCAATAGCTTTGTGCAAAAGCGCGGCCACGACAGAGGAATCGACACCGCCAGACAGTCCGAGTAACACCTTACTGTTACCGACCTGCCGACGCACCTTTTCAATCTGATCGTTGATAATATTGGCCGGGTTCCACAGTGCCTCTGCGCCGCAGATTTCAAGCACAAAGCGCTCTAGAATACGCCCGCCCTGCTTGGTATGCGTCACTTCCGGGTGGAACTGTACGCCATACAGTTTTTTCTTCGGATGGCACATAGCCGCAACCGGCGCAGACTCAGTAGAGGCAATCACCGTGAAGCCTTCCGGCAGTTCAGTCACCTTATCCCCATGGCTCATCCATACATCTAGCATCAAGCCACCATGGTTCGCAACATGGTCCTCAATACCTTCAAGCAAGCGGCTCGGGCTGCTGTCCAGGCGTACCTGCGCATAACCAAATTCGCGCTTATCGGAAGAACTGACCTTACCGCCCAACTGCTCCGCCATGGTCTGCATGCCATAACAGATACCCAATACCGGCACACCCATCTCAAACACCCGCTGCGGGGCACGGGGAGAATCACCTTCGGTAACTGACTCCGGGCCACCGGCCAGGATAATCCCTTTAGGCGCATAGGCTTCGATGTCTGCTTCTGACATATCCCAGGCATGGATCTCACAATACACCCCTATTTCACGCACACGACGTGCAATCAGCTGGGTATATTGGGAACCGAAATCCAGAATCAGAATTCGCTGTGCATGAATATCTTTGGTCATGGCCTTGTATCTCTCACTTTGCGACGAAGGATGCCACAAAAAAAAAATGGGGCAGCTTAGGCACCGCCCCACTTCTCTAGCTGAATGCTGTTAGCTAACCCGGTAGTTGGGCGCCTCTTTGGTAATGCTGACATCATGTACATGGCTTTCCTGCATGCCCGCATTGGTAATACGCACAAACTGCGGCACTGTACGCATGTTTTCAATGTTAGCGCTGCCAGTATAACCCATGGCTGCGCGCAGGCCGCCCACCAGCTGA
Source organism: Pontibacter sp. JAM-7 (assembly GCF_048548695.2). Taxonomy (NCBI): domain Bacteria; kingdom Pseudomonadati; phylum Bacteroidota; class Cytophagia; order Cytophagales; family Hymenobacteraceae; genus Pontibacter; species Pontibacter sp. JAM-7. The sequence goes on from NZ_JBLYIF020000008.1 coordinate 75,008, forward strand.
TGTACAACACCACCCATTGGACCCTTGCATGGCACGCGGCCTTCAATACCTTCGGGCACCAATTTCTCAACACCCTTGGAAGCATCCTGAAAATAACGATCGGAAGAGCCAGTGCTCTGACCCATAGCACCCAGTGAGCCCATACCACGGTAGGACTTGAATGCCCGACCCTGGAACAGCTCAACTTCACCTGGTGCCTCGTCAGTCCCTGCCAGCATTGAACCAATCATGATAGTTGAAGCACCAGCAACAATGGCTTTTGCCAGATCGCCCGAGAAACGAATGCCACCATCAGCCACCACTGGGATACCACGCTCATTCATAACAGCGGCAACATTGGCCACGGCACTGATCTGAGGTACACCAACACCCGCCACAATACGGGTGGTACAGATAGAACCCGGGCCAATACCGACTTTCACACCATCCGCACCGGCATCCGCCAGTGCGATTGCAGCGTCTGCAGTGGCAATGTTACCGCCAATGACCTGTACCTGTGGAAAGGTCTGTTTCACCCAAGCAACACGATCAATAACACCTTTAGAATGGCCATGGGCAGTATCAACAATAATCACGTCAACACCCGCCCGCACCAAGGCGGTGACACGGTCAGGCGTCTCAGCACCGGTACCCACTGCAGCCCCTACCAATAAACGGCCACGACTGTCTTTAGCAGCGCTCGGATGAGACTGTGCTTTATTCATATCCTTAACAGTCATCATGCCCTGCAATTTAAAGGCATCATCCACTACCAGGATTTTTTCGATGCGATGTTTGCGCAGCAAATTGCGCACTACATCAGGATCAACGCCCTCTTTCACTGTTACCAGGCGATCTTTAGGCGTCATAATAGAGGCAACACTGGCCTCCATTTTATGTTCAAAGCGGAAATCACGGTCGGTCACAATCCCCACCAAGTCGCCGTCATCAACCACGGGGAAACCAGAAAAGCCAACACTCGCTGCCAGCTGGCGCAGTTCACCCACGCTCATATCGGAACGGCAGGTCACCGGGTCATTAACCACACCCGATTCATATTTTTTGACCTTAAGTACTTCTGCAGCCTGCTGTTCGATGGTCAGATTTTTGTGGATGATACCAATACCACCTTCCTGCGCCATGGCAATGGCCAGCGAAGATTCTGTCACCGTGTCCATGGCGGCCGAAACCAGTGGGATATTCAGTTGAATCTCGCGGGTCAGGCGAGTTTTCAGGGATACATCCTTAGGCAAAACCTCGGAGTAACCCGGAACCAGCAACACATCGTCAAAAGTGAGTGCTTCCTCAAGAATTCGCAACATTCTTTGCCCGCCTGTAGTCCAGTAAAAAGTTAAACGCGAAATTATACAGATTTGCCCAATCACGGACAATCCAAATCTAGCTTAAAAGCGGTTCGCTGCCAGTGATCGGGCTACTATTTTCGCTGCCACCAGTTGCCTGTTTTTTACTGCCAACCAACACCAAGTTCGTATACCATGGCCCCATGTCAGATCAATTGCACTCCGTTCCGCTCGCCCTGAGCGTCAGTGAACTCAACCGCCAGGTCAAAAACCTGCTGGAACGAGCCTTTCTCACTGTTCAGGTGGTGGGGGAGATATCCAACTTTGTTCGCCCCAGCTCAGGCCATTGGTACTTCACCCTTAAAGATGAACGCGCCCAAGTGCGCTGTGCGCTGTTCCGGCAATACAATCAGCGCCTTAACTTTACACCCAAACAAGGCGACAGGGTTCAGGTCAGAGCCAAAGTCAGCCTGTATGAGGGTCGAGGCGACTATCAATTAATCTGCGAGAGTATTGAGCCCGAGGGCAGCGGTGCTCTGCAACTGGCTTATGAGCAGCTCAAAGCTCGTCTACAGCAGGAAGGTCTGTTCGATACACGCCACAAGCAACCACTGCCCAGTCACTGTCGGCATATTGGCGTGATTACCTCCGCCACGGGCGCTGCAATCCATGACATCCTGACCGTTTTTAAACGTCGTTTCCCCGCGTTGCCGATCACCCTATACCCTACCGCCGTACAAGGCGCCGACGCGGCTCCGCAGATCTGTCGGGCAATACAGCAGGCAGAAGACCACGGCCAATGCGATGTTTTGATTCTGGGCCGTGGCGGTGGATCTCTGGAAGACTTGTGGCCATTTAATGATGAGCGGGTAGCGCGAGCGGTATTTAATTGCCACCTGCCCATTGTCAGCGCAGTGGGACATGAAGTAGACATTGTTATCAGTGATCTGGTGGCGGACCTGCGCGCCCCCACGCCTTCCGCTGCGGCAGAGTTACTCAGTCCGGATAAGCAGCAATTGCAGTTTCGCTTGGGGCAAATTCAACAACGCCTGCGACGCACTACCCAGCGGTACGTTCAAGTACAGCAACAAAAACTCAACGGTCTGCGAGCTCGCCTGCGCCATCCTGGACAGACCCTGCGCGAACAGTCGCAACGCCTGGACAGCCTTGAAATGCGACTTTACCGCTCCCTGTCTCAGCGTTTGCAACAGCAACGTGACAGATTAGACCGGCTTAAGGCCCGGCTCAGCTACAATTCTCCAGATCAGCAGCGCCAGCGACTGCAAATACAACTAGCGACATTGAACCGCCGGCTTGAGCGACAGTCACAGCTGCTACTTGAGCAAAAAAAACAACGCCTTGGTATGGCCGTAGCTCGCCTGCAGATGGTCAGTCCGCTGGCCACACTGGAACGGGGATATGCCATTATCACTGATATTCAGGGTCACGTCATGACAACCGCAACAGACGCTCAACCCGGACAAACCCTTGAAGCGCGGCTGCATCAGGGCAGCCTGACCTGTACTGTCACTGAGATCAACACGGATTAAACCATGCGAATACCTGTTATTGCTGTTAGTTTCCTGGCGTTATTTGCAGTCAATGCCCTAGCATTACCGCAAGAAAGCCGAGTCCCAGGAGGCGTTGCATTGCTCCCTCTGACCGGAATCAATACCGCGCAACCTCCTTCTACATGGTATCGCAGCAACCGGGTGATGGTTGTGCCCAGCACCGACACCCGTTTGGCCGAACAAAGCCGCTGGGTTGCTGTTATTGGCATTCCCCTGAGCGCCAAACCCGCCAAACGACAGCACGTCCGCTCTGAAGGCACTTCATTTTATTTTTCTATCCAAGAAAAGGCCTATGAAGCCCAGTACCTGACGGTACCTAACAAACGGCATGTAGAGCCTAATCCAGAAGATGTCGCTCGCTGGCAGCGAGAGCGTCGGAAAATGAACCAGGCCTTTGTTGCCTGGAGCCAACCTGCGCAGGCAGTGAGCCGCTTTGATTTACCGACCCAAGGACCTTTCAGTAGTGCATTTGGCCTGAAACGTTTTTTTAATAACCAACCGCGCAACCCCCACAGCGGCCTGGATATCGCTGCACCAAAAGGCACACCTATCGTTAGTCCCGCCTCAGGCAAAGTAGTGGATACCGGTGACTACTTCTTCAACGGCAACACCGTGATTATTGACCATGGATTCGGCCTCACCACCATGTACTGCCATATGAGTCAGATTGATGTTGCAATCGGCGATCAGCTCAAATCAGGTGACATCATTGGCGCCGTAGGCAAAACCGGTCGCGTCACCGGAGCACACCTGCATTGGAGCGTAAGCTTGAATAACACCCGGGTCGACCCCACCTTGTTCCTTTCAGAATAACCGGGCTTAGACCCAACCCAACCAACTGGAATTGATAATGACACAGACACTCGACACGCTGGAACAACATGCCAGCTACGGTATCGGCCGACAGATGGGCGATCAATTAGCGCAAAACGGTTTTGAAGGCCTGGATCTAAACGCCATAGCACTGGGCATTGCCGATGCTTACAACAACGAGGGACTGCGTGTTGAGGCCGACAAGATTCAGCAGGCATTTAATCAGATCAACGAGCGAATCCGTGAAGCCCGTGAAGCTGAGGCGAAAGAAGCCGCCGGTGAAGGTGAAACTTTTCTCAATGATAATGCCAAGCGTGATGGTGTCGTAGCTCTGGAGTCTGGCCTGCAGTATGAAGTCATCGAAGCCGGTGATAGCACATCAGATAAACCAGAAAAATCCTCCCATGTCCGTACCCACTATCACGGTACCTTTATTGACGGTAAGGTGTTTGATAGTTCCTATGATCGCGGCCAGCCGGCAGAGTTTCCGGTGGGTGGTGTCATCGCAGGCTGGACCGAAGCCCTGCAGTTGATGAACACAGGCGCGAAATGGCGTCTCTACATCCCATATCAGCTTGCCTATGGCGCACAGGGTTCACCGGGTGGTATCCCCCCCTACTCCGCACTGATTTTTGATGTAGAACTACTGGAAATCCTGTAAAACCCGCCAGCTAACTGCCAAGGAGAGAGACAATGCAACTGAACTTTCAGACTCAGGGTGAAGGCCCCGCGCTGATCATTATGCACGGTTTATTTGGCTCCCTTGGCAACTGGGCGGGCATCGCCCGCCAACTGGCTACCGAGTTCCACGTCATCTCGGTTGACCTGCGCAACCATGGTCGCTCTCCCCACGACAACCTGATGAATTACTCCCTGATGGCGAATGATATCGTCAAACTGATGAACCAATTGGGCCTGGATAAAGCGCATATATTGGGGCACTCGATGGGAGGCAAAGTCGCCATGGAGCTGGCAATGAACCATGCCGATTACGTCAACAAATTAATTGTGGTAGACATCGCACCCGTGCGTTATCCGCGCCAGCACGACAATGTATTTGCGGGATTGCGGTCACTGGATTTGGCAAGCCTGACCTCCAGAACGGATGCAGACAATCAACTTGCCGCTGAGATTTCTGAGGTAAGTGTTCGCGCATTTTTGCTAACCAACCTATACCGCACTACCCGCGGTGGCTTTGGCTGGCGCATGAACCTGGAAGGGCTCTATCAGGCCTATGATGAGATTGCAGACGCGCCGCATGGCGAACCCTTCGCCGGTCAAACCCTGTTTATCAAGGGCGGTAATTCTGACTATCTGGACGAAGCATATCGACCCACCGTTCTGAGCCACTTTCCCCAGGCCAAATATCAAATCATGGGCAAAACCGGCCACTGGCCCCATGCCGAACAGCCCAACGAATTCTGTCGCTTAGTAAAGCGCTTCTTAATGGAGTAATACTCAGACGCTCAGGTCGACCAGAGAACCTGTCGAACCAAATTGTTCCATTGCCCCGGCATTAAACAGTTTACGGTTTAGCTCTGCTAATTGCTGACTGACTCTGGCCATACGTTCAGAATCCAGCTCAAACAAAGGTGTATCCGTTTCATCTTTCTCTTCAGCGACTTTTGCTTCACTGTCTGCCGTGGATGTAGCCGTTGTTGCTGCGATGACCTCCGGTTGGACCTGATCACTCTCGCCCTCAGCACCACTGCGATCCAGTCTGGCAATTTCAGCCTGCGCTGCAGCCGCCATCGCCCGCGCCTGTGCAGCGGCATTGCGGTCCGCCGGTGATGGATCAGGCACCGCCAAGGCGGCCCTCTGAATCACCTGAGCTTTCTCCAAGCTGGCTTGAGGATTACCCGGTATCGACGTGGTATCGATCTGCACTTCACCAGACACCGCATACAATCGGCCATCAGGGCCGCGCTCATAGGTAAAACTGGGCGCAGAGGTATAGCGTCCGCCCACCGAAGCATGAATGCGTTCGTGCGTACGCACCTCTAGGTCGCGCCGTGCTAACTCACGCACGAGACTTTGCTGTGCCGCATCAGTCTTGTAGCTAACCGCAGTGGTCTGAGATGATACCGTGCCATCAGCACTGCCAGCTGACTGCTGTTCATTGGCTGAACGGGCACGGGCTTCTGGCGATAGCGAGAGAATAACACTGGGGGATGATGGCCTGGCTGGTGCAACGCTAGCAGGCGTAACCGCACCATTCCCTGAAGTTTTCAGAGACGGATCGGTAAACGCGGTGGCAGTTGCACTGATCTGCACGTTGCGACTCCTTGATTACTTCCGTTTAGCTACCTTTTAGCGATAAACACTAAATAAACAGGTCAATAATCGCACCGGGATCAGCGGTACCCGTTGTGGCGTTCACAAGGGTAGTTGATAACTGACCAAGATCCTGACCCTGGTCGGATGCGGCGACCGACTCTGCCCCCTGCGCCGTTGCAGCGACTGTACTTTGCTCTGTTGCAGAGACCTGCTGACTGGGTGTTATCTGGGCAACACCGGATTCATCCGCTGCGCCAGCACTGGTGTTACGTGCAGGAAATTGCTGTACCGCCTGATAAACACTGGAGATATTCATAGCTGAACCTTACGGTTGTGCGTTTCAATAACGACCGTTGCAGAGTATAGACCAGCATTAGAAACTGTACAGTTATTGTACAGGAAGCATATCCAGATCGAGGTAGTTGGCAACGATCTCTGGACTTGCCTGCGCCAGGCGGGGCACTTCCCCTAACAGAGGGGCACGTAACATAGTTTTTAATGTTGCTAAATTTTCGTCATAGCTGGCCATGTCGGGATCAATACAGTTAGCCACCCAACCTGCCAGTTGCAAACCATCACGAGCGATACTTTCTGCTGTTAGCAAGGCGTGATTTATACAACCCAGCTTCATCCCCACCACCATAATGACTGGCAACTGCAATGAGCGCGGCAACGCGGCTAGCGTTTCCCGGTTATTTAGCGGTACCCGCCAGCCCCCTGCTCCCTCGATGACCACCAGATCAGCAGACTGTAATAGTGCGCCACGACAATAGGCAGCAACGCGATCTGCATTAAGTTGCCGCCCCTCATGCAGCGCCGCAATATGAGGCGCAATCGGCTCTGCAAAGCTGACCGGGTTGACCTGATCGTAACTCATATTTACTGAAGCAGTTTGCTGCAGGATCAGTGCATCGCTATTGCGCAGCCCGGCATCGGTTTGCTCACAACCCGCTGCAATTGGTTTCAAACCCAGCGTTTTCCACTGCCGGTTGTTGCCTGCCTGTAACAAGCCAGCTGAAACCACGGTTTTACCTGCATCGGTATCCGTACCCGTAACAAAAAACACCCGTTTAGCCATCGCAAGGTCCTGTTATTTAGCCTGTTGAAACACAAGATAATAGATCTGGTAGGTCGCCGGCAGCATTTCATCTGAGCGCCGCTGCGCCTCATAGGCATTTCGAAACTGACGTAACTGACGGCGTCCGGTCAAACCCGTAGCCTGACCCTGGTTCATGTTATGCGCACCCAACTCTTTTAACTCGTCCGTGAGTTGCTTTAGCTGCGCATACTCAAGCACACGCTGCTCTTCCTGCTGCACAACACACTGCAACCCTTCAGGCACCGTCACTAGTAAGTCAGTCAGCGGAATAAAACGATTCACATGTACAAAGTCATCTACCGCCTCCCAAGCACGACGAAGCTCCAGCAGGGTGTCCGGCCCCAGAGTCGCCGCAACGAAGCAACCGCCGGGTTTCAGTACCCTTTGCACCTCGCTGAACAACAGGTCTGGTTGCTCGCACCACTGAATAGCCAGACTTGAAAAAATCAGATCCACACTACTATCAGCCAGGGGTAAAGCTTCCGCATCACCACAGAGCCAATGAGCATTACTGACTGGCCGATGCTGCCTGGCGTAGTGCAACATACCCTGAGCCAGATCGAGATTTAGCAACTGCGCCTGGGGGTAGCACTGCCGCAAGATCGGCCCAAAAAAGCCAGTGCCACACCCCAGGTCCAACACTCGTTCGGCCTGGATAGAAGGCAGGTAACTGACTAACATCTGTCCGACCTGACGCTGCAAATCCGCCACCCGGTCATAGCTGCCCGCAGCCCGACTAAAGGACTCCGCCACCCGCTGTTTTTTGAGGCGGTTCGATTCAGCCAACGGATGACTCCATAAACTGCTGCAGATCACTGCAAAACATTTCCGGGTGAGACAAGAAAGGCAGGTGTCCTGCACCCGAGTATAACTGAACAAATCGTCCGGTCAGTTCAGCACAAGCCTGTGCCGCACTCTGAGGGATAAGCTGGTCCCGTTCGCCAAATATCTGCATGATTGGTTGCTGTAACCCTGCCAGCTGCCCCCGGCTATCCAGCCGCAGCAGCTGCAATGTTTCCGACAATGCGGCATGCTCTAGATTGGGTTGTAGTGCGCGCAGGAATTTGAGATTTTCCCGCCCCGCTTCGGCCCCCTGGGTTTGCAGCATCATAAATCGGCTCAGGGTTTTCTTCGGGTTCTCGAGCAACGCCGATTCAAACCCGGCAAATACCGCCTCTTGCATGGCACACTGCCAGTCATCCCGTTCGACAAAGCAGGGGGAAGAAGCCACTGTAATGATACCTTTAACCCGGTCTGGCGCTTGTGTTGCACACTCCACCGCCAATTGCCCACCCAGTGACCAGCCAAGCCAGCAAGCCTGCTCCGGTGCAGCCGTCAGCAGCGCATCAATAATTTCTGCCAGATGACAGGAAGCAGTCCTGGCAGAACGGCCTAAACCTGGCAGGTCGATCAAGGTCAGGCTGTAACGCGAAGCCAGTTGTGGCAACACCGGCTGCCAGACATCACTGCTCATACCCCAGCCATGCAACAGCACCAGCTCCGGCATCCCGGGATTGGGAATATGTTGTGTATACAAACTCATTTGACGACAGACTCCAGCGCTAACAGCAAACGATCGACCTGGGCCTCAGTGTGTGTAGCTGACAGCGTAACCCGTAACCGCGCCGTACCCTGCGGTACTGTAGGCGGTCGAATCGCACCGACAAAAATCCCCTGTGCTTCCAACGCTTCACTGATTTTCATCGCGGCGGCGGCATCACCAATCAAAATAGGCTGGATCGGGGTAAAGGATTCCAGCAATGTCAGGCCAAGTTGCTGGCATCCCTGACGAAACTGCTTGATCAAACTATTGAGTTTTTCCCGGCGCCAGTTCTCTTGCCTCAGAAGAGACAAACTGGCCAACGAGGCGGCCGCAACGGCCGGCGGCATACTGGTGGTATAAATATAGGTTCTGGCAAACTGAATCAGGGTTTCAATCAGATCTTCACTACCCGCCACAAAAGCACCAGAAGCACCAAACGCTTTCCCTAAGGTACCAACCAGTACCGGCACCTCTTCCATACCCAGGTTAAAGTATTCAGCACACCCGCCGCCTGACTCACCCAGGCAACCAAAACCGTGGGCATCATCTACCATCAACCAGCCACCCTGCTGGCGCGTGACGGCTGCCAGCTCCGGCAGGTTAGCCAAGTTGCCATCCATGCTGAAGACACCATCCGTCACTACCAGTTTGCGACGAGCCTCGGAGCGCGTCAGCTTTTGTTGCAGACTGGCCGGGTCATTATGCAGATACCGCTGAAAGCGCGCGCCAGACAATAAGCCCGCATCCAACAACGACGCATGATTGAGGCGGTCTTCAAACACCGCATCTCGCTTATCCAGCAGGGCATTGACCGCACCCAGATTTGCCATATAACCGGTAGAAAACAGTAAGGCTCTGGGTCGGCCCGTAAATTCGGCCAATGCTTCTTCCAGTGCATGATGAGCTTGGCTGTGGCCATTCACCAGATGTGATGCCCCGCCACCAACACCATAGATATCAGCGGCATCCTGTAACGCACGGATCACGTCCGGATGATTCGCCAGCCCCAAATAATCATTAGAGCAAAATGCCAGGCAGGTTCTGCCATCGACAGTGACCTCAGGCCCCTGCGGTGACTGCAACGTGCGGCGCTGCCGATAGAGAGACTGCTGTTTGCGAGCCAGTAGCTCACTGCCCAACGCATCAAAAGACATCAGGTTAACCCGTTAGGTTGCTGGGCGCAGGCGCTGCGCCATTCAATTAAGCTTCGTAGAAATGTGCGCTGTCCTGCTGCTTCTGCAGGTCATTCATCAGTGCGGCTTCCTGAGTCTCATCTGCTTCAGAGATGCGCTGTTCCGGATTGATGCCCAGACGCTTGAATAACTGCAGGTCACGGTGAGTTTCCGGATTTGGCGTAGTCAGCAGGCACTCGCCATAAAAGATCGAGTTGGCACCCGCAAAGAACGTCATCGCCTGCATTTCGTCACTCATTTTTTCGCGACCAGCAGACAAACGAACATGGGAGGCAGGCATCATAATCCGTGCCACGGCAATAGTACGAATAAAGTCCAACGGATCCAGATCGTCGACATTTTCCAGTGGTGTGCCTTCAACTTTGACCAGCATGTTAATTGGCACACTCTCTGGTTGAACCGACATATTGGCCAGCTGACACAGCAGGCCAATACGGTCAGTCTGCGTCTCACCCATACCCAGAATACCGCCACTGCAGATTTTCATACCGGAATCTCGCACATTTTGCAGCGTGTCGAGACGGTCCTGATAAGTGCGCGTGGTAATGATTTTGTCGTAGAACTCAGGTGAGGTATCCAGATTATGGTTGTAATAGTCCAGGCCAGCATCCGCCAGTTGCTCCGCTTTACCTTCATCCAGCATACCCAGGGTCATGCAGGTTTCTAGGCCCAGGGCTTTCACCTCTTTCACCATTTCCAGCACATAGGGCATATCTTTTTCGGAAGGGTGCTTCCAGGCAGCACCCATGCAGAAGCGAGTTGAGCCAGCCGCTTTAGCCTGCTTCGCTTTATTAATCACCGCTTCGACTTCCATCAGGCGCTGCTTTTCCAAGCCTGTATTATAATGACCGCTCTGCGGGCAATATTTACAATCTTCTGGACAAGCGCCGGTTTTAATCGACAGCAATGTGCTGACCTGAACTTCATTCGGATTGAAGTATTGGCGGTGCACCGTTTGCGCACGGAATAGAAGATCATTAAATGGCAGATCTAACAGGGCCTTTACTTCAGCCTGGGTCCAGTCGTGTCGAATATCGGCAGTGGCTTGCATGGTGTGTAAATCCTCAGAACATGTCTGCAGCCGGCGAGTTTGAGTGGCGGCCGCGAATATAGTGGCCATTCTATAATGACAGAGGGAACTGTCAACCAATGAAGCATCGCCAAGAGAACTGTTGTTTATTTTATAAACAGTGTATTTTCTGCGCCCAGCCCTGCACCACTACAGATTGCATCTGTACCGAGTGCAAAGCAGACCTACCCTGGCTGACCCGCTGCTGCTCCCGTTGCGCACTACCCGTGCCGACCTCTGCAGAAGTTATTTGTGCCCACTGCTTGCGCCAGACACCCAGCTTCGATCAAGTATCTGCGCTGTTTACCTATCGCTTTCCCATCGATCGCTGCATCAATCTGATAAAAACCCAGCGACAACCCGCCTATCTCGGCCACTTGGCGGCACTGGCCGCCAGTCATTTTCAGGATCGCCGTCAACCTGATTATATTCTGCCAATACCCATGCACTGGATCAGCCAGCAACGCCGCGGCTTTAACCACGCCCAACTCCTCGCAGAGCAATTAGGCAAGCGCTTACAGCTACCTGTGCAGGATAGCTGTCTGATCAAGCATCGCGCCACCCAACAACAGCACAGCCTCTCTAAAATCGAGCGCCGCAGAAATCTACGCAACGTCTTTAGTTGCCGTTACCCACCGGCACGCCATGTGGTATTAGTTGACGATGTGATGACCACAGGTGCCACCCTGCAAGAAGCCAGCCGGGTGTTGAAACAACAGGGGACAGAAATTGTTGATGCCTGGGTATTAGCGCGTACCCCCTGATACCACAGCAACAGAATTCCGCCTAAACTGCCAATAATAGTTATCCGCTGAGAGATACCACATCATGGATTTCATGACCCTGTCCGGTCTGCTGGGTGGCCTGGCGTTGTTTATGCTGGGTATGCAATTGATGACAGAAGGTCTGCGTCAGGCTGCGGGTAAACAACTCAAACAAATCCTGCAAACCGGCACAGACTCAGACTGGCGTGGACTCAGCTCCGGAACGCTAATCACCACACTGGTGCAATCATCCAGCGTAGTGACCGTCGCCACCATCGGTTTTGTCAATGCCGGGCTCCTCAACTTACGCCAGTCTATTACCGTCATCTTGGGCTGCAACTTAGGTACGACTGCCACAGGCTGGCTGGTTGCGTTAATCGGTTTTAAACTCTCCACCCATTTTTTTGCCCTGCCTATACTCGCTCTGGGCATGGCGCTGCGTTTATTAGGCCGTCATAAGAAACTGGCCCACCTGGGCACAGCGTTAGCTGGATTTGGCCTGTTTTTTGTCGGGTTGGATGTGCTTAAAACCACGCTTGAAGGTTTTCAGCAAACCTTTACCCTACAACCCGAAGGCGTCGGCCTGCTGGGGTTAGCCAGCGCCCTCCTTGCTGGTTTTATACTAACCGTCGTCATGCAGTCTTCCTCTGCAGCCATGGTGGTGATTCTGTCATTAATCGCCAGTACCAACCTGCCTATAAGTGCCATGGCGGCGGCAGTGATTGGTGCCAATCTTGGTACGACATCCACTGCTGTGCTGGCTGTTATCGGTGCCACCGCCAATGCCAAACGTATCGCCGCCGCACACGTAGTATTTAATCTGATTACCGGCATGGTTGGTTTACTGCTATTACTGCCCGCCAGGCAACTGCTGGACAACCTATCAGCATACTGGGATCCAGTACTCTTGCTGGCAGGCTTTCACACACTATTCAACCTGTTGGGGATCATCCTGTTTTGGCGATTTATTTTTCGGCTCAGCCAGTTTTTGGAGCGGTTGTTTCGAACTCAGGAAGAAAACCTCTCGGCACCACAATTCCTAGACCGAAACATCCTGACCACCCCCACCCTGGCACTGGAAGCTATGAGCCAGGAACTAACCCGAGTCAGCCAGCTGACCTCGGCTCTGGCACGGCAAGCAATCAGCAGTGAGTTAACCGAGATTGTGCAGCTAGAGCGACAGCGGGACGCTATACTCTCGCTCTGCGGTCAAATTGCCGACTACAATCAGAAAATCGCTCGGGAGAGTCTGTCGGAAGAAACCAGTAAACAACTGCCAATTGCCCTTCGAGTAACACGCTATTACAGCCATATCACTCAGTTAGCGGCACACCTACCCACTTACTACGACACACTTGCTGCCTTGGCTAATGCGGGGCTCAACCACCAGATCAATGAATATCAGCAAGCAGCCATCACCCTCATCGATAGCTGTGAGATACAACCCGATTCATGTTACGAAACGAATGCCCATCTACAACTCCTGCATCTGGAAAAACAATACCAGCGCCTGAAAACTACCGTTTTGGAGCAAACCGTGCAGGGGCACCTGCCCGGCAGCGAAAGTATCACTCTGCTCGATAGCCTGAGTCAGATCCATCAATTGAGTCAGCAAGTAGAAAAAGCCGCCCGTTACTGGAGCAGTATGCTACCTCTGCAGATACGTCAGCAGCCTACTCATGACCACTCTGGCGCAAGCTGATAGACTGTCATCTGATTATCATTCAGATGGCATCATGTCTAACCAATACAGCTTTACTCCAGTAGCACAGGTTCATAGCCCTTACCGACAGAAGTTCGGCATTCCCCGCCAGCCAAGGCTGACCACCAGTATCATCACCCGCATAGAATTACTTCCCGGTTTTGACCGCAAAGAGATGTTGCGGGGGCTGGAGCAATGCAGCCATATATGGCTGTTGTTTATCTTCAATGCCACCGCAGACCAGGGCTGGCGACCCACAGTACGCCCTCCCAGACTACAGAAAAAGAAGCTTGGTGTATTTGCAACCCGCTCACCCTTTCGGCCGAACCCAATTGGCATGTCCGCGGTCAAACTGGAAAACATTATTCACCAAGACAGCAAAACCTTCCTGCAGGTGAGTGGCGCTGACCTGCTGGACGGCACACCGATTATCGATATCAAACCCTATCTGCCATATTCTGATTGTGTCACAGAAGCACAGTATGATTTGGTAGCGCATATGTCAGAACTACAGCAGCCGGTAATTTTCACCACCACTGCGCAGCAGCAATGCGAACAATTAACCACATTATTGGGCGAACCACTGCAAACACAAATTACCGAATTGCTACGTTGTGATCCGCGACCGGCATATGACCGCCACGACGATGACCGCGAGTTTGGCGTACAGTTACATGATGTGAATATTCGCTTCTGTATTCGCCCTAGCGCTATTGAGGTCCGAGCAATCACCCACATCAAAGACAACTAAACGGTCGGACGATGAGAGGCAATCTATGATTTTGAAACAGGCCGGATTTTTCCTGCTACTGACAGCAGCAACGTTTAACGCCAGCGCGGCAGATGAAATGGAAACACTCCCTGAACACTGGCAACTCTGGTTACAACAATTGCCAGAACTGCTGCAGCAGCAATCGGCAACCAGCCAGATCTATATGAAAAACTATCTGCAATGCATGGATGACCAGCAAGCGCTAAAACAGTCGCCTGAACAATCTCTGGTGGAATCACTTAAAAATGCACTGGCTTCTGGTGAAGCCTGCCAACCCCTGCTCGAAGCCTGGCTCAAAGCACTGACAGAAAATACCCTTGAAGACAGCAGCCCAACCGAAAAATCACTTTAAATACCGACCATGAATATTTGACTAAAGTTTAACCAGTCATTATATTGCACTGCAACAAACTATTTTTTACAGCGTGCATGCACGCAATTGAGACACCCATGTGCGTTATGGCTAATTTTGAACAATATGAAAACATGATGAACAATGCAGCGGCCCTGTTAGACAGCTACATTGAACAAATCTACGAAGCGAAAGACATCCAGCAGTGGCTGAGCGCTAACCACTGGTACGCTGATGCCTGTGGATCACTGGTCTGCTCAAGCCTTATGAACATGCCCCGCTGCAGCGACGCTTGATCCAATAATCTAGGCTGAAGTAACGCCCGCCACCGGTAAAGAACAAGCTCAGCAGCATAATGAAGTAGGTGATGGCAAACTCAATCCCGTTATTGAGCATCACCACAGAACCCTGTTCCGTCAGCCAACTGTAGTTACCATGTTCCCGCAGAATTTCCTTAACGACGCCCAGGCGCTCTGACGCTTCCAGTACCCGGTCATTAGCCAGCCAGCTGGAAGCATCGCTAATCGCCAACCAGCCATTTGGCCAGTGTACTGCGAAGGCGGCAACCAACATGGTCACCATCAACGGGATGCTGATCCAACGTACGCCCAACCCAACAATCAGTAAAATAGCGCCGAAAAACTCTGTGCCAGCAGCCAGTGCCGTCATCAATTCAGGAAAAGGCAAACCCAGCCCCCACTCAGGATTACCAAACCAGGCAGCGGTATCCTCAAAGTGAGACAGTTTAGTCCAGCCAGCCTGCATCAGTACCGGTGCCAGATAAAGCCTGAGCAACAGCGGCGCTAAACCATCAGCAAACCGAGTGGCATCCAGCGCGTGCTGCATCCGGCAGGCCATCGCCGAAATTGGATTAGACATAAGATAACTCCTTATTTGTTTCAGCGCGTTTGAAAAACACTTCTGACAAAACTAGCAGCGCGTACCGAGCATAATGCCGACAGAGCGCAGATGTTCCAGTGTTTGCAACCCGCCGTTAATCACCACGTCCGGGTTGGGGTGCTGCATTTCTGCTGCGATCTGTTGCAGCGCTAGCTGACCGGTCAAGGTTACATCTTCTGACAACAGATAGAGCAGACGGCCGGTAACCGAATTAACTTCCATAAACTTCACACGGTCTTCCCGGTTGCGGTAAACCAGCAGGAAAACCGGCGTAGCCTCTGGATGCTGAGGTTGTACACCCTGGCTGATTCGGTGAACAGGAAACTGATAGGAAAGCAGCCAGGCTAACGGCGACTGGACCGGATGTCCCTCAAACAGATCGCCATTGGCCTCAACATCTGCCACAGGCAGAGTTTCCTGAGACACCTCCAAGGCAAGCTCCACCCACTCGTAATGCATCAATTCAAGCAGGAACGGCATCTCATGAGGATGAACCTCAGGGTTGGCCTGTAAAAATGCCATAAACTCCTGGCCCAGCTCGAGGAAGTACGGTGTAGAGCACTGATGTCGAATAAAAAATGCCCGCACCAGTGCCAACCAGTCTTGCTGGCACAGCAAACTGCGTAATACCGGAAAGTTGTTGCTTAACATCCCTTCAACATTATTAAAAAACAGATCCGAATAGATCTTCATCCGGCGCGGTTCAATATCCTCAGGAATGGGTTGACCTTCAGGATCTCGAATATGTCCGGCAAAAGCATACTGAAGCTGCTGAAATTTAGGGAGTTCAAGCGACTGTTTTTGCATCACGATTCTGCCATTTCGACTGATAGTCAACGATAGTGCCTACTTCCTGCATCAATTGCTCCAATGGAGGAATATTAAAATCACGTTCTAACAATGTAGGCACCACACCGAGATGATCATAGGCCGTATCCAGCAACTGCCAAACCGGATCAATCACATCAGCACCATGGGTATCGACAATCAAGTCGTCTGCTTCGTTATAGTGCCCGGCAATGTGCATATACATGACACGCTCTGCTGGCATCGCACGCAGGAAAGCTTCCGGGTCATAGCAGTGATTGACGCTGTTTACATAAATATTATTGATATCCAGCAACAACTGGCAATCGGCTTCTTCCAGCACGGCCAGTAGAAAGTCCTGCTCAGACATCTCAGCACCGGGAGCGGCATAATAAGACACATTTTCCATCGCCAGTGGTCGATCTAACACGTCCTGTACTATACGAATTCGATTCGCGACATAACGAACAGCCTCTTCAGTAAACGGAATGGGCATCAGGTCATATAGATGGCCATCATCCGAGCAATAACTAAGGTGTTCTGAATAGCCACGGATATTATGTTCTGCAAAAAACGCTTTTAGATTGTGCAGGAAGTCCATATCCAATGGGGTTGGCCCGGCTATAGATAGAGACAAGCCGTGGGTCATGAAGGGGTATGCCTGGGTATATTCTTTAAAAGCTTTACCCATGCGACCGCCCAGGGTCATCCAATTTTCCGGCGCTACTTCGAGAAAACTAAAAGGCTGGTTGTCCAGCTGCTTCAGGTCATCTAGCATGCAGCGGCGAAAACCAAGACCGGCCCCACTAACGGGGTAGGTTGTTTGCTTCATCCCTGCCACCTCTGGTTTATTAAAAAGCCCTGCAGTGCAGGGCTTTTACATTGCAATGGGTTATTTATTACCACCGCACTTAGCTTCACCACATTTAGCTTCTTCAGCTTTTTTACCTTCGCCGCATTTGGCTTCGCCGCACTTGCCTTCTTCAGCTTTTTTCTCGCCGCATTTAGCTTCAGCTTTTTTACCTTCGCCGCATTTGGCTTCGCCACACTTGCCTTCTTCAGCTTTTTTCTCGCCACACTTGGCTTCAGCTTTTTTACCTTCGCCGCATTTAGCTTCGCCACATTTAGCTTCAGCCAACTGCTGGTAGCCAGAAGAAAGTTCAGATGTTGCAAATGGATTTTCTGCAGCATTAGCGACCGGAGCCATAGCCATACCGGCGATAAACGCCGCACCAATTGCAGCAACAACAGGTTTAACAGGAGTCATTTTAGCCATTTTATAATTACCTTCTTTTATGAATGTTCAAAAATTGAAAAGCGCTGAAAACCCGTCACGATTTTGTCCGCCGATTCCATCCAGACTTGCCAATAGTAGGCATAGTCACCTGCGAGATGAGTTTCACCCGCAACCGCTGGCTTATTTGCTGGACTGACGTTGACGCCAGAGCCCATACAGGTTCCTTAGCTTTCAGGACATTGTACGTGTCATTCAGGATAATAGAGCACCTGTGCATATAAATGTTCCAGCACCCAGGTAAACTTTACAAAACCTTTAAAAAACAAAAGAACATCTCGCCAATCCTCGTTCAAGGTTGCAGCGAATGCCGATGCAGGCTGTAATTAGGCACCTGGTTTAACTACCAGCCGATTTTCGTTCACTATTCAGGTTATATGATGTCTCAGTTATCACCCACTCAGGTTGCCTTTGACCAGCAACATATATGGCACCCTTACTCTTCCATGATCAATCCTCCCGCCACCTACCCTGTGGTGGCAGCCAGTGGAGTACATCTCACCCTGAATGATGGTTCCAGACTGATCGATGGCATGGCTTCATGGTGGTCGGCAATTCATGGTTATAACCATCCAGTATTGAATCAGGCAGCCCACGACCAGATTGATCGTATGGCACATGTCATGTTTGGTGGCCTAACCCATCCACCGGCAATTGAACTTTGTCAGCGTTTAGTCGACATGACCCCCGCGCCGTTGCAAAAAGTCTTTCTGGCCGACTCAGGATCAGTTTCAGTAGAAGTCGCTCTGAAGATGGCTATCCAGTATTGGCACGCCCGTGACCTGCCTCAGAAACACAAGTTTGTGACCCTCCGTAACGGTTACCATGGCGACACCTTCGGCGCTATGGCTGTGTGTGACCCCGTCACGGGCATGCATCAGATCTTCAGTGGCGTATTGCCACAGCATTTTTTTGCTCCCGCTCCCCAAACCGGTTTTGCTCAGCCCTGGGATGAGAACGATATTGCACCCCTGGCAGCACTGCTGGAACAGCACCAGCATGAGATTGCCGCGCTGATTCTGGAACCCGTCGTGCAAGGTGCCGGCGGCATGCGTTTTTATTCACCGGAATACTTAAAACGCGCCCATGCCTTGTGTCGTCAATTTAATGTTTTGCTGATCGCCGATGAGATCGCCACAGGTTTTGGCCGCAGCGGCAAGCTGTTTGCCTGCGAGCATGCCGCTATCTGCCCGGACATCCTCTGTGTTGGCAAAGCACTTACCGGCGGGTATATGACGCTGGCGGCAACACTGACGACTACCGAAATTGCCGAAACCATTTCCGCTGGCGGAGCGGGCTGCTTCATGCATGGGCCTACCTTTATGGGCAACCCTCTGGCCTGCGCCGTAGCGGGTGCCAGCCTGAAACTACTGGTGGAACAAGATTGGCAAGCTCAGGTGCAACGCATAGAGCGGGGCCTCAATAACGGGCTGGCCCCTGCCGCACAACTGCCAGGTGTTAGCAGCGTCAGGGTATTAGGCGCTATTGGTGTCATTGAACTCAGTGACTCCGCTGACAATCGAATCCTGCAGCCCATGCTTGTAGCACAGGGAATTTGGGTGCGGCCATTTGGCAAGCTGGTGTATGTGATGCCACCCTATGTAATGGATGATGCCACACTGGCAGAACTGACCAATAGTATGGTGTCTGTATTGCAGAAATATCTGACAAGCTGAGATAGATCATGGCCCGTATAAAACTGGAGATGCCCAAGCACTACACTTTCAGCACCAGCATGGTGGTTCGCATCAATGATATAAATTACGGCGGACACCTGAGCAATGACTCAATCCTATCGATCATCCATGAGGCCCGGGTTCGGTTTCTGGCACAGTATCAATATACCGAAATGGATATTGAAGGTAGCAGTTTAATTATGACGGACTCGGTTGTGGTTTACCGGGCGGAGGGCTTTCATGGTGATCAGATTCAGGTCGATGTCTGCATCCAGGATTTCAATAAATACGGCTGTGACTTTTACTACCTGTTAAGTAACAAAGCCACGGCGGTAGAGATAGCGCAGGCCAAAACCGGCATTGTGTTTTTTGACTATGGCAGCCACAAAGTACGACCGGTACCCGCAGCATTTAAGGCGCGGATGGAAAAACAGGCCTAAATCAGTTTATTCCATATCCGCGTACTGGGCGTAAACGTCCGGTGCCAGATTTTCAAATCGAGTATGTTTGCCGATAAAGGCCAGCTTACTGCTGCCAATCGGGCCGTTACGCTGTTTGCCGATAATGATTTCAGCAATGCCTTTTTGATCGGAATCTTCGTTGTAGACCTCATCCCGATAGATAAACATGATCACGTCGGCATCCTGCTCAATCGCCCCGGACTCACGCAGGTCAGAGTTGACCGGCCGCTTATTCGGCCGTTGCTCCAGCGAGCGGTTCAGCTGCGACAACGCTACCACTGGGCACTGCATCTCCTTAGCCAGCGCTTTAAGTGAACGAGATATCTCAGAAATCTCCGCTGTGCGACTCTCGACACCCCCGGTTTTCAACTGCATCAGCTGCAGATAATCCACCATAATCATGGCCAGATCACCATGTTCACGTACGATACGTCGAGCCCGTGCACGCATTTCATTGGGACTTATGCCCGCCTGGTCATCGATAAACAGCGGTTTGTCCCGCAACATATTGACCGCTGTCGTCAAACGCGGCCAGTCATCCTCCTCCAGCCCACCAGTACGCACCCGCGTCTGGTCAATACGCCCGAGAGAGGACAGCATACGCGTGATAAGCTGCTCAGCAGGCATCTCCAGGCTGAACACCAGAATCGGCCGCTCCGATGCCATCAGAGCATTTTCCACCAAGTTCATAGCAAAGGTTGTCTTACCCATTGAAGGACGCGCCGCGACGATAATCAGATCCGAGGGCTGTAACCCAGCGGTGCGTTTATCCAGGTCATCAAAGCCTGTCGTCAGGCCAGTGAGATCCCCTTCACTGTTGAACAACTGATCGATCTTATCGACCGCTTTTTTCAATAACGGATTGACCGCTACCGGGCCACCCTGGTTTGGCCGATTCTCGGCGATGCGGAAAATTTTCTGCTCGGCATCGTTAAGAATCTCTTCCGAGGCACGACCTTCCGGATTAAACGCATTTTCTGAAATTTCGTGAGCAACAGTGATCATCTGCCGCAGCAAGGCGCGGTCACGGACGATCTCAGAGTAAGCCCGAATATTCGAAGCGCTCGGTGTATTTTTGGCCAGGTCGATCAGATAATCCAGTCCACCAGCCCCTTCAAGGGCAGCGGTACGATCCAACTCTTCCGACAGCGTCACCACATCCAGCGGTTTAGAGCCGTTAATCAGCTTCTGCATGGTGCGGAAGATCTGCCGATGCTCCTGCCGGTAGAAGTGCTCTTCAAGAACCACTTCGGACACAATGTCCCAAGCATTGTTATCCAGCATTAAACCACCTAGGACTGACTGTTCCGCCTCCAGAGAGTATGGCGGGGCTTTGATATTAGCCAGATCGGCTTCGGTGATTTTACTGTATTCCATCGGTGGCTCTACCTGATCTCAAACTTCAACGCTGTTGACCGTGACAAGGAGTGAATCCCGGACATAAAAAAAGCACTGCGCAGTATTCTACGCAGTGCTTTAGTGTACTGTCTAACGAAACTGTTGGGATTAAATGTCGCCAACAACCGCCAGTTTAACAGTAACCATTACTTCAGGGTGCAACTGAACGTCGATGTCGAACTGACCGATCTGACGCAGCGTACCCTCTGGCAGGCGAACTTCGCTTTTGCAAATTTCGCTACCGGCAGCAGTCACTGCTTCAGCGATGTCTGCAGTGCCAACAGAGCCGAACAGTTTACCTTCTTCACCACACTTCGCAGTGATGGTTACTTCTTTGCCTTCCAACGTTTCAGCACGTGCCTGAGCAGCTGCTAGCTTTTCAGCAGCAGCGGCTTCCAGTTCAGCGCGACGCTCTTCAAACTTAGCAACATTATCAGCCGTAGCTGAAACTGCTTTACCCTGAGGCAGCAGGTAGTTGCGACCGTAACCACCTTTAACGGTTACCTTGTCGCCGAGGCTACCCAGCTTACCGATTTTCTCGAGCAGAATAACTTCCATCTCGTTAACCTCTATTTGTTCTGCAACGTAAATTGCAGTACTAGTTCTTGACTGGCATACGACTGCGAAAATCAACAAAACTGTCGAGTACAGCCGCTGCAACCAGCAGCAAAATCATATAAGGCCCAAAAAATACAACTGCCAGGTAAAAACCTACCAGCCAGGACCTGCCTAAATCGCGTTTTGCCACACTGCCATGAATCAGTGCGATACCGCAGATAATCCAGGGCAATAACACCAGCGGTAACCAGCGCCAGATTTCCAGGCCGACTTGTGATCCCAGCACCAATGCCGCCAGCAGCAGCGCGGTGTAGGTAGCAGGCAGTCTCATTTGATGAAACTCCTGCTGAAAACCTCCTGGGTTGTACAGTCCGGATTGCCATGAGCGCGCCAGTATCAAACTGAGCAGGATCATAGCGGTGTGAACTGCACTCAGACCACCTACCAGAATTGCATTTAGCGTTTCTGTAGTAAGTAGCTTGTCAGCCTCCGCACTAGTGGTTGACTGTTCCAGCAACTGCTGGGTCATCTCGACCATCTGGCCGATTACTCCACTCAGCGCGGTTTCCAGCAACAAAGCCATCAGAGCACCGAGCGGCAACGCCAGCATCAATACTCGAGGCCAGGACACCGTCTGTCGCAGTAAAATTGCCAGTACATAGGTACCTGCAATCACCACCAGGGGTGTCGGGTCTCCGCTGTATGTCCAGACGCCGGCTGGCAATATTGCCCAAACCAGCAGTCCGGCACCGTCACTCGGTCCCCTTCGCAGGGTTACCAGAGCAACAGCCGCTGCACTTATCCAATAAAGCAGTGGCAGCAAGGCGGCAACAACCGCCACAACAGCCGCATGTTTCTGACCCCGCATGACCAGTTCGGCCAAGGCTCGCATGCGACTCTAATTCCTCTTACTGATGACCGTCAGTGTAAGGCAGCAGCGCAACAAAGCGTGCACGCTTGATGGCCGTTGCCAACTGACGCTGATAACGGGCTTTAGTACCAGTAATACGGCTTGGTACGATTTTGCCAGTTTCAGTGATGTAACCTTTCAGGGTATCCAGATCTTTATAATCGATCTCTTGAACACCTTCAGCCGTGAAACGGCAGAACTTACGACGACGGAAAAAACGAGCCATAGTATCTCTCCTAAGATTCAGTCTTATTCTGCGTCGCCAGAGGCGTCGTCAGAAGTGTTAGTAGCTTTCTCTTCAGTAGCTTCAGCTGGCTTTTCTTCACGACGAGGCTTGCGCTCTTCGCGGGATTCAGCAGCTTTAATAGGAGATACTTCGGTCACAGCATCTTTACGACGGATAGTCATGTTACGCAGAACGGCATCGTTGTAGCGGAACAGATTTTCCAGTTCGTCCAGAGTCGCCTGATCAGTTTCGATGTTCATCAGGATGTAGTGTGCTTTGTGAGCATTGTTGATTGGGTAAGCCAGTTGACGACGACCCCAATCTTCCAGACGATGAATTGTACCGCTAGCACCTTCAATCAAAGTGGTGTAACGCTCAACCATCGCAGGAACCTGCTCGCTCTGGTTCGGGTGAACCAGAAAAAGGATTTCATAATGACGCATAGTTGCTCCTTTCGGGTTATTAGCCCCCGGATTAACCTGTAACCGGAAGCAAGGAGATTGGATGTTCTCCAAAGGACGCGTGATTCTACGCCTGTTGTATCGCTTATTCAAGCGACTGATCAGTCACAAAACAGCGATGGAAAAAATGAATGGGCAAAGTATGGATGGTGGCCCCACCCATAACCATAACCGGGGAAAGCGCGTTGCCAGCAATAGAGAGCGGCCTGATTTCGACCACGGAGATAACCCCTGAGAAACGCCGCTTCGGCTTCACCTGTGCAAACTTCGTAATACGGCAGGTTAAGCCAGCCGACTTCAAAACCCGAGGCTTGAGTACAGTAGCGCAACAGCCCCTGCTGGTGCCCAGCAGCATAGTCGCTAGCAACAACGTCAATACTGAATTTATCGCAGGCCTTTTGATGAGACTGTAGCCGTGATACCGGGTAGCCATTGGCACCGTCACTCACCCCTAGCCGGTACCATGCAGCCTGTTCGCACTGCTGTTGATTCAGACTGGCACAGCCGACCAGCAGCAACATTGGCCAGATTGCAATAAACCGTTGCATATAGCCTCCCCAGGCTTTTTTACAACAGTTTCAGTATAGGCGCTCAGTCGACTTCGACAATCTGATAACTGTGACTGATCTCTACCCCGCCTTTCTCCAGCATCAAGGAGGCAGAGCAGTATTGTTCAGCGGACAGCTTTACCGCCCTGGCAACTTTCTTTTCATTCAAGTCACGGCCTGAAACAATAAATTTAACGTGAATTTTAGTGAATATCGCCGGCACGGCATCGGCACGTTCAGCATCAATTTCGGCAATACAATCGACAACGTCCTGGCGGGTTTTCTTCAAAATACCCACCACGTCGTAACTGGTACAGCCGCCCAAGCCCAGTAGCATCAGTTCCATCGGGCGCGGTCCCTGTTTCAGCTCACCGTCGATCATCACGTCAAAGCCAGATCCGGTGGTGCCCTGAAAACGCACGTCGCCGTCCCACTTCACCCTTGCATTCATGTTGCTCATCCGGTCACATCCTCCAGCGAAAACAGTTGCTTCAACTTATCACCTGGATCAGCGGCACGCATAAAGACCTCTCCTACCAGAAAGCTATTGACGCCATGTGCACGCATGTCGGCGACATCTTCAGGCGTATGAATACCGCTTTCAGTCACCACGATCCGGTCATCCGGAATACGGGACAGCAGTTCATAGGTATTATTCAAGCTGACTTCAAACGTATTCAGGTTACGGTTATTGATACCGATCAGGCGAGTATCCAAGGTCAAGGCACGCTGAAGTTCCACCGCGCCATGCACTTCAATCAGTACATCCATACCCAGACTCACGGCCAACTCATATAACTGCTCAAGCTGCTGATCATTGAGTGCAGCAGCAATCAGCAAAATACAGTCAGCGCCAATGGCTCGAGCCTCATAGACCTGGTACGGATCAACAATAAAATCTTTGCGTATCACCGGCAACTGGCAGGCCGCGCGTGCCTGCTGTAGGTAAGCCTCACTACCGTGGAAAAAATCCTTATCTGTCAGCACAGAAAGGCAACTAGCGCCACCTGCCTGATAGGAACCTGCAATGGCAGCCGGATCAAACGGATCCCGCAACAGACCTTTCGACGGGCTGTGCTTTTTGGCTTCTGCGATCACTGCAGGAAAACCCGCTGCCAGGGCATGAGCCATACTGTCCACAAAACCGCGCGGATCAAATGCAGTGCCTTTTTGGCGTTCGATCTGCTGTTGCAGGTCAGCAATAGAACAACGCTGCTGACGCTCAGCAACCTCTTCAGTCTTGCGCGCCAGAATCTTTTTCAAAATTGTCGGTGTATCAGACATGAATAACTTCTTTAGTTGGTAACCAGGGACTGGCTGAACTGCGCCAGCTCAGCCATCTTTGCTGCAGCAGCACCGGAGCGAATCACCGTTTGTGCCTGTGCAACGCCAGCCGCAATGCTTTCTGCCAGATCAGCAGCATACAAAGCCGCACCCGCATTCAGTGCGATCATATCAGCGGCTTTGGCGTGTTCGCCATTAAACGCCGCCTGAATCAGCGCCAGACTTTCAGCAGAACTATCCACCTGCAGGCCATCAATATTTTGCGACTGCAATCCGGCATCGGCTGGAGTAAAGCTGTACTCGATCACCTCGCCATCACGCAACTCAGCAATATACGTGGTGCCTGACAGACTCATCTCATCCAGCCCCTCTTCTGCATGTACCACCAGCGCATGTTTGGCACCTAACTCTTTCAGGGCCCCGGCAAGCAAACCGCACAGCTTGCGGTCAAATACACCCAGTAGATAGTGCTGCACACCCGCCGGATTGGTGAGTGGACCAAGCACGTTAAACAGAGTACGCAATGCCATCTCCCGACGCGGGCCAATAGCGTGCTTCATCGCACTGTGATGCTGGGGGGCAAACATAAAGCCCACTCCCACTTCATCAATACAACGGGAAATCTGCTCGGGTGTCAGATCAAGTTTGATACCTGCCGCTTCCAATAAGTCAGCAGAACCTGAACTGGAAGAAACCGACCGGTTGCCATGCTTCGCTACATGACCACCTGCTGCTGCTACGACAAAGGAGCTCGCACTTGAGACGTTAAATAGATTGGCGCCATCACCACCGGTACCCACTATGTCTACTGCGTTACTGGCCTTAATCTGCACCGGCAATGCCAAGGCACGCATCGCTTCTGCCGCGCCACTGATTTCAGCCACCGTTTCGCCTTTCATGCGTAACCCGATCAGCAGTCCACCGATCTGAGCATCAGTCGCCTGCCCGGTCATGATTTGTTGCATGACCTGCTGCATCTCGGTTTTATTCAGATCACGGCGCTCCACCATGGTTGCCAGTGCCTGTTTGATATCCATTACCTTCCTCTCTCTGGCGTCTTATCAGCTACGGCGCAGAAAATTCGCCAACAGCTCATGCCCCTGCTCGGTCAAAATTGACTCCGGATGAAACTGTACGCCCTCAATATCCAGTGATTTATGGCGTACCCCCATAATTTCGTCGATGCTACCGTCAGCGTTTTGTGTCCAGGCGGTGACCTCCAGACATTCTGGCAAAGTCTCCTGTTCAATCACCAAGGAATGATAGCGCGTCACCTCAACCGGATTATTTAGTCCGGCAAATACTCCTTCGCCACGGTGATACACAGGGGAGGTCTTGCCATGCATCACGTGCTTAGCACGCACAATGCTGCCACCAAAGGCCTGACCAATACTTTGATGCCCAAGACAGATCCCCAGGATCGGCAGTTTGCCGGCAAAACGTTCAATGGCCGCCACTGAAACGCCAGCTTCTTTCGGCGTACAAGGGCCTGGAGAAATCACCAGATGCTGCGGTTGAAGCTGCTCAATCTGTTCCAGTGTGATTTCATCATTCCGGTATACCTGAATCTCGGCACCCAGCTCACCCAGATACTGCACCACGTTGTAGGTGAAGGAGTCATAGTTGTCGATCATCAACAGCATGTGTTTGGTTACTCCCGATATAGATCCGTTACCGTCTGGTGCGGCTTGGGGTTAAGATTCAGGTCGGCCATGTTAGCATAAATCCTCAATTGCGGGAGTCTGTCCCTGCGACATTAAAGCGTCACAATACAGCCCTATAATCACAGCCGGTTTTTCGTCACAATCTATGCGCTCAGAGCAAATGAACACCCAACCTACTCCCCCGGAGTACAGCTCCGCCTTGGCTATTTTCTGGCTATTCCTGCGCCTGGGCTGTACCGCGTTTGGCGGCCCTATCGCACACTTGGCCTATTTCCATGAGGCTTTTGTAAAACAGAAACGCTGGGTCTCCGAGCAGACCTACAGTGAACTGGTAGCGCTTTGCCAATTTTTACCTGGCCCAGCCAGCAGCCAGGTGGGCTTTGCCCTGGGCCATCTGCGCGGAGGCTGGGTCGGCGCAGTTGCTGCCTGGATTGGTTTCACCCTACCCTCGGTACTGATACTTACCATTGCCAGCCTGAGCCTGAGTCACTTTCCCTCCGCCATACCCCAGAGCCTGATAACCGGTCTGAAGGTTGTCGCAGTGGCAGTCATTGCACAGGCCTGTTTAGGCATGAGCCGACCGCTGCTACACGATCCAAAACGTATAACCCTGCTAATTCTGTGCGCTACCTTCATGTTGCTGCTACCGGGACCCTGGACTCAACTGGCCATTATTCTGCTGGCCGGTTGCCTTGGCGCCTGGTTCTTACCGATGCCCGACCGCTCGGCAACACCACTGCCCACAACCATCAACAAGCCCCTTGCGCGCGGTGCCTTGTTGCTGTTTTTATTACTGTTACTGTCTTTACCTATACTTGCGCATTTCAGCGGGGGAGATTGGCACTTAAGCAATGCGTTTTACAGCAGTGGTGCATTGGTGTTTGGCGGCGGCCACGTGGTCTTGCCCTTATTGGACAGTGCACTAGTTCAACCGGGCTGGCTGAGCACGCACGACTTTCTTACCGGCTACGGCCTGGCTCAGGCGATGCCGGGGCCGCTGTTCTCTGTGGCAGCCTTTTTTGGCGCGCATGCCAATATTGGCCCGGGTGGTGTAACCGGCAGCCTGCTGGCGGTATGCCTGTTGTTTTTGCCGGGTCTGTTACTGGTATGGGCAATCCTGCCGTTCTGGGCGGCACTAAGAGACAGAAAACGCGTTTCAGCCGGTCTACTGGGCATTAACGCTGCGGTAACCGGCATACTGCTGGCAGCGCTCTATCAGCCAGTCTGGGTGAATACCATCTCAGGCATCAGCGAACTCGCATTGGCTGCGGTTGCATTTGCCGCGTTAACAGTCGGCAAACAACCCCCCTGGCGGGTGGTGTTAATCTGCCCGCTGCTCAGCTGGTTGTTACTGGGATAACCTTAAAGGTTATCCAGTCCCTTCTCGACCATTGCCACTGCACTGAACACTGCCCGCCCCTTATTCATGGTCTCTTTCCACTCCAGACGAGGAATAGAATCCGCGACAATGCCCGCCCCGGCCTGAATATGCAGCACATCATCTTTGATCACTGCGGTACGAATGGCGATAGCGGTATCCATATTACCATTCCAGGATAGATAGCCGACTGCTCCGCCATACACACCCCGTTTTACCGGCTCCATTTCATCAATAATTTCCATCGCCCGCACCTTAGGCGCACCACTAAGGGTGCCCGCCGGTAACGTTGCACGAAGCACATCCATGGCGCTGACATCCGGCTTCAGTTTACCGTTCACATTAGAAACGATATGCATGACATGGGAATACCGCTCTATCACCATTTTATCGGTCAGTTCGACACCGCCCACTTCTGCCACACGGCCTACATCATTGCGCCCTAGGTCGATCAGCATAAGATGCTCAGCTACCTCTTTCGGATCAGCCAACAACTCCTGCTCCATCGCCAGATCTTCTTCCGGAGTGGCACCACGCTTGCGTGTACCCGCAATTGGCCGCACCGTCACTACCCCCCCTTCCACCCGAGCAAGAATTTCCGGTGAAGACCCCACCACATGAAAATCTCCCAGGTTAAGTGCATACATATAGGGTGACGGGTTCAAGCAACGCAGGGCCCGATAAAGGTCCAGAGGCTTGCTGCTAAAGGGAATCGACATCCTTTGAGAGATCACACACTGCATGATATCGCCATCCAGCACATACTCTTTGAGCTGGCTTACCGCATTCTTAAAGGCCTGCTCACCAAAACTGGATTTGAATTCAGATTCATCAACGTGCCGAGCCTCTCCCGGAGGCGTTTCTTCGAAAGGGATCGCCGCCCTCAGTTGAGCGACCTGGTCATTGAGTCGTTGTTGCGCCTTGTGCAACGCTTCGGGCTCCGCCGGATCAGCATGTACAATCAGAATCAGTTTGCCAGCCAGGTTATCAAACACCACCAGCTCATCCGACACCATCAGCAGGATATCCGGCGTACCCAACACGTCCTCGGGACAGCTATCCCGCAACCGTTTCTCGACATAACGCACCGTGTCATAACCAAAATATCCCACCAGACCACCGTTAAACAACGGCAGGCCCGGCAATTCAGGCACCCGATAACGCTGCTGAAACGTTTCTACAAACGCCAGCGCGTCTTCCTGTTCCAGTTGCTCTACCACCTCACCATCGGTGGTCACTGTGATCTGACTGCCAAAAGCACGCAAAACTGTGCGACACGGCAGACCGATAATCGAATAACGCCCCCATTTCTCACCGCCTTCGACCGATTCAAGCAAATAGCTGTATGGTCCATTGGCCAGTTTTAGATAGGTAGACAACGGTGTATCCAGATCTGCCAACACTTCACGCGTAACTGGAATACGATTGTAGTTTTGTGCTGCCAGGGCATCGAATTGTTCTTGGTTCATGCTGTTCTCTCAACTACCCCGATGGATAGGGGGTGCATCGACAGGAAAATTGGCGTCAGGTACAACAGACAAAAAATTCAACGCCATATACGGAATTTGGCACGATATCGGGCCAAGCTTATAGACAGGCTCGCCATCGACATGAAGATCCGTACTGCGAGGCAGCAGGAGAGAAAAAATAATGTAGAGAGGCGCTGTTCATGGTTTTAGGGCATTCTGGAGTTCATGGAATGCCCCAAACCATATAGCAGGCTGAGTTTCTAATCAACCGACATGGTCAGGTTAAGCCTCACGCTTGCGCACCGCCATATGCAGCAACACCACCCCAACCACGGCAGAAGCAAACGAGCCAATCAGCACGGCCAGACGATCGGCAGAAGCAAACATCTGCTCAATGCCCGCGTAGGCCAGGGAGTCAATAAACAGACTCATCGTAAAACCAATACCCGTTAGGATAGACACCGCGTAAAGTGCCAGCCAACTACTGCCCTGAGGCATGACTGCCACTCCCATGCGGATAGCAGCCGCACTGAACAAAAACACACCCAGCTGCTTACCAACAAATAACCCCAGTGCAATGCCCAACGGTACCGGCTGCAACAAGCTCTCAACCGACATACCTGACAGCGAAACGCCCGCGTTGGCAAATGCGAACACTGGCAAAATCATATAGGTCACCCAGGGCTGCAGTGCGTGTTCAAGTTCTTGCAACGGCGAATGGCCCGGTTGTTTACGATCACGCAGAGGGATAGCAAAAGCCAATACCACACCCGCCAGTGTCGCATGTACACCCGATTTCAATACACTGATCCACAACACCACACCCACCAGAATGTAGGCGGCCACACGGGTAACACCCAAGCGGTTCATCATCACCAGTACCAGAACACAGACAGATGCCAGCATCAGTGAAGCCTCCGACAATTCAGAGGTATAGAACAACGCAATGATAATAATGGCACCCAGGTCATCAATAATTGCCAGTGCCATCAGGAACAGTTTGAGGGACGTTGGCACTCGAGATCCCAACAAGGTCAAGACACCCAGCGCAAACGCTATATCTGTCGCAGTAGGAATTGCCCAGCCGCGCATGGATGCCGCATCACCATAATTAAAGAACACAAATACCAGTGCAGGCACCAGCATTCCGCCGACAGCTGCAACCCCCGGCAAAACAATTTGTGACGGTCGAGATAACTGACCCACCAACACTTCACGCTTTACTTCCAAACCGACCAGGAAGAAAAACACTGCCATCAAGCCATCGTTAATCCACAACAGCAATGGCTTAGCGAGTTGCAAATTACCCACCCGAACCTCAACTGGAAGATTAAGAATTGAGCGGTACTCATTATCCAAGAAGCTGTTGGCCATAAACATTGCCATCAGCATGGCCAGACAAAGCAGCACACCACCGGCAGATTCATGTTGTAACAGGGCTTTTAGTTTCTGCATGTTTTATATCCGGAAAAAACCCCGGCAACGCCGGGGAAGAGCAATTCACTCGTTTGAGTGCTGTCATGTGAACACAGACAAAGAGATGTTTGAGACGTGACTTCAATCAACTCTGTTTGCGCCAGTCTGTATGGAAAAGTATAGACATCTAACGTATAAATAAAATTCGAATATTAACTGTAATTATTTCGTATTTTTCGAACTATGGACAATCTAAACTATAAACACCTGCGTTACTTCCTCACTGTGGCAGAAGAAGGCTCCATTAGCCAAGCAAGCGAGCGTCTGAACCTGACGCCTCAGACCATTTCCGGACAGCTGCGTCTGCTGGAAGCGCAACTTAACTGTACTTTGCTGCAAAAACAGGGGCGAGGACTGGAACTGACACCTGCCGGTCGGCGCATCCGTGATTACGCCAGACAGATCTTTGCTATTGGCGATGCCATGCAGGAACAGTTACGCAGCGATAGTCCGTTAAATCGGTTTGCCATCGGCATCACCGATGCAATGCCAAAACAAATTGCTTATCGCCTGCTGGAGCCGATATTCGATCTGGACGAGCCGATTCGGTTGGAATGCCGGGAGGGCTCGATGGAATCTCTGCTGGCTGATTTGACGGCGCAACGGGTAGACCTGGTACTCACCGACCGACCGGTGGATTCAACGTTCCACGTACGGGCCTATAATCACCTTTTGGGGGAATCCAGTATCTGTCTATTCGCAAAAAAAGCTGTGGCAAAACAGGTTACCCCAAGGTTCCCTAAGTCCCTCGATGGCGCGCCCATGTTGATGCCAACCCCAGATACCATGCTAGGCAGCAACCTGTGGCGCTGGTTCCAACAGCATGAATACCGCCCCAAAGTGGTAGCGGAATGTGTTGATAATGCATTGCTGGCCACCTTTGGTCAGGCAGGGCGAGGACTGTTTTGTGGCCCCAGTGCGATCAGCAGAGAGATTTCGAGCCTTTACCAGGTCGAGTCGGTAGGGGTTATTGAAGAGATTCGTGAACGGTTTTACGCGATTTCGCTGGAACGTCGCTTAAGCCACCCCGCTGTATTAGCAATCACCAATATCGCCCGCAACATCCTGCATCAACATAGTTCCATTAACGAATCGACCAGCAGGTCCGGAGAAGATGCAACAATCGATTCACCATGATTGTAACCATAGCTCACACAGGCAACCGGACAGCCCGCCGCGCGAGCTGCCAAGACATCATTTTTTGAATCACCAACCATCAAGCTCATCTCAGGTGCCACCTCAGCGGCTTGCAGGCAAGCGAACAGCATTTGTGGATCCGGCTTTTTCACCGCCACACTGTCCCCACCCAAGACAACTGCAAAGTAAGATGACAGACCAAGCTGTGCTAACAAAGGGGTGGTAAAACAGATCGGTTTATTGGTCACCAGGCCTAGGGCCACACCAGCCTGTTGCAATTGATCTAAGCAACTGCGGACGCCAGGATAAAGCACACTGTGCTCGGCGGTGGCTTCGGCATAAAACGACATAAACAATGCCAGGGCCCGTTTGGTAAGAGCCGCATCAAGTTGAGGTTCTACTTTAATGGCACCACTCAAGGCACGCTGAACCAGAACAGCAGCACCATTGCCAACCCACTGTCGCACTTTCTGTTCGCCGGCGACAGGCCGGTCCAACGCCTGCAGCATCCGGTCCACCGCCACTGCCAGATCAGGCACACTGTCCACCAGCGTGCCGTCCAGATCAAACATCACCAGCTGCGGCAGCTGACCGTCAAACAGGTTGCGCATCAGCTTAGCTCTGCCGCCGCCAGCTGTTCACGCATCTGGCGTAGAGTATCCGCGTAATTATCGGTATTAAAAATTGCTGAGCCGGCAACAAAAGTGTCAGCACCCGCCTCTGCAATTTCACGGATATTGCCAACACCCACTCCACCGTCAATTTCCAGACGAATATCACGACCACTCTGGCGGATCAGCTCACGCGCCTGACGCAACTTATCCAGGGTACCCGGAATAAATTTCTGCCCGCCAAAGCCTGGGTTTACAGACATTAGCAAGATCATATCAACCTTATCCATCACATACTCGAGATGTGACAGTGGGGTTGCCGGGTTAAATACCAGGCCCGACTTGCAACCACCAGCGCGAATCATCTGCAGGGAACGGTCTACGTGGTCACTCCCTTCCGGATGAAAGGTAATATAACTGGCGCCTGCTTCAATAAAATCACCAATAATCCGGTCAACCGGCTTGACCATCAGGTGCACATCAATCGGCGCAGTCACACCGTATTTTCGTAACGCCTGACACACCATTGGACCGATCGTCAGGTTGGGCACGTAATGGTTATCCATTACATCAAAATGCACGATATCGGCACCGGCTGCCAGGACAGCGTCTACCTCTTCACCAAGACGGGCGAAATCGGCTGAAAGTATGGAAGGCGCGATGAGAAAATCAGACATGAGTAAGCTATCCGCTGGTTAATCAGGCGGCCATTTTAACAGCTCAGTTACAAACTATCTGCCTTAAAACGACCTGACAAACCCGCATCGAACATCAGTGGTTGCTGTCACCCTGCGCTTACGGATAATCTGAACCCTGAAAACAGTTCCGGAAGGTAAAACTGATGCCACTGCGCCATGCTTTAATGATTGCCTGCACTGCTACCTGCTTGCTAACAGGGGCCACCACCCTCGCTGAGGAGCCTGCCAGCAGCGCGGCCCAGCCGAGTACAGTGATACCACCGCGATTTCAGCCCAATCCTAGCGCAACACTCAAACAGCAACTAACTGAAGTGGTATTACCCGGTGATGAAGTATTGCAATTAGACAGCCCCGCCGGCGGGGTTGTCGGTTTCTTACACCGCGCGGAACAACCAGAGGCCCTGGGTTCCATTCTGCTGCTACCGGATCAGCAAACCCACCCAGACTGGCCGGAACACACCCGGACATTGCGGCGGGGACTGGCAGAGCATGGCTGGGACACACTCGCAATCTACTTGCCACCCGCGCCAACACCAGCGACGCCAGCACGCAGCTTACCCACGCTGACTGAGCTGGCCTCCGGCGCTGCCAGCGTTGCAACATCGACTGTTGCCGCCAGTACCGCAGCAGCCTCTAATACCGAAAACAACAGTGATTCCAGCGCAGATTTTGACCGTTACCTGGCGCAAACCCGGCAATCTATCGCTGCCGCACTGGTTCACCTGCAGCAGCAAAATGACAAGCGAGTTGTGCTGTTAGGCATAGGTCAGGGAGCTCCCCTGGCCATCGATAGCGTCCTGCAGTTGCAAGACAGTAATGATCTGCGCTTGGTAATGCTCGACACGGAACCTTTTGCTCACCCCTCAGCACCTGCCCTGTTAGCGCAACTGGCTAAGGTAAAAATCACCACCCTGGACCTGTACCACCGCACTCGCCAACTCACACCTCAAGCAAACGCTACCGCACAACAGCGCGCCATACTGGCACGCAGAGAGGGCATGAATTTCTATCACCAACGTGAACTGGCGCCGTTTATCAGCGCCGAAGCCAGTGATACCCGGCTGCTAAAACATCTGCGTGGCGCAATTAAGCGCTGGATTATTAACGCCGAGCCGGTACCAAAACCGACACCTGCGACACCTGCCAAAAAACCTCAGACACCCCCCGGCATCATGAACGACGTGCGCTCTTAATCCGTTCATACGCGGCCTGGATCTCTTGAGATTTTTCTTTGGCAAGCTCTTGCATCTCTTCAGGTAAACCACGGGAAACCAGCTTATCCGGATGATGTTGACTCATCTGACGGCGATAGGCTTTTTTCACGTCCGCATCGGTGGCCGTTTCCGTTACACCCAGAATTGCATAAGCATCCTTAAGCAAGATTTTGGGATCACCACCATCTTGCCCGTGGCGGAAAAAGTCACGCTGCGCTTTAACCCGAGCTAAGACCTCTTCAACATTAACGTTACCAAACTCCAATGCACGAAATACCCGCTCCAGCACCTGACGTTCTGCCGCGCTGATATCACCATCCGCCATCGCCGCCTGAAGCTGAATCTCGATAAACATCAATTTCACATCTGGCCGATGACGCAACAAGATCGCCAGAGGCCGCAGCTCAGCTTCCAGGTCAAACAATTCATCCTTACCACGGGTAAAATGATCTATCGCTTCTTTACGCCGCAGCTCATCCAGTCGCATCTGAGACATAACCGTACGGGCAAACTGAATTTCGTGTTCAGTAACGCGCCCATCCGATTTTGCAATACGCCCCATCACACTGAAGCTGGCCTTAAAGAACAGCAGCTGCGGATTGACCTTCTTTGCCATCCCTTTCAACGCTCGGCTGATAAAGAAACCCACAAACCCGCCCAATAAGAGGCCAACAAAACCACCACTAAACAAACCAATCAGTGCACCAATTAAAATGGCGCCTGTATGTCTTTGATAGGCTTCGGCCATCTGGCCACCTGCCCTTTGAGGATCAAAGGCCACTGATCAAGCCCTCCTTCACGGCAGCATCTATCTCGGCCAGCCGCTGGGGCGTGCCGATATCCGCCCAGAAGCCAGAATAATGTTCACCCGTGACCCGGCCCTGCGCCATCGCCACGCGTAATATGGGGGCAAGCGCTGCCGGCGCACCGGATTCAAGCCCGACAAACAGTTGCGCGGACAAACAACTGATACCGCTGAAGGTTAAGGCATTGGAGCCTTCAGCCATCACTGCTGAGCCGGACAAACTAAAATCTCCAGCCAGATGGTGTGCGGGGTTATCCACCAGCACCAAGTGCGCAAGCCCTTGATCGGGCAGTCCTCGCTGCAACCGGTGAAACGGATAATTGGTGAATACATCACCATTAACCACCAAAAACGACTCATTTTCCGCATCCACCAGCAGAGGTAGGGCCTGACAGATACCGCCGGCAGTTTCCAGTGGTTCCTGCTCAGCAGAATAACGGATTGAGACACCAAACTGAGCACCATCGCCCAGCGCCGATTCCAGCTTATCGCCAAGCCAGGCATGATTGATGACTATGTCGGTAATACCCGACGCTCGCAAACGCCGAATATGATACCCAATCAACGGCATGCCATTGACCGGCAACAGGGGTTTGGGAGTCGTCAGGGTCAAAGGGCGCATACGGGTACCCAACCCTGCCGCGAGAATCATAGCTTTCATCGTGCCAACCACTGCTTGAGTTCAACGTCTGACCAATAGCCGCTGTCCGCCATTGCCGGAATCACTCTATTTTGCAGCCAGTCATTCACGTCTCTTAGCTGTTGATCAACTGGTAGTTCAAGCAGCAGATAGTGCAGTGTTCGCGGAATGTCCGACAGATACCCCTGTTTATCATCGCGCAATTTCAAACGGGCAAAAATACCAATCGCCTTGAGGTGACGCTGCGCACCCATCAGATCAAACCAGCGCTTAAATTGCTGGCTATCCGCAACTGGCTGCCCCTGCGCCAGCAGAGACAAGCGAAACGCCTCCACCCAGCCATATACTTGCTCAGCGGGCCAGGCGATATAGCAGTCTCGCAGCAAAGAAACTAAGTCGTAGGTGACGGGACCATAAACCGCATCCTGAAAATCAATGACTCCTGGGGCGTCATCTGGCCGATACATCAAGTTACGCGAGTGATAATCCCGGTGCACGAATACCCGGGGCTGCTCCAACGCCGCGGCAATCAGCACAGCAAACAGATGATCCAGCTGTTGCTGCTCCCGCGGACTCAAAGTTAGCTGCAGCAGCCCTTGCAAGAACCACTCACGGAACAGTTCAACTTCACGCTTCAACAGGGGTTCATCATATTGTGGCAATTCACCCTGCAGTAAGCCTGGACATGCCTGAATCAGCAACAAACTTTGCAAAGCTTCAGCATAAAGTTGATCAACCGACGCTCCGTTTAACCGCCCCAAATAAAGTTCATCACCCAAATCACTGAGCAGCATAAAACCTTGCTCAAGATCACTGGCATGGATTTCCGGCACGGCTACAGCGTGCTGGGCAAGTGCTTCTGCAACCGCAATAAAGGGCCGGCTATCCTCTTTCTCCGGCGGTGCATCGACTGCAATCCAGCTTTGTTCCGGAGTTACGGCACGAAAATAGCGCCGAAAACTGGCATCACCCGATACCGGTTCTAATTGCCACTCATCACCGGAAAAGCCCGGCTGCTGGGGCAAAACTGCTGTTAACCAACCTTTAAGCTGTTCAAAACGCTGATCCATTCAGCTATATCCTCTAGCACTTGCTTTCAAGAATGTTTTATCATTCTCGGCTTTGGAATCTCTGGGTTTATAGGAATTCCGCCACGATTGAATCTGCGGCAGCATACGCAAACGTCCTATTTCAGTCTTGGCCATACTCCGTATAGTACTCGAGAGGGGTTCGGCACAAAACCGGCTTGACCGGCAATCGTCTGAAATGGACTGAGTTTTTCATGCCCTTTGCGAAGCGATCTACCCATACACTTACCCTGGCAATCAGTGCGGCGTTATTAAGTCACTACAGCCCACAGCTGCTTGCTCAGTCTGAACAGGATACGGCCTGGAGCTGTACTCAGAACAGTGCCGGCGAATGGGATTGTGAGGTAAACGAAATACTGGTAAAGCAGGCCGAGTCTGCCCCAGTAACAACGGCCACTGAGACAGCGGCAGAGCCAGTCCAACCGGCTACTGAGCAAGTCAATATAGAAACGGCCGCCCCCGCTGCCCCCCAGCCTGCACGGCCGACTGTACGCCCTGAGGTCACTACTGCCAAGACCGCAACGCCGCCATCGACTGAGCCAAGTAAAGCAACTGCTCCCGCAGCCACAGCTGCGGTGACATCTGGCAGGGTTATCGATCAGGAATGGAACTGCGAAAGCACCACCGACGGACGCTGGGACTGCAGCAACGAACCCGTCTACGAGCTGGTCACGCAAATAGGTGCCCAACCAACGCTGACGACCGCTCAGGTACAGTTCATAAAAGATAATCCATACCAACATCTGGATTGGGTCTACTATGGCGCGCCATCGCAGATGATGTGCCCGGGACAGTACCTGGAACCGGTTTTCCCACCGCAGGGTGATGAAAACCTGGCGGACCCACCGCTCTATGTCGACGCTGCCAGCTCCAGCACTGAGCTGGGCGGCCTGACCCGCCTGGAAGGCGGTGTCAATATGCGCCAGGGCCGTAAACGGGTCAGCGCCAACTATGCCGAGCTCGACCAGGTCACCAACAAAACCCGTTTCGAAGGCAACGTGCGTTACCGGGAACCCGGCATGTTGGTATTAGCCAATACAGCACAGGTGGATAACCTGACTCAGGAAGGCGCCTTTACTGACACCGAATATGTGATGCATCAGGAGGAGCTGCGTGGCACTGCTGATCGTATCTTCTACCTGGCCGATGGCCGGATGCGTCTTGAGCAGAGCAGCTATACTTATTGTCCGCCTTTCAGTGAAGCCTGGGTGCTTGAAGCTGACAACATGATGCTGGATCAAGCTGAAGGCGTAGGGGTAGCCCGTGATGCAGTATTACGGGTAGCCGGTGTGCCGATTTTCTATACTCCTTACCTGTCGTTCCCGATAGATGATCGACGCAAAAGTGGTTTCCTCTATCCATCCCTCAGTTACAGCAAAGAGAACGGAATCGACCTGGCAGTACCCTATTATTTCAATATTGCTGCCAATATGGACGACACCTTCACCCCACGCCTGATCGGCGAACGCGGACTGATGCTGGAAAACGAATTCCGCTACATGAACCGCTGGTCACATAACATGCTCAGCACCAGTTTCCTTGATGATGACGAACTGGGTGAGCAGCGTTGGTTACTGGGCATTAACCATGAAGGCACCCCAGTCCGAGGCTGGCGTAGCGAGATCGACTTTACCTCAGTCAGTGATAGCGACTTCTTCAGTGATCTGGATACCAATCTGGAAGTCCGCCGTAAAACCCATCTCGATCAGCGGGCCGACCTGGCATACAAAGCCACCAACTGGAGCTTCGTAGCACGGGTTCATGAATACCAAACCATCAAAGATGACATTGCATCGCCCTATGAAAAACTGCCGCAATTATTACTCAATGGCAACTATGAACTGAGCGAAGATGCCAGCGTAGGTTATGCAGCAGAGTATGTTAATTTCCAGCGTGATATAGACGATCTGTCAGGTTTTGCCCGAGTGACCGGGGAGCGCCGTTTCCTGATGCCAACGTTGAGTTATGAGTGGCGTCGCCCTTGGGCTTATGTCAAACCGGAGCTGCGCTTATGGAGCAGTTCTTACAGCCTAGATGATCAGCTGACCGGACGGGACGAAAGTCCGAGCATCAACGTACCTATTACCAGCCTCGATAGCGGTTTATTCTTTGAGCGCGACCTGGATAACGGTGGCATCCAAACACTGGAGCCGCGCCTGTTCCTGCTGCATGTTCCCGAAGAAGACCAAAGCGACATACCTCGCTTTGACACGGCACTGATTGATTTCTCATACAGCCGCCTGTTCCGCTATAACCGCTTTAGTGGCCGCGATCGTATCGGTGATGCAAAACAGGCCTCTGTGGGTATCGGCAGCCGATTCCTGGCAGCCAATGGTGCCGAACTGTTTTCCGTTGGGGTTGGCCAGGCCTTCTATTTTGATGACCGGGACGTGACACCAGGCACCGCCAATGAAGATAGAACCCGCAGCCAAAGTGATCTGGCCACCTACTTGGGCTGGCAATTAAGCCAAAACTGGCGCGTAAGCCTGAACGCCATTCTTGATCAGAGCGATTTCAAAAACACCGAATCCAATGTACGCTTGCGCTACAACAGCAACCTGAACCAACGCATCGACCTGAGTTACCGTTTTGAAGATGACGTCCGCGAGCAGGCGGACCTGTCCTTCATCCTGCCGGTGGCTAACCACTGGACCAGCTTTGGCCGCTGGCTGCAGGACATGCAGGAAAATGAACTACTGGAAGCAGTACTGGGTCTGGAATACGAGAGCTGTTGCTGGAAAATCAGCCTGGCCGGTCGCCGCTGGCAGGACGATGACGAAATCTACGATTCAGGTGCTTTCCTGACACTGACACTCAAGGGGCTAGGTGCTCTGGGCAGTGGCAGCAATGGTTTCCTGGAAGACATAACCGGTTACGAAGAGCGTGAAGAGCACTATGACGAATAAGCTCGCAAAATTTATAATTACATGTAGCACCTGTCTGTTATTGCCAGGCATGGCCAAAGCCGCAGCGGAGCCCATTGATCAGGTGGTCGCTGTGGTCAATGAAGACGTTGTCCTGCAAAGCGAGCTTGAACAACGTATCGACATCGTCACAGAGCAATTAACCGCACGCAACACCCGTCTGCCGCCGGATGATGTCATGCGCAGTCAAGTCCTGGATCGCCTGATCATTGAAAGCCTGCAGCGCCAAGTGGCAAATGTCCGCGGTATTCGCATCTCAGATAGTCAGCTCAACGCTGCAATTAACAATATTGCTATCCAGAACAAAATGACGCTGGAGCAATTCCGCACCGCTCTGATTGCAGAAGGCCGCGATTACCAAGAGGTGCGCGAGCAGATTAAAAACGAGATGCTGGTGCGTAACGTACAGCAAAACGTGGTCAACCGACGTATTCGAGTATCTGACCAGGAGGTCAAAAATTTCCTGGCCTCCGACGCTGGCCAAGAAGGGACCGCCGCCCAATTCCAGCTCAGCCACATCCTAGTGGGCATTCCCTCCAGAGCCGCTCCGGAAATGATTCAGGCAGCCGAGCAGAAAGCTAATAGCATCTATCAAAAACTGCAGGATGGCGTACCATTTAATGAACTGGCCATTGCCGAATCTGATGCCGCCAATGCCCTACAGGGCGGCGACCTTGGTTGGCGCTCAGCCAGCGAACTGCCTGAAGAACTAGGCAATGCAATCCGCACGCTGGAACCAGGCCAATTCAGTCAGCCCGTGCGTTCACCTAGTGGTTTTCACCTGCTGCAGGTCCGCGACAAGCGAGGCGGTACAGTACAACTGGTTGAGCAAACCCAGGTTCGGCATATCCTGCTGAAACCGAGCGAAATTCGCTCACCACAACAGACTGAGCGTGAAATCCAGGCCATCTACCGCCGCATTTTACAAGGCGAGCCATTTGACACCCTGGCCAAAGACCATAGCGATGACCCGGGCAGCGGCTCCGAAGGCGGTGATCTGGGTTGGACGCAAGATGGTCAGATGGTGCCTGAATTTGAACAGGTCATGAATAACACTCCGGTTAATCAGGTCTCCGAGCCTTTCGAGTCGCGGTTTGGCTGGCATATTCTGCAAGTTACAGAGCGCCGCACGGTA
This sequence comes from Pontibacter sp. JAM-7, assembly GCF_048548695.2. NCBI lineage: Bacteria > Pseudomonadati > Bacteroidota > Cytophagia > Cytophagales > Hymenobacteraceae > Pontibacter > Pontibacter sp. JAM-7. The sequence continues at coordinate 116,205 of NZ_JBLYIF020000008.1, forward strand.
GACCAAGGTGAAGAGATGCAGGAAAACCAGGCACGCTCCATGATCGCCAAACGCAAATTCGACGAAGAGCTGGCTAACTGGCTACGAGAGCTGCGTTCTCAGGCCTATATCGACATCAAGGAGTAGGCCTGTCTTGCTCCCCCGCCGACTCGTCATCACGGCTGGCGAACCCGCTGGCATCGGCCCTGACCTGTGTATCCAGATTGCACAGCAGGGCCATCCACATGAACTGATTGTTATTGCCGACCCGCAACTTATTCGCGACCGTGCGCAGCAACTTGGTCTGCCACTGACCATATGTGACTACCAGGCGGAACAGCCCCCCCGCGCCAGTCAGGCCGGAGAACTGACTGTCTGCCCAGTTCCACTGAAGGTAACAACAAAAGCTGGTCAGTTAAATCCTGCCAATGCCGATTATGTGCTAACCACACTGACCCGGGCTACGCAAGGCTGCCTGAACACAGAATTCGATGCCATGATTACCGCCCCGGTGCATAAGGGTGTGATTAACGATGCCGGCATCGCCTTTACTGGCCATACAGAATTTCTGGAACAGCTGACGCAGAGTGAAAAAGTCGTCATGATGCTGGCCACCGCAGAACTACGCGTAGCATTAGTCACCACTCACTTACCGCTGCGTGACGTAGCGGATACGATTACCCCAGAACTGCTACGGCAGATTATCCGGGTCCTGCACTACGACCTGCAACAAAGCTTTGGCCTGGCAGATCCGCACATTCTGGTTGCTGGCCTGAATCCGCATGCCGGAGAAGGGGGACACCTGGGACGTGAAGAGATTGAAATCATTGAACCTACGCTGGATGAGTTGCGCCAGGAAGGCTTACAACTGACCGGCCCACTGCCAGCGGATACGCTGTTTACAGCAAAACACCTTGAACATGCCGATGCGGTGCTGGCCATGTATCATGACCAGGGACTACCGGTACTCAAATTTCAGGGATTTGGCAGAGCAGCAAATATTACTCTGGGCATGCCCATTATTCGCACCTCAGTGGACCACGGTACCGCTCTTGACCTGGCAGGCACAGGCAAAGCAGACTGCGGCAGCTTACTGACAGCGATCGACTATGCCGGTTTAATGGCACACCACCGCGCAGCACAGGCCTGAGAATGAGCAAAAAACCAATTATGCATAAAGCCCGCAAGCGTTTCGGGCAGAACTTCCTTCATGATCCCGGCGTGATCCGACGCATTATTCGCGCCATTTCGCCCCGACCCAGTGATTGCATGGTGGAAATAGGGCCCGGCTTGGGTGCCATTACAGAGCATCTGCTAGAAGAAGCTGGCGAACTGGATGCCGTTGAGCTTGACCGCGACCTGCCGCCTATCTTGAGAACCAAGTTTTTCACTTACGGTGATCAGTTCCGGATCCATGAAGCAGACGCCATGAAGTTTGACTTCACATCCCTGTGCCGCGATGACAAGCCACTGCGCGTAGTTGGCAATCTGCCCTATAACATCTCCACCCAACTTATCTTCCACTTGCTGAGTTTTGCCGGACAGATTCAGGACATGCACTTTATGTTGCAAAAGGAAGTGGTCGACCGGATGGCAGCTGGCCCAGGAGAAAACAATTACGGTCGTCTCAGCATCATGGCCCAGTATCGCTGCCAGGTTGAATCACTGTTTCAGGTGCCGCCGGGAGCCTTTAATCCGGCCCCCAAGGTCGACTCAGCCATTATTCGTTTGACGCCCTATACAGAGCTGCCCCACCCGGCAAAGGACATCAAACAACTGGAAGATTTGGTGCGCACTGCATTTGGTCAGCGCCGTAAGACCCTGCGCAACAACCTGAAAGGGCTGATCACCGCCGAGGCATTAGAGGCGCAAGAAATAGACCCCGGCCTGCGACCTGAAAAACTGTCTGTTGCAGACTATGTCGCCTTAAGTAATTATCTGACTTCGTCAACCTAAGCGAACCACTATGAACAGCCCTGACTTCGGCAACAATATCGAGATTTGCATTGAAACCGCCTACCTGCCGCAACAATCAGACCCGGCCGGGAAGCGCTTTGTGTTCTCCTACCAGATCACCATTACTAACCATAACCCTGTTGCTGTACAACTGTTACGCCGCCGCTGGGTTATCACCGACGGCAACCAGCAGGTACAGGAAGTAGAGGGTGAAGGAGTCGTGGGCGAAACCCCTATTATTGAACCGGATCAGAGTTATCGCTACACCAGCGGCGCCGTGCTGGCCACCAGCGTTGGCAGCATGCAGGGCTATTATCAAATGCGTGATGAAGCGGGCGAAAAATTCCGTGCCCCTATTCCCACATTCACCTTAGCGCGCCCCAACGCGCTGCATTAACCTGAAACCAGGTACCTGAGCATGGCAACCTATGCAGTCGGTGATGTTCAAGGGTGTTATGACGCTCTGCTACGCCTGCTGGAAAAACTGCATTTCAGTGATTCAGACCAGCTCTGGCTGGCGGGAGATCTGGTAAATCGTGGCCCCCACTCCCTGGAAACCCTGGAATTCATCAAACAGCTAGGCAGCCGTGCCAAATGTGTACTTGGCAATCATGACCTGCACCTATTGGCGGTTTTTCACAATAATTGCCATGGTAAAGGCAAAGACACACTGGACCCGGTGCTTAACAGCTCCCGCAGCGAAGAACTACTACACTGGCTACAACAGCAACCACTATTACTGGAAGACTTGGCCGGCGACTACGTCATGACCCATGCCGGGCTGCCGCCATGCTGGAGCATTGCTGATGCCCGTCACTACGCCAGAGAAGTTGAAGCTGTGTTGCAAAGCCCCCAGGCGGGTGAGTATTTTAATCAGATGTACGGCAACCAACCGGCGTTGTGGCAGTCTGACCTTACAGGGCTGACAAGGCTTAGGGTAATTACCAACTACCTGACCCGGATGCGCTTCTGCACCGCCGCCGGTGAACTGAATTTCAGCCATAAAGGGCCAGCAGAACGCGCCCCCCAAGGCTTTACCCCCTGGTACCTGCTGCCGCGAAAAAATGCCGCAGACAACCATGTGAATCTAATTTTCGGCCACTGGGCCAGCCTGATGGGGCAGGTGCCGGTACCTCAGGTTTTTGCGGTGGATACCGGATGTGTATGGGGCAATCAACTAACCGCCCTGCGGCTGGATGATCAACAATATATCAGCGTGCCCGGGCTGAAAACCCAATCAGCAACAGAGTAATTCAAGAGGAAACAGGATGAGTGAATACAAGTGCATCGATAGCCAGCAAGCCGCCGAGATGGTCAACCAGGGTGCTGCAGTTGCCGATATTCGCGATGCCGCAAGCTATGCCTCCGGCCATATTACTGGCGCATATAATCTGAGTAACGACAATCTGCAAGACTTCCTGCAGCAGGCAGACCCGGACCAGCCACTGCTGGTGTGCTGCTATCATGGCATCAGCAGCCAGCCTGCGGCGCAGTTCCTCGCCGACAAGGGATTTGACGAAGTGTACAGCATCAACGGTGGCTTTGAAGGCTGGCGCGTTGAGCAACCCACCCTTTGCGAACAATAAGATGCAGACCTATCTGGTCGGTGGCGCAGTACGCGACAAACTACTTGGCATACCGGTTTATGACCGGGACTGGGTGGTCATTGGTGCCACCCCTGAGCAAATGCTGGCCCAGGGTTTCCAGCCAGTTGGGCAAGACTTCCCCGTGTTCATTCACCCCCAGACCGGAGAGGAATATGCCCTGGCGCGAACCGAGCGCAAGTCAGGTAAGGGCTACACTGGATTTGTTTATCACGCCGCGCCCGATATCACTCTGGAACAGGACCTGTTGCGGCGCGATCTGACCATTAACGCCATGGCCATGGACAGCAATGGTCAGATTATCGACCCCTATCATGGACAACAGGACCTCGAACAACGCTGGCTGCGCCACGTATCACCCGCCTTTGGCGAAGACCCGCTGCGAGTATTACGTGTCGCCCGCTTTGCAGCCCGGCTGGCGCCGTTTGGCTTCAAGGTAGCTGACGAAACCCTGCAATTAATGCAGACCCTCGCCAACGGTGACGAACTAACCCACCTGACTGCGGAACGGGTCTGGAAAGAGTTGGAACGCGCCCTGGGTGAAACCAGCCCAGCCACTTTTTTCGAGATACTGGCAGAGGCCGAAGCGCTATCCCAGCTGTTTCCGGAATGTGTGCGGATAAAACACCCCACACGCCTGACCCGGTTCAGGCATATCTGCTGTCAGGTCGCCAGCCCCAGCCAGCGTTTTGCCTGCTTCCTCAGCCTGTGTATCGGCAGCGAAGCCGGTACCACTGAAATTACCGCCTTATGTGACCGCCTGCGCAGCCCCAACCAGTTTCGTGACCTGGCGTTGCTATGTTGTCAGTACCACCAACCACTGGCCGATTTTGACCGTCTGACTGCTCAACAGCGGCTACAGGTGATCCAGGGACTTGATCTACTGCGTAGACCACAGCGACTGAGTGACTTAATGCCCTGCATATCCGCCCTGCATGAACAGGCACACTGCGCAGCTCTACCGACTATTCTGGAAAAAATGCAGCGGCTGCAACCACGGCAGTTAATGAGCCAGGGGTTCAGTGGCGCGGCATTAGGCGCCGAACTGGAAAAACGCAGGCTTGAGATCTGCCGTCTGAAGCCAACAGAAAAGGAGCCTGACCATGCTACAAAACCCCGTTAAGGTCGCGCTGATCACCGGGGCTGCCAGACGGGTTGGCGCCCAGCTGGCCAGACGCTTACATCAGGCAGGGTATAATCTAGTTGTGCATTACCATCACAGCCGTCAAGAGGCTCACGCCTTAGCGGAAGAGCTGAACAAAACCCGTCCGGATAGCATCCAGCTGATTCAGGCAGACCTGAATGACATGCAGGCCGTGCAACAGCTCGCGGATCAGGCTCAAAAGCACTGGCATCGGCTGGACCTGCTGATCAATAACGCTTCCGCTTTCTATCCCACACCTCTGGAAACCAGCACCCAGCAGCACTGGGATGCGTTAATGAATTCGAACCTGCGGGCACCCTACTTTCTCTGTGCCGCCTTGGCCGACACGTTGCGTGAGCATCAAGGCAACATCATCAACCTGATTGATATTCATGCCCAGCGAGGCCTGCCGGGTTACCCGATTTATTCAATTGCCAAAGCGGGACTGCAGATGCTGACATATAGTCTGGCGAAAGAGCTGGCACCCGAGGTACGGGTGAACGGTGTATCTCCCGGGCCAATCCTATGGCCGGAACATGAAGCATCACAATCCGAGCAAGAGAAGCACGCCATCTTGGCGAAAACCCTTTTGCAACGCACCGGCAGTGCAGATGACCTCGCTGAAGCCGTGCTCTACCTGAGCCAGGCAGGCTATGTGACCGGACAGGTGATTGCTGTGGATGGTGGTAAATCGCTCTACAGTCACTGATAGCAGTTCAGAGGCAGGGCAACGGCTGGTCATGCCAGATATAGGTGACCGGCCAAAGCAACTGCTTTGCTTTATCATAATCAGCCCACAATGCCGCATACGCTTGCTTCAGCTCTGGGTGCAAAGCATCGGGAGCCAGTTCTGCCAAAGGCTGCAGAACAAAGGCATTTTTCAAAATCTCATCCCGGGGCAGCTCAATGCCCTGTACCACACCAACGCTGTCGGCATAGGTGAGAATATCAATATCCAGGGTCCGGCCACTAAAACGCGGCCCCTGCCGGCAGCGTCCATTGTCATCTTCGATCTGCTTCAATGTCTGAGACAACCTGGCGATATCCAAGTCAGTAGCAAACTCTGCCACCAGGTTATAAAAGTTATCCCCTGCAAAACCCACTGCTTCGCTTTCATAAACAGACGACAGGCGCAAACGACCAAAATGCTCAGTCAGCGCATCCAACGCCTGAGCAATGTGGAAGTCACGCTCGATGTTACTGCCAATGCTGACAAAGACCTGAGTCATCAGAACCGTTCTCCCCGCTCGATCAAGACACCAACCGTCTTGGCTTGCGGCACCGCCCCTGGCTTACCAAGCTTCAATTGCAGCCAGCGTACGCCAAACTCCTCCTGCAGCAGCTCCGCCACCTGTTCTGCCATCGCTTCTAGTAACAGGAACTCACTGCCGACAATAAATTCCACCAGCCGCTCAGATACCGCCTTATAGTTCAGGGCATGTTCTATATCATCGGTTTCAGCCGCTGACTGAATATCGACACCCAGCTGCAGATCCAAGGTCACAACCTGTTTGACCTGGCGTTCCCAATCATAGATCCCAATGATCGTTTCAACCCGCAGGCCTTCTATGTAAACTAAATCCATCACATCCACCTCTGGTAAAGCCATGAGCGAACCCTTAGCCAATTCAACAATGCTGGTACTGGGTCTAACCCTGCTGGCCTATCTGTGGGGCTCCATCCCCACAGCGGTATTGGTTTGTCACGCCCTTAATCTACCTGATCCACGCAGCCTGGGTTCGCGTAACCCCGGTGCCAGCAATGTGCTGCGCATTGGCAACCGACAGGCCGCCGCCCTGACATTGTTTGGCGACCTCGGCAAGGGCGTGCTAGCACTGCTGCCGGCCATTTTATTAGAACTTTCCCCTTTGGCACGTTCGGCATGCGCACTGGCCGCCATATGCGGCCATCTGTTCCCACTATTTTCTTCATTTCGCGGCGGTAAAGGGGTCGCCACTACACTGGGTGCGTGCCTGGGGCTGTATTGGCCACTGGCACTGTTACAAACTGTTATCTGGGTCGCCATCGTCAGTTACAGTCGCCGTGCATCATTAGGCTCGATCAGCATCGCGTTGCTCTCACCCCTGCTCGCCTGGCTGATAGCACCAGATTATCTGCTTACACTTTGGCTGATCAGCTTTATTCTACTGTGGTGCCACTGGCAGAACATACGTAACCTGCTGACCGGCACTGAGCCCAGATTTTAAAGCCCGTCAAGACTGGCTAACGGCCAACGCGGTTTACATTGAATGCTAAGATCACTGCGCTGCCCGGCCAGCAAACGCTGACAACCGGCCAACGCAATCATGGCGCCGTTGTCGGTACAAAATTCAGGACGCGCATAAAAGAGTTGCGCCCTTTGCTTCTCTACCATGAGCTGCAAGCGCTCACGCAAGCGCTGATTTGCACTTACACCACCTGCAATAATCAGACGTTTGTATCCTGTATGCTGCAACGCGCGTTTGCACTTGATAGCCAGGGTGTCCACCACCGCTTCTTCAAATGCCGCCGAGATATCACATACAGTCTGCGGTTCAATCTTGCCATCAGAATCACGGTGATCATTGGCAGTATTCAGGGTAAAGGTTTTGAGGCCAGAGAAGCTAAAATCCATACCCGGCCGATCAGTCATGGGACGAGGGAACGTAAAACGAGACCGATCGCCCTGCACCGCCTGTGCCGCCAGAGCGGGACCACCGGGGTAGCCCAGACCCAGCATTTTGGCAGCTTTATCAAAGGCTTCTCCGGCAGCATCATCCAGCGACTCGCCCAACAGTTCATATTCACCTATGCCCTGTACCTGCACCAACTGGGTATGCCCGCCAGACACCAGCAGCGCAACAAAGGGAAATTCAGGTGGCTCCGCCTCTAGCATCGGCGCTAACAGATGGCCTTCCATATGATGCACGCCTATCGCGGGCAGACCCCAGGCCATCGCCAGTGCACGTCCAGTAGACGCACCAACCATCAAGGCACCCACCAGACCGGGTCCCGAAGTATAGGCCACCGCATCGACCTCACCGGGTGCGATACCGGCACATTCAAATACCTGATTTAACAGCGGCAACAGCTTTAACACATGGTCGCGCGATGCCAGTTCAGGCACAACACCACCATATTCAGCGTGCATTTTCACCTGGCTGAACAGGGCATCCGCCAACAAACCATGCTCACTGTCATAAATTGCCACACCCGTTTCATCACAGGAGGTTTCAATACCCAATACCCGCATTTGCTAACGCTCTAAGCCTAATGAATAGGCGGCGGATTATACCCTACAGCGTGCCGTGGCTGTAGTGATCGACTTGAAGACTTTACAAGCCATCTTGAAAGGCATAAAATTTCGCGCCTTGCTCTGTTAGCTGTATTATTGCAGGGCAATTCTGAAATCAACATTTAAACCAAAGGTGATGTGAAAACATGCCCGCTGTTAAAGTAAAAGAGAACGAACCATTTGACGTTGCGCTGCGTCGCTTCAAACGCTCTTGCGAAAAAGCCGGTGTTCTGGCTGAAGTTCGTCGTCGTGAATTTTACGAAAAGCCAACTTCTGTGCGTAAGCGTAAAGCCGCTGCTGCTGTTAAGCGTCACATGAAGAAAGTATCTCGCGAAAACGCCCGTCGCGTTCGCCTGTACTGATTCAACGAGATTCCAGATCCCATTCAGTTAAGGGGAAGCCAACATGTCAGAGCTGAAGCAGCAAATCACCCTTGAGATGAAAGCTGCCATGCGCGCGAAAGATAAACCGCGCCTCAGCACTATCCGCATGATGATGGCCGAACTGAAGCGCATTGAAATTGACGAGCGCATCGAACTGGATGACGCACGAGTGCTGGCGGTGCTTGACAAGATGAGCAAGCAGCGCCGCGACTCTATCTCGCAATTTGAAGAAGCGGCTCGCATGGATCTGGCAGATGCTGAGCGACAGGAGCTGGAGGTGATTAAAACTTTCCTGCCGCAACCGCTAACTGATGAAGAAATTGCCGCTCTGGTTGCCTCTGCTGCAACCGAATCCGGCGCCAGCTCGATGCAGGACATGGGTAAAATCATGGCAATCCTGAAACCACAGGTTCAGGGGCGTGCCGACATGGGCCAGGTTTCCAAGCTCGTCAAAGCCGCACTATCCAGTTAAACTTCGGCAAATCACCGCCAGAGGGTGAGCATGGCCGGACGCATTCCACAGCATTTTATCGACGACCTGTTGGCACGCATCAATATCATTGATGTGCTAGACGGCCGTGTCGAAAAATTAAAGCGCAGCGGTAAGAACTACTCAGGCTTGTGCCCGTTTCATAAGGAAAAAACCCCCTCCTTTACCGCCAACCAGGAAAAACAGTTCTATTACTGCTTTGGCTGCGGCGCGGGTGGTAATGCTCTCGGTTTTCTGATGGATTATGAACACCTCAGTTTTCCCGAGGCGATGGAGACCCTGGCCAAACAAGCCGGGATGGAAATCCCCAAAGAAGACAATCCTCAACAGCGTCAGCAGGATCAGCGACTCAAAGCACTCTACGACCTGCTGGAATTAGCCAATCAGTTTTATCTGCAACAACTGAAAGCCAGCCCGCAACGCCAGCAAGCGGTTGAGTACTTAAAATCCCGCGGCCTCTCAGGCCAAATTGCCAAACAGTTTGAGATTGGCTTTGCCCCCTCCGGCTGGGATCACCTGAAAAACCATATCGCTGGCGAAGATGCTGACAAACTGACACAACTTGAGCAGGCCGGCCTTCTCATCAATAACGAAGAGCGGGATAGCCGCTATGACCGCTTTCGCAACCGGATTATGTTTCCGATCCGCGATCAGCGCGGGCGGGTAATGGGGTTTGGTGGCCGGGTACTGGGCGACGACAAACCAAAATACCTCAACTCCCCAGAAACACCGACGTTCCATAAAGGCCGTGAGCTCTACGGACTCTATGAAGCCCGTAAATTCAGCCAGTCACTCGACCGGCTGCTCATTGTCGAAGGCTACATGGATGTCGTAGGTCTGGCTCAGTTTGGCATTCACTTCGCTGTCGCCACCCTTGGCACCGCCACAACAGAGCACCACCTGGAACGACTATTCAAGATGGTGCCCGAAGTCATTTTCTGTTTTGACGGTGACAATGCTGGCCGCGACGCAGCAAAACGCGCGCTGAGAACGACACTGCCGGTGATTGAAGATGGCAAAGAAGCGCGTTTTTTGTTTCTGCCTGATGGCGAAGATCCGGACAGTTTAGTGCGCCAAGAGGGCAAAGAGGCCTTTATGGAACGCCTCAACCAGGCCCTACCTCTGTCAGAATTTTTCTTCCGCTCGCACAGCGAAGAGGCCGACTTGAACAGCATGGATGGACGCGCCCGTTTCAGCAGCCAGGTACTGCCAGCGATCAACCAGATGAAACCCAGCCTACTGCAACAGATGATGCTGGATCGCATCTGCGAACTGACACATCTATCGCTGGAACAGATCCAAACCACCATCAATTTCCACCAGGCACTACAACCACACCCCGCCGAAACACCGCCGCCACAGGAAGAGGAGCATTGGAGCCCCCCTGCCGACGAATATTTTGCTGTCATGCCTGAGCATAATGCCAACTATACCCAGTCTGACAGCCGACAGCTGGCACAACCTAAACCATCAAAAGCGCGTCTGAGCCAGCAACATAGTTTTGCCGAAAAACTGACAGCCCTGTTTTTGCACTTCCCAGCACTGGCCGCAGATTACGACCTACCATCAGTGCTGGAACATCACCTGTCAGATGACATCCAGCTACTGCAGCAGCTATTACGCTACCTACGCCAACACCCATCCGCCAGTATCGGCCAGCTCGCAGTCGACTGGCGCGAAACCCCGGCTTTATCCAATGCGATTGTGCGACTGTTTGATATCACCACATCGCTGGAAATACACCACGAAGCCGATGCGCGGGACTATCTCATCCAGGCCAGTCGCGGCCTGGAAGTGATCGCACTTGACCAGGAAATTTCCAGCCTGCAGAAACAACACCAGCTCAGCAGCGAGGATAAAAAACGCCTACTGGAAAGCATCCAGCGACTAAATACACTCAAGAGCGCCAGCAACAGCGAATAACCACCTGACCTGGCAAAAAAAACTTACCCGCTCACACGATGCAAACCCAAACCAAAATAAACCCGCAATCACAGCGATACAGACGCGCAAACTCGCTATTTCTAGTCTAAATTTAACGCTGAACTCAGGGTTTTTATCAGGCCATACCTAGCATAACAATTCCACGGCCGCTATAATTGCCTGCTTCATTTTTCACCACTTTCGTTTAACAGGGTCCTATGTCCGATACGTCTCAGCAGCAGTCTCGCCTCAAGGAACTGATCGCCCGTGGTAAGGAACAAGGTTACCTTACCTACTCTGAAGTTAACGACCACCTACCTCAGGATATTGCCGATCCGGATCAGATCGAAGACATCATTCGTATGATCAACGACATGGGCATCTCCGTGTCGGAAGAAGCGCCGGATGCTGAAACCCTGCTCATGACCGAAGGTGACTCCGCAGAAGAGGCCGATGAAGAGGCCGTTGCTGCACTGGCAGCCGTGGAGTCGGATGCTGGCCGCACGACCGACCCTGTCCGCATGTACATGCGCGAAATGGGTACAGTCGAACTGCTGACCCGCGAAGGCGAGATCAGCATTGCTAAGCGGATCGAAGAAGGCATTCGCGAAGTCATGTCAGCGGTAGCCTGTTATCCGGGCATGGCGCAGGCGGTGCTGAATGCATACGACCGCATTCTGGAAGACGAAGGCCGCCTAAGCGATCTATTCAGCGGTTATATCGACGCAGATGACAGCATTCCGGAAGCCGCCACCAACACTGCGGCGGCAGCGGCCAATAATGATGCCGATTCAGACTCTGACGACGATGACGAGGACGAAAAGGAAAAAGGGCCAGATCCGGAAGAAGCCGCACGACGCTTTACCTTGCTGCGTGACGCCATGACTGCGCTGAATAAGGTCCTGGAGAAAAAAGGCCGCGACACCAAAGAATACCAGGTAGCCCAGGTTGCCGTGGGCGAAGCGTTTTCACCCATCAAGCTATCGCCTCGCTATTACGATGCACTGGTGGGCACCATCCGCGCTACCATTGACCAAATTCGTATGCAGGAGCGCAGCATTATGCGCATCTGCACACAACGCGCAAAAATGCCGCGTAAAAACTTTATCAAACAATTCCCTGGCAACGAAACCAACCCGGAATGGTTTGAAAGCGTCATCGCCGGCAATCATGATTACTCGCCAGCCATTGAAGCAAATCTGATCGAGCTCAAACGCGCTCAGAAAAAACTGATTCAGATGGAACGAGAATCAGGCATCAGTCTGCCGGAGATTAAAGAAGTTAACCGCCGCATGTCGATTGGCGAAGCCCGTGCTCGCCGCGCCAAGAAAGAGATGGTTGAGGCCAACCTGCGTCTGGTTATCTCCATTGCGAAGAAATATACCAACCGCGGCCTGCAGTTCCTCGACCTGATTCAGGAAGGCAATATCGGCCTGATGAAAGCGGTAGACAAATTTGAGTATCGACGCGGTTATAAGTTTTCCACTTACGCCACTTGGTGGATTCGTCAGGCGATTACCCGTTCCATTGCTGACCAGGCGCGCACTATCCGTATTCCGGTTCACATGATTGAGACCATCAACAAGCTGAACCGCATCTCACGGCAGATGCTGCAGGAGATGGGGCGTGAGCCAACGCCGGAAGAGCTGGCAGAACGCATGGAGATGCCGGAAGACAAGATCCGCAAAGTACTGAAAATCGCTAAAGAACCAATCTCCATGGAAACCCCGATCGGTGACGATGAAGATTCCAGCTTGGGCGACTTTATCGAAGATATCACGATTTCTTCACCAATTGACTCCGCCACCGGCGAAGGTCTTCGGGAAGCAACCCGTGAGGTTCTTGCAGGCCTGACTGCGCGCGAATCCAAAGTCCTGCGTATGCGTTTTGGTATCGAAATGAATACCGACCATACACTGGAAGAGGTTGGCAAGCAGTTTGACGTGACCCGAGAACGTATCCGTCAGATTGAAGCCAAAGCACTCCGCAAACTGCGTCACCCAAGCCGTTCAGATCACCTGCGCGGTTTCCTCGACGAATAATCACTTTTTAAATCCAAAATATTGCGCCAGTCATCCCGTCTGGGTATGATTGGCGCGGTTTTTTTCGGGCCTATAGCTCAGTTGGTCAGAGCAGCGGACTCATAATCCGTTGGTCCCAGGTTCAAGTCCTGGTGGGCCCACCACTTAGTACAGTAAAATCTGCAAATACCCTTCACCCGCATCCCGTTTTTTTACTGGTTCATACCCCTAGGCATGTAGCCATAAGCAGATCTTGCTAGGTCCAAGTCGCCCCTGCATTTAGACAGCCAAGTAAAGCAAAACATTATCGATTACGATAAGATGCAGTCTGAAAATTCACAAATCGGATTTTAGATAACGCCATGGAAATATCACCAGATACCTCAAAACTTCAGAGTGATGAAATCGATCTGTTCGAGTTAATTGAAGGCCTTTGGAAAGAAAAGCTGCTGATTATTGGCGTTTCAATTTTCACACTGATTGCAGGTGCCATCTTTGCTTTTAGCCAAACACCGGTTTACAAAGCAACGCTACATTTGACCCAACCCGATCCGGCCACATTATCTCCCCTGACCGGCTTAACACTCTATTCTCAGATTAGCAGTCAGGAACCGCTGACGGATTTTGTGACCGAGCTACAATCTATCTCTACACGGGAAACATTTATCAACCAGACAGCACCAGAGCTCAAAGATAAACTGTACCCGGGGAAAACTCAGATCGAACGCCTGAAAAATCTGGATAAGCTAATCACTCTCAGCAAAAGTGATGAAAAGAAAGGCAATGGCCTTTACCCATGGACCGTGAAGATAAACACCAACAACCCCATGGTTGCAGCGGCCGAACTGAACAGGCTTGCCGACCTTGCCACCAAGGCCTTACAACAACGATATAAAGAGCGCTATGCCAGCGCACGGGAGACCACACTGGCGCAGCTAGAACAAAAGGTTACGCTTGAAAGCGAACAACTCAAAGCCGAGCGACTCAACCAGATCACCCGATTGGAAGAAGCCCACCAGTTAAAGCTAAGGGAGCTTGAAGACCAGCTCGCTGCACAAAAACAACTGTATCAAGCGCAACTGAACGATAGATTCAAGCTACTGGAAGAGGCGTACGCCACAGCAAAAGCACTGGGCATCCTCGAACCCACCAAAGGCTCTTCAGCTGTCAATGGTAATAAGGTTGAAGTCCAGTTACGCAACGATAACGATCCGCTATATTTTCGTGGTACAAAAATGCTGAGCGAAGAGCTCATTCAGCTGAAAACCCGGCCAGATGATTTCTTTCCTGATGAAACCATCCGCGAGCTGGAAGCCGAGCTACAGATGTTGGCCAAAAACCGAAAAATAGAGATGCTGAAAAATCGCACATCTGATATCGCATTTAGCGACAGTATTACCGCCATGCAAAAACAAGTGGCCAAACTGGAGTCAGAAATTTTCCCAACCACCATGCAGCTGGCATTTTCTCGCACCCCTGCGGTAGCAGACCCTCAGAAGCTAAAGCCAAAACGCGCCATGATCCTGGCACTCTCACTCATTTTGGGTGGCATGCTTGGCATCTTTGCTGCACTGATCCGCCAGGCGGTTAAAAAACGCCAACCGGGTTAGTGAATGGGCTTGTTGATTGGCTGGCTGCTGGCCAGCCAATCAACAACAGGAGATACGGGTTTAAATCCACTGACCGCCTGCTGCAAAGCCATTCGTGCTGCCGTATGGTCATTCTGAGACATAGCTATATTAAGCAATTCCAATATTCGGGCAATCTGTTCCCTGCTTAGCATCTCTTCGCAAGCCCGCATAATTTTCGGATGCGCGGTACCGGCAACATTGTCCCCTATCAGCAACTCTTCATAGAGTTTTTCACCGGGGCGTAATCCAGTGACTGCAATAGCAATATCACCCTCGGGGGAATCACCAGATTTAACCTCATAACCCATCAGCCGAATCATTCGTGTCGCTAGGTCAATGATTTTCACCGGCTCGCCCATATCCAACACAAACACATCACCACCTTGCGCCATGGCCCCCGCCTGAACAACCAAGGACGCCGCTTCAGGAATCGTCATAAAATAACGGGTGATATCCTGATGAGTCACAGTGACGGGCCCCCCCTGCGCAATTTGCTGCCGAAACAGCGGCACCACTGATCCAGATGAACCTAGCACATTACCAAAGCGCACCATTGAGAACGTTGTAGTGTCACTATCCAGCGCCAAAGACTGAAGTACCAGCTCGGCAAGCCGCTTAGTCGCGCCCATCACATTCGTTGGCCGAACCGCTTTATCAGTAGAAATCAGCACAAAGTGCTCCACCGACAAGGCTTGTGCTACTTCAGCCAGGACCAAGGTACCCTCAACATTATTGCGGATACCCTCAAAAATATTGTGTTCCACCAAGGGTACATGCTTATAAGCGGCTGCATGGTAAATAGTGTTAACTGCAAAATGCCTGACTACATTTTCGACCCGTGCTCGATCTACCACAGAGCCCAAAACAGGGTAAATCCGCGTCGACGAAGATAATGACATGAGCTCCAGCATTAACTCCTGTTCAATGCTATATAGCGCATACTCACTGACTTCGAACAGAACCAGTACATCCGGCTTTTGACGCAACACCTGACGACAGATCTCCGAACCAATCGACCCACCAGCGCCACTGACCAACACCACTTTACCTTCGATACAGCGTGACAATAAGGCCTGATTCGGCGGTACCGGATCACGCCCTAACAAATCTTCTAATTCGACTTCACGAAGACTATCAACGGACTCGCCTGAAACCAGCTCAGCCATAGAAGGCATTGTCTTAACATGAACTGGAAACTCAGCCAGGGACTCCAGAATCTGACGCCGTCGTTGCTTGGTGATATTAGGGAGTGCGAGCAATACATGTGATACATCAAGCTCATTCAATAACACGGAGATTGCCGATGGCGGATACACCGGCAGACCATAGACCGTACCTCCACAAAGAGCAGGATCGTCATCAACAAAGCCTACGGGTATGTACTCTGCCCCACCCGCAATGGCCGTTGCTAATTGCACCCCCGAACCACCTGCTCCGTAGATCAACACCGGCTCTTTTTCTATATAGTGCTTTAATAACCAATGGTAATAGCTACGTACCAACAAACGGCTACCGCCCACATAAATTAGAGCTGACATCGCAAAAATTACCGGCACTGAGCGAGGAAATGGCGAAATATCAAGAAAGTAAGCAAGACCATAGAGCGATAGAGAAAGAAGAATAACGCCTTTTAATACCGCCCAGATCGCCTGGGTACCCATATAACGGACAACGGCCCGATATAACCCCAGGCGCACAAAAACAAAAATACCTAACAGGGGAATCAGAAAAAATAAAGGTAGCGCCTCTTGCAGCATAGGTAATGGCCACCACTCGGCAAGCCTGAGTGCATAGGCCGACCACAGCGCCAGAGGCAGCACACACAGATCAGCAACAACCATAATGATTTTTTTGCGCGTGCGGCCAAGCGACATCAACCGGGAATGCAAAGAGTGGTTTACGTAAGGGGTGGAATCCATGCTAACTCCAGAAATAACCATACACCGGCAGCAACTAAATGTTCGGTGAGGCTTAATACAACAAACATCTAATCACGCAGAAGCACAACGAGATCAGGATAACTGACAGACCATCGTGCGAACAGAAGACTATTGCCTAATTTGATCGCCACATATACGTCAGTTTACGCTGAGGATAGATGCGTAACTGACATTCATTCAATACCCTTAAAACTTAGTTTTTTACCCTATCGCCGCTACCTTTACCCACCACTGTAAGGAAGATATAACGGAAATAATTCTTTAGACTCATCGAATCAATCATTTGCCGATCAGTTTCAGCCAATAACTCCGGCGTCGACATGTCAATTGCATTTATCTGTGCCAATCCAGTGATTCCCGGCCGCACTGCAAATACGCCATTGTTCTGTCGAGCTATAATGAGTTCTTCTTGGTTAAAAAGCCCTGGACGCGGCCCCACCAAACTCATCTCTCCTTTTAATACATTCCACAACTGTGGTAACTCATCCAGTTTGGTTTTGCGAAGGAAATGCCCAAAGGGGGTAATTGAAGCACTATTGGCTAAATGAGTCGCAACCGATGCCGTATTTTTTTTCATCGTCCGAAATTTAACTAAGGTAAACGGTTGTTTATCGCGACCCACTCGGATCTGACGAAAAATCGGTGATCCGGTATCGAACAGCCCAATTAGTATAAGCACCAGCAATACTGGAAAACCACACACTAACCCTAAAAATGCAAACACCAAATCTAAAAAGCGAATCAACACATATTCCTCAAAAAAACCTCAGACAAGCCTAAAAAAAACAACAGGTTATTGCAGACAACTTAGCCTATTCAGTATTACACAGTCTCGTCATTACTCACAAAGCAACGCTTTAGACCTTCTTCTACCGACACCGGTGGCTCCCATCCCAGCAGATCCCGCGCTTTAGAAATATCCACCTGCAAAGAACCAAGCAACCGCTGCGCCATCGGCTTTTTACCTAACAGCGTTGCAGCAAGCATCAGGATTGAAGCAGGCACAGGAATCAAACGAGAAGACCTACCAACCGCTTTAGCCACACCACGTAAAAGTTCACTGGTCGACAAATCCTGTCCATCTCCAGCCAGAAAAACTTGATTGGCCGCTGCAGGGTGTTCAATGCAGGTGATAATCAAGCCGACCAGATTATCCAGCCCAACCAATGAGCGCCGGTTATGTATAGCCCCAAGCGGCAGTGGCAACCCTTTTTTTACCAACTGAATCAGACTCGCAAAGTTACCTTTCACACCCGGGCCATAAACCAGAGGTGGGCGGATAATCACCACTTCCAAACCTGTTTCCATTGCCAATTTCTGTAAGCCCTGCTCAGCTTCCCATTTGGAAATACCATAAGCATCTTCAGGTGCGGGCGCATCATCAACCAAAAATGGTTTACCTAAAGGCGTTTGCTCACCATTCACCTTGATCGAGCTGATAAAAATAAAGCGTTTCACCCCTGCCGCAGCGGCTTGCCGCGCAAGATTTAGCGTACCTTCAACATTAACCCGACGGTATTCAGCTAGCGGATCAACCACTTCCTCTTTCATGATGTGAGCACGGGCGGCAGTATGCACTACCACATCACAATTCTGCAGTGCAAGCATCCAGTCAAACGATGGGGTCAACTCTGCATGGAATGGCGCAAGCCCCTCAATACTCGAATTGCTATTTCGCGCAGAAACTCTAACCTGAACTTTTCGGGATTCGATCAAGGTGTGTGCAAGCCTTCGACCAACAAAGCCTGATACACCTGTAAGCAAGACATGTAACATTAAGCCGTCATCTCAACTGTAGAAGCTTGAAAATAACCCGTGACGCAACAAATAAAGAATTTGTATATATGCCACACTCTCGCGCCGAAAGAACAATCTCTCGAGTAATTACCTTAAAACTCTCTAAGCCACTTGTGCTGATACCTCCAGTTCGCATCTTTACCCAACAAGAGTTTACAGTTCGATATCTGAGTTTTTTTACACACAATGCCCTAAGAAAGAAATCATAATCCGCCCCAATTTTAAAACCTAATTTGTAATAGCCAACCTGACGATATACAGCGGATTTCATAAATGAACCAGGATGTGGGGGCATCCAACCAAAACGCATATGCCAAGGGAGAAAACCAACTGATGAATAACGACGAATCACACGAGATAAATTATCGCTTCTGACAAACTCAACACCACCTAAAACCATATCAGCATCTTGATCAAGCTCAAATTGATTTACAACGTCTTGAATAACGTGCTGATTGGGATAGAAGTCATCAGAGTTAAGAATGCCAATGACATCACCTGTAGCGAGCTTAATCCCCTTGTTCATAGCATCATATATACCCTGATCTGGCTCCGAAACAACTTTGTGGATACGATCGGAATAAGCGTTAATAATATCAAGAGTTTTATCAGTGGAGGCCCCATCAATAATGATGTATTCAATATCAGGGTAACTCTGTGATAGAACCGATTCGATAGTATCTTTAATCGTGGTATCGCTATTAAAACAAACAGTAACAAGTGAAACCTTCAAATTCCAAGCGCCTCTTAATCACGGCCATATTGATCATCAAGCCTAACAATATCATCCTCTCCTAAATAACTACCTGACTGAACTTCTATCAGCTCAAGTGGCACTTTACCGGGATTTTCAAGGCGATGAACGGCACCAATTGGGATATAGGTAGATTGATTCTCTGTCAGCATTTCTGATTGATCCCCAACGGTAACACGTGCCGTACCGCTGACCACTATCCAATGCTCCGCCCGATGGTGATGCATTTGCAGTGACAGTCGACCACCCGGTTTAACCGTGATTCGCTTAACCTGATAACGTTTACCAGTATCAACCGCCTCATACCTACCCCAGGGACGATACACTTCACAATGGTTGATAGCTTCTTGGCGACTTTGCTTTTTGAGTATATTCACAACTGACTTAACATTCTGGACATGCTCTTTATGCGCAACCAAAACAGTGTCTTTATCTTCAACAACCACCAAGTCTTCAACACCTAAAACTGTAACTAGACGACTTTCCGCACGCACCAACGTATCTTTACAATCTATTGCGATAACATCACCCTTGAAATGGTTGCCAGAAGAATCCTTAGGGGAGACTTCCCATAAAGTCGACCATGACCCTATATCACTCCAACCGGCATCCAGCGGTATTACTGCACCATTTTGGCTATGCTCCATCACTGCGTAATCTATTGAAACATCGGGACACTGGGCAAAAGCGTTACTATCCAATCGCACAAAATCCAGATCATTAACAGACAGCTCTAAAGCACGTTCAGAATGTTTAAGTATATCTGGTGCAAATTCCGATAATGCCTTGACGTACGCACTGGCTTTGAAAACAAACATACCGCTATTCCAGTAATAATCCTGGGAGCGAACATACTCACGAGCAGTTTCACGATCAGGCTTTTCAACAAACCTAGCAATTTCCCATAGTGAATTAGCAACTTTGTCACCACGCTGAATATAGCCGTAACCGGTTTCAGGTTGGGTAGGAACTATACCGAAAGTAATAAGCCTACCGGACTCTGCAGCTAAGAGCGCAGAATTGATGGCTGCATGAAAAGCATCAACATCTTCAATGAGATGGTCAGCAGCAAGCACAAGTAAAACCGGATCGTCACCTTTTCTCATGGCCTGCAAAGCCGCCAAAGCAATAGCAGGGGCTGTATTGCGGCCACAGGGTTCCAATAAAATTGTAGCGCTATGTGCTTCATCTGACTGGCGCAATTGCTCTGCAGCCAGAAAACGATGTTGTTCATTACATATTACAATTGGCGCAGCACAATCTAGGCCTTCAAGCCGATTAAGAGTAGCTTGAAGCATCGTTTGATCTTCGGCCAACTTAAGAAACTGTTTGGGATTAAGCTCACGCGATAAAGGCCATAAACGGCTTCCAGTCCCGCCCGCCATAACTACAGGTATTAGCATCAATATTCTTCCCGGTACATTACTGGCGAATAGAATTCAAATTTGTCACAAACCACTCATAGGTTTCTAGTAAACCCTGTTGAAGTGATTTTTGTGCAGACCAGCCAAGCGCATTAAGTCTTGACACATCCAAGAGTTTTCGGGGAGTTCCGTCAGGCTTCGACGTATCAAAAACAATTTCCCCAGGATATTCAACCACTTCAGCCATTAAATGGGCTAGTTCAAGAATAGAATAATCTAACCCAGAACCTATATTAATATGTGATTGCATCGGCTCTGTATGCGAGGAATAGACTTCATTAGAAAGCGCCATGACATGGGCACAGGCTGAGGCCATTTCATCTACATGAAGAAACTCCCTCCGAGGTTTGCCACTTCCCCAAACCGCAACAGATGGCTCCCGAGCCAATTTTGCAAAATGGAAACGAGACATCATCGCTGGGATAACATGACTGTTATCAGGATGGAAATTGTCATGCGTACCATACAAATTCGTTGGCATAACTGACCTGTAATCACGTCCAAACTGTCGATTATAACTCTCACATAGCTTAATTCCGGCAATTTTCGCTATAGCGTAAGGTTCATTAGTCGGCTCCAATTCGCCTGTAAGCAGCACTGCTTCAGACATAGGCTGTGAAGCCAGACGCGGATATATACAACTACTACCTAGAAAAAGGAGTTTCTGAACACCCTGAACATGAGCGGCATGTATCACATTTGCCTGAATCATGAGGTTGTTATAGATAAAATCAGCAGGATAAGAATTATTTGCAATAATACCGCCCACTTTTGCTGCAGCAAGGTAAACCTGCGAAATATTATTGGCAGCAAAAAAATCCGCCACTTGGCTTTGATTAGTTAAATCAAGTTCTGAGTGATCTGCTGTAATAATGTTATGGCAACCAAGCCCATGGAGGTGCCGTACTATGGCTGAGCCAACCATACCATTATGGCCTGCAACATAAACAGCTGTACTTTCCTGCTTCATATCAACCCTCTAGAGCGACCGGCAAATCATAACCATGTTTTTTTAACAGTGCGTGACGGCAAGCAACTTTGAGGTCCTCAGAGACCATTTCAGCACACATCTCTTGGACTGAAATTTCGGGTACCCAACCGAGTAAATCTCTTGCTTTCGAAGGGTCTCCTAACAAAGTTTCGACCTCAGTTGGCCTAAAATAACGGGGATCAACACGGACAACTATATCACCGGGAGAGACCGCTGATGCTTTATCGCCGGAAACAGACTCAACGACAGCAACCTCGTCAACACCAGCACCTTCAAACCGCAACGTGATACCTAGTTCAATAGCAGACCACTCTATAAACTGCCTAACACTGTATTGCTTACCGGTAGCAATAACGAAATCTTCAGGTGTATCCTGCTGTAACATTAACCATTGCATGCGTACGTAATCTTTAGCATGCCCCCAATCACGCAGTGCGTCCAGGTTGCCCATATAGAGGCAGGATTCTAAGCCTTGAGAGATATTAGCCAACCCGCGGGTAATTTTACGCGTAACAAAAGTTTCACCACGACGAGGGGACTCATGATTAAACAAAATACCATTGCAGGCATATATGCCATAAGCCTCACGATAGTTAACCACAATCCAATAAGCATAAAGTTTGGCTACAGCATAAGGAGAACGCGGATAAAATGGAGTCGTTTCTGTTTGCGGCGTTTCCTGCACAAGGCCATACAACTCAGACGTGGACGCCTGATAAAAACGAGTTTTCTTTTCTAAACCTAAAAAGCGAATGGCTTCAAGCAGACGCAAAGTCCCCATAGCATCCACATCGGCAGTATACTCAGGTGACTCAAAACTAACAGCAACGTGAGACTGAGCACCTAGATTGTACACTTCGTCAGGCTGAACCTCTTGCAAAATCCTCGTTAAATTAGAGCTATCCGTCAAGTCGCCGTAATGTAAAATAAAGTTTTTATGCTCAACGTGCGGGTCCTGATAAACATGATCAATTCTTTGAGTATTGAAAGAAGATGCACGGCGCTTAATGCCATGAACTTCATACCCTTCTGATAAAAGAAACTCTGCCAAGTATGAACCATCTTGACCAGTAACACCGGTGATAAGAGCTTTACGCATTTAAATACCTCACTTACCTTAATTAATTTGCTGCCGATTAACTGCAAATGCAGCAACCAGAAAGCCGACAAGCGGAAACGCCACGGGAATCGCGCTATTTAAAATCAAAAACAAACAGATAACAGTCGCAAATGGAACACGGTATGAAATAATCGATCTAAAAAAAACCAGAACCCAAAAAAACAAACCAAAAATACCAAGTTCAAATAAGAAAGCCCCAAAAAATGACATTATTTTTACATGACTTCCATACCAGAAAAAACCATTAAAAAAATCAAAGAAATCAAAAGAATATTGATAAATCCCAGCAAATCCACCAGGCATAAAAAAATTCTGCCATATTGAAAAATACGGCAAAAAAACACTTGACACTCTAAAGTTTATGCTGGCATCTCTTTCAATCAGTCCTAAAAGACCACCATCCAAAAAATAAGTAATCAACCGAAATGGGCGAGTTCCTTCACCAAAAAAATACAAAACAAAAAAAGACAGGAGGACAAATCCTACAAAAAACAAAAAAAACTTAAAGTTCAATCTAAACAAAAAAGCAACAATCCCAAATAAAATCACATAAAGAATAGCCATCGAAGACTGTGCCACAAAAAAAATAAACAACAAATTCAAAAACAACAACACTCTAACATATCGAAAAAAATGCCATGAATTATAAATATAAAGCCAAGACATAAAAACAAGAAGAATACCGAAATAGGTAGGCTCTGGCGTTAAAGAAGGTACACCCCGGTCTAAAGTTGTTCTTTGATTCAAAAGATAAGAAAAATCAAAATCAAATAAAGCCTGCAACAGAGCAACAAACAAATAAATAGAATTTGCAATTAAGAAAACAAAGACAGGAGCAGAATATCGAGAACAAAAAACAAAATAGCATACAACTGACAGGCCAAAACCAACATAGGAAAACACACCCCTGAGAAGAAGAAAAAAATCGGGGGACACAAAAAACGAATAAACAAAAGACAAAAATACACCAGTTGCTAAAACCAAAAAAGCAAAAAAAGAATAAAAAGAAAACTTTATAAAAGGGGTCGACAATAGCAGAAAAAAAACACCTACAACAATATACCAAGGCTGTGAATCAAAAGAATTCAAACCAAAAGAAACCCATGGAAATAAAGCTAGAACAAAAAACAGAATCCCAATAGACTTATGAATATTGTCGTATGCTAACATTGACAGCATCGCTCAATAAAATCATCGGATTTTTTATTCCAACTGTATTCGTCAAGAATTAATTTTTCACCTATAGCACCCATTTCAGAAAGCTCTAAAGATGTTTTTTGCAGGAAAGAGGCCAAGCTTGACGGGAAGTCATCAAGCCCAACACAGGCACCACAGTTTAACTTATTCAAAACATCCCATGGGGTATTAGTAGTAGTTAAGACTGGAGTGGAGCAGGATAAAGACTCACCAACTACAACCCCAAAGTTCTCTGTATACGATGGCAAAACCATAAACTCCGACCTACGCAAGAGGTCAAAACGCGAAGAACCTCTGACAAAACCGAGATATTGTATTTGCGGACAAGAAATAGTATTAATTTTAGAAACATAATCCCCATAATCCGGACCCACTACAAGAAGCACCCAATCAGGAAAACGCTTACAAATATCAACCCAGACATCAAGAAGTATATCTAAACCTTTTTTTTGATGAAGCCTAGACAGGAAAATAAAATATCGTTTTTTATCATCGAAAAAATGTAGGTCAGAAGACACCGGATGAGAAGGTTTACTCGGAAAATCTATACCATGAGGCAACATAAGAATTCGAGTAACACAAAAGCCAAGCTCTTGAACACACTTGCTTTCCTCATCCGAAGTAACATGTATTACATTTGCTTTAGCAATTGCAGATTTTTGAAAAAGCCACCAAGCAATTTTCTTTTTTATTTTGCTCTGAGAGAGCGCCCACGGAAAAAGACTACCTCGCGGCGCAACAACGTAATCACAATCCTTAAGAATAACTATCAAATAAGAAGACAATGAAACCAAGTTCCAAAGATTATTCAAATAAATAACATCGTTTTTTGAAACATTACGATACAAATAAAGAAAAAGACCAAGCGAGAACATAAGTGACCTAGGGCCAGTCAAGGAAAAAGTCGACCACATAACATTAGAATTTAATGTGGAATTTTTCTCATCTGAATTAAGTTTGACAGAAACCAACTCTACTGGAATTTTTTTTGATATATGGTTTACTAAAGAAGCAAGCGATACTGCAGGACCTCCATATTTATCATCCATATTTTCACAAATCGCAAAAAGCTTTTTCATCTATCCGCCTCGATCGCACAAATTACGGATAAGAACCTATCTGAATCAAAGGGGAGAAAAATTCTCGGGCTATTCACTAAATTTTGCGGGGCACTTAGAGATAATTCATCAATTAATTCAGACATATTTGAAACTTTATGCATAAAACCACCGTTTATAGCAGGTTCCATGGCTTTATCAATATCAACATTTATAGCAGATTTGCTCATAAATTCATTAGACAACACAACAACACGAGCAGAGAACTCAACGGCTTCATACAAGGCAGTTGAGAAAAAACCCAAAACAACCTCAGACAGTGAAAATAATTCGTATAAATCAAAGTCAGTGTCATCTACGACATGAATAGAGGGATAATTCTTATAATAAGATTGGATAGTAGATTTATATTCCACTTCTCCAGGATGAAGTTTTATATATATTGGCTTAGAACATTCCAGTGCCAATTTAGGCAAAATTTGTTTTAAAACATCTCTTAGGTTTGGTTGTGAAATAACAAGCACTCTGTCTTTTACAGCAGAACAGACTTCACTTCTCCTCATTTCCAAGAAAGGAAAACCCATAGGGATAATACGTTGTTTTTGTACAGGAAGGTTAGCGGAACAAAGCACTTTATTACCAAAGGAGAAGAAATAATCACAAAAACACTGTTTCAAAAACCCTTCGGGATAGTCATAATTTAATTTACCTTGCGCAGGAGTACCATGCTGCAATTCAATCGTAGTGATACCATTACGTTTAGCAGCCAAGATTACCGATTCATTTCCTGCACCGTTTACAACAAATACGATTTTTGCCTGTGAAATTTTAAAATATAAACCCCACAAAAAACTTTGTGCTTTATTTTTTTTAATAACACTACAACAAAACCTTTTTATCTCATAAGATTTAACTTCATGACTAAAGTTATCACACAAAAAACCAATTAATTGTTTTTCTTTAGAGTTCAACATAAATATCTTAGATAAAAACAAACTCGCAAACAAAAAACAATCTAGATAATATACATTTCTCCCACAACCTAAATGTCCACCATGCTCATCAATCTTTTCGAGGCATGCACTATCTTCATCAATACCAGTTAAATCAATTAATGGCCGAGTGTAAATATCTATACAATTTCCTGATATTACTTTCTTTCTTGGATGAGATATAAATATAAATTTTTTACGACAAGCCAATATCGGATTTTTTGAGCAAAGCGAATACAAAAGAAAAATAGCGCGTTTAAAAAAACCGCGCCTTTTTTTAGATGAAGAACTCCGGAAGCGTCCTGCAATATATTCACTGAAAGGATACCTCACAAGAGGCCATATTTCAGGATATTGCGATAAAAGATCGCCTTTTAACTCAGCCTGCAGGATAGACTGAACTGCCGCCCCATATTCACCTTTCATTTATTAATCAAACAACCTTTCCGTGCAATGATTCCGCAATTAAAAAATCAACTTCATTATCTATATCTACAGAACTAATCCTGTCCATAACATAAGGGACAGCACCCTCATATAACGAATGCAGCTGTTCTTTAAAGTCAGAGACTGGCCTAACATAGATCGCCCCGTTAGGATGATAAGCAGCTACCTGGTCTTGACTCCTAGTATTACCGGTAAGCATAGGAGAATGTTCGAATAACGAATGCCAATGATTATCCGCATCCACTGAAAAAGCAAAACTAACCGGAAAGCCGTATTCAACAGCTGAAAAAACAGGTTTTGAAGAGTTCTCAAAAAGATCAATAGCCGCGTTAACCTGTTTAAAATTCCGCAAAGGAACTGTCGGCAACCCCATCAAAAAAACGTCACACTCAAAGTCTTTAAATATTTTTTTTGCATTTGATTTAATATAATCAAATATTTTTACTTTATCCCCGGCCTCCTCATTAGTTCTTAAATCTAAAACCAACTTATCTGAAGAGACAAATTTATTAGCCAATTCCCAATAATCTAAAGAATCGGTCGAAAGGATAACCTTTTTTACTCTATCGCAATTTGAAAAAGCTTCTAAAGTATGGACAAGAAGAGGCTTACCAGCGAGCTTACGAATATTTTTATCCGGGACCCTTTTAGATCCCGAACGAGCAGGAACAAACGCAACATATCCCATCGTTTAAAACTCAGCTATTTTATTTTTGATTTCAGCGTAAAGATTTTCAACATCTTCGTACTCTTCATCATTGAGATGCATCAAAGGCATTCTATCTCTCCTATGCATAAATCCTGCAGCCTGCAACAACGCTTTATTTGTACGATGCCAGCCATATTTAGCTACACAAACATCAAAAAAAGGTGCTTCAAATTCATCTATAATATACTGCAAAGTATCTTGGTCTTTATCAACCCACGCTTGCCAAAATCTTTCACCTATCTTTGCATCAAGCATCGATATTCCATTTAGATATGATTTAGCACCATGCTCCTGATATTGAATTAACGAGGATTTTTTCCCCGCGATTATTACACGTATTCTAGGCTCTAAATCTAGCGCCTGACATGTAATATCAAAATCTTTTGCATCTTCCTTCAATGCAACAATCTCAGGGACCATCGGTAGTTTTTTAAACAAGCTAACAGGCCAATGCATTTGTGTACCATCGAAACCAGACAAAAAAGGCATTTCATGAACTAGTATCGGAAAAGAACTTGCGGAACCCACTTGTGCAAAATGGTCAATGATCTGCTCGTCAGAGAAATATTTTTCTCTGACAATAAGAGAAATCAAATCAGCCCCACAGTCTTTGGCATGAAGCGAAAATTCAGTAGAAACTTTTGTAGAACAATGTATAGGGTCTGCAACAACAACCAAGTTATCTTGGTCTAAAGTTTTCAATAGCCTAATACAAAACTCATTTAACCCCAATATTTCTTCATTGGTTAATTGAGAATAGCGCGAATTATAAGCCATTACATAAAATTTACGCGCGCCGGTTCTATACAGATGAACTAAATATTTCTCTAACGCCTCATAATCAACTTCATCTTGTTCATTAAAAGGAGTAAAAACCGTATAAACACAACCTTCCAATCGATCTTTTAAGGAGCTATACATTTATCAAACCCTGTTTGCGTCTTTTTAAATCAACCAATACCATTTCTTCTGCAATTTTTTGAACCGACCTTGATCCCGCCCAATCAGTTGCTTCAGATAATTTCTTAGAACAACCAGCACGCGCACTAGTATCATGCGGCCTAAAATAAGATTCAGATACTTTTGCTAATAGCCTACCAGATATTCCATCGTAACATGTTTCCTCACATCCAGACCCATCAAAAACTGGCTGAAAACCAGCAGACTCTGCACAGTATTTCAAAAATTCTCTCACTGAGGTTAATTTCCCGGTCGCAAATACATAGTCATCCGGGCTTTCTAACAAAAGTGTTTTAATCATAGCAAGCGAATAATCAGAAGCAGCACCCCAATCACGGGAGGAGTCCAGGGACCCCAGTAATAATGGATCACCACTACTTTCTAATCTTATTCTCGCAATATTATATGCAATCTTCCTTGTTACAAAATTTCTTCCTCGTAAAGGGCCCTCGTGGTTAAACAAAATTCCAACAACCCCAAAGATCCCATAAGTATCACGATACATTTTTACTAAAGACTGCGCAGTCATTTTAGATATACCATATGGGTTCATTGGCTCACATCGGTCCTCTTCTTTTAATAAGTGACCGGATTCTGTTTTTCCAAAAACTTCAGAGCTAGAGGCAAAAAACAACTTTGCGGACGGCACTGTATGACGAAGCGCCTCAAGAACATTCAACGTACCTATAGTATTGGCATGCAAGGTTGATACGGGGTGAACAAATGAGTCGGCAACGAAACTTTCACCTGCCAAATGAAATATTAAATCAGGCTTAACCGATTTAAAGATATCTACTAAATTAAATGGCTCATCAACATTAATATTAATTAAGGTAACCTTCTGTAAAACACCTAAATGCTGAAGTCTCCATGTATTTGTTGCCGATCCCCTCCTAAAACCGCAATAGACTTCACACCCCATTTCTAACAAATGGTACGCAATATGTGCTCCATCCTGGCCTGTACCACCAATAATAAGGGCTCTTTTTTTATCTTTCATAAATCTACCAATCTATTCAAGGCTTCAGCAAACCCTGCGCCATTATCCAGATGCCCTTGCCAGACCTCAATAACCTTCATACATTCAAAGTCTAAAACCGATTTTATTGCAACCAGATTATCAGGATCGCCATCCCCAAAATTCAAGCCCTCTCCATCTATACCTTGAGCATCTGCAATATGTATATGCTTGATCAACGGCTGTAGCTTTTCTATTACCTCAACTGGATCAAACCCAAAAACCTCTTTACCCATACATAAATGGCATACATCCATACATATAGGGAGTTTGTATTCTAAAATTTTATCTATATCATACTGCGCATTGAAAACATGCAAATCCACAGAGCCCCCAAAATACCACGCAATAGGCGGAAGCCATTGAGGCAACACATCGACCTCAAGGTTGCGAATTTTAGCAAATAATTGAGTATAATTCTCATAGAATCGATCCTTATCACCACCTACCAAACTGAAACTACCAACAACAGGTACGTTGTTACCAGTTATCTCCTGAAGGTGTGAAGCAAAATCGACCGTCCTATCAATCAACTCATTACTCCTCTCACGAATCGAGCTATCATTCGAAAAAGGATCGATCAACTCTGTTGGACTAATATAATCAGGAAGATGAATACTATATATATTATTTTTATCGTATTTTTTTGATCTTAAATCCGAGAGCACTTCACCAAACGACAGATGAAACTCATATGCACCCGTAGGAAAACGACCTGAAATTGACTCTATATCATGTAGCCGTACCGGCAAAGCAACCTTATTACGCTTTGCATAATCTAGTGCTTTATCACTTACAACAACATCACCTTTGAAAACGGATTTATTTATCACATCACCAATTTTTAAAGTCTTCTTCGATTCAGCACCGATCACTTCATTTACTTCCTGTTGGCTAAGACCTACACGTGGCGATCTGAACTCCAGACGCTCCAAGGTAATAGGCTCCCCAGCAGAAATTTCTTCTTTTGCATAATACGACCTGCCCAAATTTTGGAGATTAAGGAACTCACCTTGATTTGGCACCCTGTCTGCATTACCACTGATAATAAATGGATAATATTTAGCGATTGAAACTAATTTCTCAAACTCTTCTGGCGTGGAACTCGTTGTATGATCTAATCCACTAGCATTCTTATCTAAAGTAATATGTCTCTCTATAACACTAGCACCTAAACTCATGGCTATCAGGCATAGTTCCCAATTTTCATCATGACTTGAATACCCAAAATCTTTATCCCATTTGTTAGCCATATGTTTCAAATAGCCTAGCTTAGCATTTGATAAAGATACGGGATAATTAGAAACACAGTGCATTGCGGTCCAATTGTCATACTTGTATCCCGCAAAAGCCTTATCTATCTGAATTTCGTCATGACAGCCTAATGACACATAAACATGTGAATCATAAGAAAGTAGCGTATTAACTAATTCCACATTACATAATTCTGCAGATGGGACCTTAAAAAAATCAAAATCAGCCATTTGACCATTAAAATCAACCAAATCAGTCACATCAAAAAAACTTATACCAACCTTCAGCCCAAGCTTGTGGGCAGCTTCTGTGAGCTTAATAATTACACTAGGGGACAGATAATTTCTTTTAATTTCTTCAAAAATCATTTCATCACCGATCTCTGAAGCCCCTTCCACATAAGCGTTACTGAGATTTCTATATTGGAATTTAACCCCCCACACTCCTGCATCTGATGATGCTTTTATTAAATCATAAGCACACTCATACTCGCCATTATGATTAATCCCAATCTCAGCAATTATTTTAATTTCCTGCATAGAGTTCCCTGAAAACAATAAAATTATTTATACAATCGAGTTAAAACTGAAGACGTCAATCTTTTTTCAGGCAATATTCTTCCTGCTTTATTTGACGACAACTTTGAAATATTAAAACAACTCTGAACCCACCAATAGCAATCTAGCGGCTTCGCTTTATATGTGTGATTTGGTTTTGGGTGAGTGTACCCCCTAATCACTTTGCGGCACTTACCAGGCTGTATCGTTCCAGCCTTATGAAAACCATCAGGATCAAATATCACCAAATCACCAGCATCGGCAGCAATTCTCAATGGGCACCTGACCTCTACAAAAGGGATATCATTAGGTATATCACCTAGAGGCAAACCTTTTAATATATAACAATTTGCTCTAAAGAGCTCTTCTCTATGTGAGCCAACATCATATTCGAAAGCCTCATTACTCTCATCCACATCAACCAAATTCATATAAAACTTTAATGACTGCTGTCTATCAAAGTGCCATGGTAATATATCATCAGAGCTCTCAAATTCTTTGGTAAAGAAAACATCCTCATTTAAGTTTATTCCATTTCCACCAAAATACTCTTTAGATACATTTTCCATCAACTGGCTTTTGAAAACCTGATAAACACCAAGCACCTTGTCCTTGCTGGTATCTAATTTTAATCGAGCAACCATACCATCTAAATTTCTAGGATGATTGCTTATATTAACCGTTCCTGATTCATAATTAAAAATAGACTGAAAATCACTGTCCAATTTAAGCAAATCGTCAGATCCAATATATTTTCTTATTAGACAGATTCCATTACGGTCCAACATATCTAAAATCTTAGAGCTTGTTGCATCGCTCAGAGCAATTGTAATATCTTGAATTCTCATTAAGCCCATCAATATATACTAAGAAAAAGCTAACGAATTAATCTCTTTACAAACACCTTAAAGACATACACTGAAAATCTTGTTTTTTTATAACAAACAAACCAAGCGCAGACAAATAAAAATCTTCCATTACTGTATTTTTTTGCAGCTACTATGCTTTATAGTATCTATCAAATTTTCATTTAAACATATACTGTTTGAAGCATGGACTTCATCTCTGCAATACTTGCCTTTAATACCTGAACTAGCATCGAAGGTCCAAGAATATACATCAATAAAACCAACATTATTATTCAAGCACCATGCTTCAATTTTATCATTCATTCTTTTCGAAATTATATTTTGCTCTTTTTGAGGGCTTACAACAATCGACATAACTGATATTTTGTGATTCTATCTTTCTAGAAT
Source organism: Pontibacter sp. JAM-7 (assembly GCF_048548695.2). Lineage (NCBI taxonomy): Bacteria > Pseudomonadati > Bacteroidota > Cytophagia > Cytophagales > Hymenobacteraceae > Pontibacter > Pontibacter sp. JAM-7. Next base: position 148,084 of record NZ_JBLYIF020000008.1, read on the forward strand.
CCCTCGCAGCACACTCACCTATCGCTCACAAGATGCATCTACTTTTTCCTGCCACCCCTCTCTTGCAATGGATAATTTCTTCCACCTTCTTTCCAGGGCTGCCATCCTCTTCCTAAATAAAACCTAGCATCTGGCTCCCCAAAATTTAACCAAACAATACTGCTACTTGGCAAAAAACTAAGGACAAACCTAACTCGCCTGGCCAAACACAATGCTTTCCCATCTGTCACAAAACAATTTTCTTTACTCGAACCCACAAAAAACAAACTCGTATTCTTAAGGTCTACGTAACTCCTGACATGCGAATCACCTAAAACATAAATTCGATTTGTTTTCATATACATTCAACACTGGCGATTGATCTTAATTACACAATTTCTTCTGCAACAAAACACTACTAATAAGCAGCACCACAGAATATACAAAAAAAGACATTGCCGCATATTCAATATCAATACGCCCTGCCCCAAATATCATATATAAATATACAATTACCGAAAAAACATTAACCCCACCCAACATCATCATTTTATCAGTATATATATAGTATTTCATATATATCAAATATACTGATTGACAAAAAAAACCCGCCAATAACCAAGCAGCACTTTCACTACTAACTGCATAACCTGAAGGCATAAACCTCATAAACTCATCAACTAAAATCCATGCCGATATAGACACAAAAAACAAAACAATCAATGCTTTCCAGCGCAATCTTACCACTGAATCAAACTCTGCTTTTTTATATTTCTCCATTATCACCGGCGTCAAATAATTATTTAATGCAGCACCAAATATCATCAACAATGATGCCAGGAAAAATATATAACTATATTTCCCAAGTTCAGCAGAAACCATCACCCCGGATAATATAATTTTATCCGCGCCCATCTTAACCCAATTTGATATCATCTGAGGCATTACACTAACACCAAACATCACGCTAGATCTAAAATACTCACTCCTAAAAGGAATCCCTTTTATATAGTTAAAGGATACTGGAACACAAAACAAAACTAACAACATCAGTCCAGCTACATAGCCAATGGACCTATTTTCCCAATAACCACCCATTAAATAAACCAACAAAAATGCCATACCAGCCATCCCTGCCTGTCGCGCAAAGGATATAACTCCGTATTCTTTCGCATTCTTATTCATCATCAAAACCTTAAGCAGAATTTCAGATAAAAACAAAAGATACGCAACACAAAAACCAAAAATAATCCAACCTTTGCTTAATGAAAAAAAATCTAATACCTCATCACTTAAAAGAAGCACAACCACAACACACACTAGCCATATAAGAACACCAATAACCAAACCAGTTAACAATAGCAATTTATATCTTTCTTTTTCTAAATTCTCATACTCCTTGACAACTTGCACACCGATTCCGAATGAAAAAAAACCAGAGAATATTGTTACTACAGCTATAAATACAGCACTTATCCCGAATTCATCTGGCTCCATGTAATAACCAAGCATCACAACAAAAAAGGCAGGCACCAACTTTGCCAACAACCCATATACCAAATAAGTATTCAAATTTTGGTGTCTAGAAATAAAACAAAATATATTATTTTTCACTTTTAAAAATATCTCTTTTACCGAAACTTAATTATATTACATGAATTGAATTAAAATATATAATCAAACAACAAACACAAGAAACCACTCGCCTACAAAAAACTGATAAACAAAAAAAGAACTCACTAGCTTTAAAGGAATTTATCTAACCAATAAATTAATACAATTTAACTTTTAAACCTCTATAATTTCCACCCAATTTCTATAAAAAACAACAAAACCGTTACCGAAGAAAATAGATTCTGACTTGATCTGATTTTCCAATAGCTACTGATAAAACTCTCATACAAACAAAAGTCGAAAGCAAGCTACACTACATTAGCTTTAAAAAGCATCCGACCCCTAAATCAGATTCATTTAAAGCCTTTTCTAATTGGTCGACGTACGCTATTTTTTCACAAAAGATCTTAAACCAACCAGCCCCTTATTCTCGGAGATTTACCACTTTTTTTCATTCATTATCCAGTCCGTTTAACCCTTATTGTTGGCGACCCGGCGAGCTGCCTCACAGAACCTCAGCCAAAGTTGATATATGGTACCTTGATGGCTTTGCTCCATCAAAAAATCCCGAAACGTGGGCTGATGAGCTGTTCCAGCAGGTTGCTCGACTCAGCCATGCAGGCAGTTTGCCACTTTTACCGTAGCAGGCATGGTACGTAGGGGCTTGCAGGCGGTGGGTTTTGAGGTTACAAAACGTGAAGCCTTTGACAAAAAACGAGAACGGTTGGTCGGCGGCCAGTATAAACAGGATAACTCTGTCGTAATGTCTACATCCCCCTGGTTTGCGCTGCCTTACCCCAAGCCGACTAAGCATGTGATTGTTTCAGGCGCAGGTCTGGCTGGGTGCACCACCGCCTGGGCGTTAGCCCAACGCGGCGTCAAGGTCACTGTGCTGGATGCAGCATCAGCACCGGCGCAGGGTGGCTCAGGTAATCCTCAAGGGGCACTCTATGCCAAACTCTCGGTAACACCGACCAAACAGAGTGAGCTGCATATCTGCGGCAGTCATTACAGCCTCAACCTGTTACGGCATCTCGACCCGGAGCAAACCTTCTGGTCTGAGTGCGATGTGATGCAAATTGCCACGAGTTCAGCTGAGTTAAAGCGCCAAACCAATTTACTGTTACACAATGCTTACCCAGCTGACGTTGTCGGCGGTGCCAATCAGAGCGCATTGACCGATCTTATCCAGCAACCAGTGACGGCTGATGGCCTGATTATGAAACTGGCCGGGTGGGTTTCACCGGCTGAATTCTGCTGCGCGCTGCTTGAGCATCCCAATATTGAGTGGCATGGCAACAGCAGACTGGTCTCTTTACAACAGGATAACGGTGAGTGGCAGCTTCAGGTTGAGTCGGGTCAGCAGTATCGCTCTGGCACAGTAATCCTTTGTCACGCAGACGCCACAAAGCAGCTTGAACAAACCCAACACCTACCGCTGAAACCCATCCGCGGCCAGGTGTCTACCCTCCCTGCTTCTGTCACCGATAAACACTTGCAGCAGGTAGTCTGCGGCGAAGGCTATATATCACCGCCTTATCAGGACCAGTATTGTTTTGGCGCAACGTTTGAACTACATGAGCAGTCCACCTGTGTAACAGCAAGCGCCCACCAGACCAATCTGGATAATCTGGCTAAAATACTGCCGGAGTTAGCTGAAGACTTCGTAAAAAGTAAACACTTACTTACAGGACGAGTCTCATTTCGCTGCAGCACCCCCGATTACCTGCCCGTGGTCGGGCCTGCACCTGACATATCAGCAACCCTGCAACGCTTCGCCCCTCTGCGCAAAGACCGTAACTGGCAGTTTCCCGAAACAGAACCCGCCCATCTACCAGGGCTGTATGTTAATTGTGGGCATGGTTCAAAAGGACTGATTACAACCCCACTTTGTGGAGAATATCTGGCTTCCCTGATCTGCAATGAACCACTGCCGCTGGCCAAACCCTTATTAGATGCTCTGAATCCCTGTCGTTTTTTAATCAAAGATCTGATCAGAAAGCGCATTTAACTGTCTATCAGATGTATTGGCTGTCTTTTGCTAAGGAAGTTGAGAATAAGCCCAATGACTTCTCAGCGAATTGGTAAGCCTGCAGATACAACGCGCAGTATGCAGGCAATGGCCATAGTCCCTGGCAAAAACTGAAGCGCAGTAGATGTAAGCTTAACCAGCGACCCGTAACAAAAAGCCAATATATATAAAGAACTTGCGCTAACTGACGATATTTCAGTTATATGATACATTTGCTGTCTGCGTATTAGACGCTGTTAATGCACAATGAAGGATGCTGCGTGGCACTTTATATTTACGATCATGGTTACCGTATCCAGACGCCGAAGGAAGCTCTATTTCCTCCCAGCGGGGTTAGTGCTACGCAACAAACCAAAGCCACACAAAGCAGCGCTAAGAAAGAACACCAGACACCCGAAGAGGATCGGATACTGCTGCAGGGTAACAAGCCCGCCACTCAGCAGAACCGCCACCCGGTATCTCAGGCCTACATCAATACTGCAGCCAAGTCCGCAGGGACACTAGAAGACCGACGTAAACTGACAGCGGCTCATATCATGGTATCACCGGTCATTACTGTGGCACCCTACACCCTGGTTCAATCTGCCTGGCAGCGCATGCAGGACCATGAAATTAACCACCTGCTGGTCGCTGATGGCGGCAAGCCACTGGGATTAGTTTCTAATCACGACATTCTGGAAGCTGGCGTATCATCCGTAGAGAGCATAGAAAACCTATACTCCGGCAAACTCATCGCAGCCACCCCGGAAACCCTGGTGCGAGAAGTCGCCAGCAGCTTTATTGAACACAATATCAATGCCATGCCTATTGTTGATAGAAGTGACAATGTGGTGGGCATTATCTGCCGATATGACCTGCTTCGCTTGTTGGTCAGCGGACCTCATCTGGAGCGCTGGGTGTAAGCAAAAGCTCTGCTGTCGACCGGTTACTTCGGCGGCAAAGAGTGCGGCGGTGATTCCCGCCTGTTGAATTCAAGCTCTGGTTCTTCTGTTTGGGCCCCAAACAATCCCGCAATAAAACGAAACACTCGCTTAATGCCGCGCCATAGCTTGGGCAACAACCAGATCAGCAACAGAACAAACAGGAATAGTCCAGCCAGGAACCAGATTGGGTGATTTAACGCAGCCCAGAGGCCACCCAGCACCAGCAAATCTTCACTAATGGAAGCGGTCCAGTTACTCACCGGTTCCGGAGATGTATTGATCAGCACCCGACTACCCGCTTTAGCAGCATGAGACCCGGCGGCCAACGAGCCACCCACCAGCGCTGCTGCCAACCCGACTGCTGGGCTCAGATCACCAACTGCCCCGGCTGCCAAGGCAGCACCGGCCGGTATCCGAATAAAGGTATGCAGACCATCCCATCCAGTATCAACGCCGGGGATCTTATCAGCGAAGAACTCGACAAAATACATAAAGCCTGCAGCCATCAGCACCAGAGGGTCACTCACAATCTGCAGCTCTTCCGGCAGTGTAATATGCCCCATATTGCTGAGCACACCCAACATCAGAACAGTGGCATAGAGGTTAATACCACTGGCCCAGCCCAACCCCATACTCAAGGCAATTAAACCGGTTATCTGTTCGAGCTGGTCCATTCTGGCGTCCTCAAGTCAAACTGTCTTTCGCCACTATATTGCACAGGCCTGTACTTTCGCTGAATAGTAATACAGCCTCGCCTGACTGCAGTTTAGCCCGAACCTGCTGTACCCGCCGTTGCAGCGATACCTCTTCGTCGCCGTAGTCGGTCCCGTCACGGGTCACATACTCTTCTATCAGATTATCTAATGTTTCCGGCGTCACCGCCTGCCAGGGAATAATCATAGTTACCAGACTTTTAGTCGGCTGTACCAAGGCTTTTTGTGCCAATCAGCCTCACAGCTGGAGAGCTCTTTATCCCAGCGAGCCGCCTGGCGCCCAACACCCTGTGCTTGCCGGTCTAACTCCGGGTACTTATCCGGCTGGAACCTGACCAACCCGCCATGACCAAGCCGCAGCGCCAGATAATGCTGACGATAATCCTGCCAGCCAATTTGATTGCGGTTTACCGTTTCTTTACTGAACCAGCCAACAAAATCTACCGCATCGGTTACCGAGCGAATGTCAGCTCCCCAGTTTTCGCTACGCACTCTGTACTCATCCCAGTCAGGAGTCCGCACTCTGACGTTGGCCTTATCGGTGACTGACAGCGGCTGTTCCAGCAATGCCAAACTTAGCGCCACGGGAGTACCATAGCGTGCGCGGGTTTGCAGCAGAGGTTGCAGCCACTCATCATTATCGTCCAGCTCATCGCAAATACTTGGCGGGGCAATGGGCTGACTGGAACAAGCCGTCAGTAACAATGAGGTCAGCAGCAAAACTCTCATGCAGGGGTGATTCCATATCGTTGTAAGTATGCAAGGAAGTCTGCCTCATTCATCACCTGAATGCCAAGCTTGGTGGCCTGAGCCAACTTAGAACCGGCGCCCGGCCCTGCCACAACGCAATCCGTCTTAGCCGAGACACTGCCCGCTACCTTCGCCCCGAGATCCTGCAGATGAGCTTTAGCTTGATTACGGCTCATGCTCTCCAAGGTGCCGGTTAACACCCAAGTCTGCTCTGACAGCGGCAGGGTATCAGCGCTATCCTGCTCTGCCGGCTGACACTGCCAATGCATACCAAAATCACGCAACTGAGATTCAAGTGCGGTGACGCGGGCAACCCATTCTGCATCAGCGATTGCCTGCAGCAGGCCATTTACAGCCTTGGTTGACAACTTAGGTACCTGATTCAGCTGAACCGCTTCGGCCTGCAGAATGTTATCTAACGATTCAAAGTGTTCTGCCAGACGCTGGGCACCAACTTTAGCGATACCATCAATATTCATCCGCTGCAGCAGGTCAGCCAGAGTCACAGAAGCCGCCAGGCTAGCGGCTAAACCATCCTCATCCGTGATCTGATCCATCTCGCCAAGCAGGTCATCCAACACAGCCTGATTGTGTTCATCGGCAAAGAAATTGTGAATTTCGGTCGCCACTTCATACCCGATATCCGGTAACCAGATAAGTGTGTCCGGGAGTGCCTGCCGCACACGATCAAGCGAACCCAGACCATTCGCCAATGTGCGGGCGGTTTCCTCTCCCACATCGGGAATACCCAACGCATAGATCAGGCGCGATAGTGCCACACTCTTGCGTGCCTGAATCGCCGCATGCAGATTATTCGCCGACAGCTCGGCAAAGCCGTCCAGTGCTTGTAACTGGTCCGGCGTAAGCCGATACAGATCTGCTGGCGACCGTACCAGATCGGTATCCACCAGTTGTTGAACTATTTTGTCGCCCAGACCATCAATCTCCATCGCCTTACGTGAAGCAAAATGGATCAATGCCTGTTGCCGCTGCGCCTTACAAGACAGGCGGCCAACACAGCGATACGCAGCCCCCTCCGCAGTCCGTGCACCGGCTTTACTGCGTTTAACCAGCTGCACCCGCTCTACCTGAGAACCACAGACTGGACACTGCGCAGGAATAGTCACCTTGCTGGCGTTATCAGGCCGACGGTCGATAATCACCTGTACAACCTGCGGAATTACATCCCCGGCCCGGCGAATAACCACAGTATCACCTACCCTCAGATCCAATCGAGCGATCTCATCCATGTTATGCAGCGTGGCATTGGATACCGTAACACCACCGACAAACACCGGTTCCAGTCTCGCTACTGGCGTCACCGCACCCGTACGTCCTACCTGAAATTCCACCGCGCGTACCTGGGTCAGCTCTTCCTGCGCCGGAAACTTATGCGCGATGGCCCAGCGCGGCGCTCGGGAGACAAAACCCAACGCCTGCTGTAACGCCAGGTCATTTACCTTAAACACAACACCGTCGATCTCGTACGCTAACTGATCCCGTTGCTGTAATACCCGCTGGTAGTAATCAAGGCAACCGACGACCCCACTGACAACTTCCAGCAATGGATTCAGTCTAAACCCCCACTCCGCCAGCTGTTTGAGCACCTGATCATGTTGATCCGGCAGTTCACCCTGCGCCACTACACCGACACTGTAACTGCACAGCTGCAGGGGTCTACTGGCGGTAATCTTCGGATCGAGCTGGCGCAAACTGCCGGCGGCCGCATTACGTGGGTTAACAAAGGTTTTCAGACCCCGCTCTGTCGCCTGAGCATTCAACCGTTCAAAACCATCACGCGGCATGTAAACCTCACCGCGCACCTCAAGCCGTCCCGGATAACCTGACCCCATCAGCTTCAAGGGCACACTGGGAATGGTCCGTATATTCTGGGTAATATCTTCACCAGTAGTACCATCACCGCGGGTTGCACCACGCACCAGCAAGCCATCTTCATACAATAAGCTGACCGCAATACCATCCAGTTTAGGTTCGCAGGCAAAACTGATCTGAGTATCTGCAGCCAGATCAAGTCGGCTCAGAATACGCCGATTGAAATCCACCATGTCTGTCTCAGCAAAAGCGTTATCCAAGGACAGCATTGGCATTTCATGTGTTACCTGAGTAAAGGCAGATAATGGCTGTGCTCCCACCCGCTGGGTAGGAGAGTCGGCAGTGATACGATCGGGATGCTCCGCCTCAAGCTGTTTGAGGCGTTGCATCAAGCGATCATATTCGGCATCGGGAACGCTGGGATCATCCAGCACATAATAACGGTAATTGTGCTGGTTCAGCTGCGCTCGCAACTGATCAATTTCATCTTTGCTCGTCACGAGGGGCTATCCAGTACAGCAGGGGAATTAGACAAGTTTCTCACTGCGACGGCGCATTTTTTCCATTTCGTAATCACGAATACGCTGCCGGTAGTGTTCGCGGGTTTGTGAACGCATAACCGAACGGTTTTCATCCAGTATTTCACCACCCAAGTGTTTGGCCACCGTTTCTGCAGTGGCCAGCATACATTCCAGTGCATCCATTTTACGCACTGGGTTATCCATCGACATAAAGAAACTGACAGCTTTAGTGTTCAGGCTTTCTGGCTTTTGGTCATCAAAGGTGCCCGGCAGCAAAGCATTGGCCATGCTGAACTGCAACGGACCCCGACCACTGTCATTCTCATGGCGATGATAGATATCCATATCACCAAAGGTCATGCCGCAGGCTTTAATCACTTTCTGTAACGCCGGGCCATTCAATTGTTCGGTGTCTTTGGCAATTACTGACAGGATCAACACATTAGCAGGATCAGGGCTGGCTGTTTCGGTTTTAACCGGCTCTGCCTTTGTCGCTGGCGGTGCCGCAGACAGCAGATCCATTTGCGGCGCTTCAGCTTTATCAGCAGGGATAGTATCCAACAGAGGATCGCTGGTGATGGTGTGCTCGGCATAGGGGCGTTTGGCTGCAGTTTCCAGCTCTGGTTCCGTCACATCCTGTTCCGGCGCTAGCGGCTCAGGTTCAGGAGCAGACTCAATGTCAGATTCACTGGCAGCGCGGGACTCAACCACCGGCTCTGTCACTGATGCTGGTTCTGGCACTGGTTCAGCTGCTGCCAGTTTTGGTTCTGATTCAGGCTCAGCAACATCCAGCTCAGCTGCCTGCAACTCAGGACAAAAAGCGGTAATAGGTTGATCAAAATCCAGCTCAGGCTCATCACCGAGCAGATTTTGCTGTTCAGCGGCTGCAACCAACTGCACGACTGGCTCTGGCTCTGGCTCTGGCTCTGGCTCTGGCTCTGGCTCTGGCTCTGGCTCTGGCTCTGGCTCTGGCTCTGGC